>JAZDKY010000119.1:0-52735 GCA_043802525.1 bacterium
GCGGGTTGAGGGCCGGCGCGCCCCTGCGTGGCGCGGCTACAGGGCGGCAAAGCGGGTCAGGATAGGATGATGTCGGTTGTAGCCGTCGGACGAAGGCCGACGCGGGTTGAGGGCCGGCGCGCCCCTGCGTGGCGCGGCTACAGGGCGGCAAAGCGGGTCAGGATAGGATGATGTCGGTTGTAGCCGTCGGACGAAGGCCGACGCGGGTGCCAGACTAATTCGTGATCGTCAGGCGGAAGATGTATTGCGCGCCCGTGGCGGGGCGATCGAACCAGACGGCGTTGGTCGAGCTGAAGAACGGCGTCACGGGCGACCACGTCTGCGGGCTGCTCAGGTTCGTCGTCTGATACGGCGCCACGGTCCAGTTGTTCGTG
This sequence comes from bacterium, assembly GCA_043802525.1. Lineage (GTDB taxonomy): Bacteria > Verrucomicrobiota > Kiritimatiellia > CAIVKH01 > CAIVKH01 > JAZDKY01. The sequence continues at coordinate 375 of JAZDKY010000119.1, forward strand.
TTGCCCACGTAGTACATCGTGATGTTGGTCCCGAGCGCCAGCGTCGAGAACCAGACATCGGGAGGCGCGATGCTCTCCGGCGGGAAGCCTTGTCCGATGTTGACCGAACCCGGCGTGTACGCGTTGGTGGCCCACAGGAATGCGCCATACGTCGCACCGGTCCCGGCCAATGAAAGGTTGCCGGCCACAAAATCGTTGTCCCTTCCCACATACTGATACGAAAGGACCTCCCCGTTGTAGGACAGCCTGCATTCCGCGCCGCCGACCTCGTTGACGATCTGGAGCGCGTCGGGCGTGCCGTCGGCAAAATTATCGTTCGTATTGGCGGAGGCCGTGTTGGTGAACAGCATATCGCAGAGGGACCCGAATTGGACATCACCCAGCACGAAGAAGCCGAAGCCTGCCCCTTCGTTCGTTAGCACGGTATTGGTGGGGATGGTGTAGTTCGCGTAGGTCGGCACGCTGGACGTAAAACTGCCGTAGGCCAGGTCGATACGCCAGCCGCTGATGTCCGAGCCCGCCGCCCCGGCCAGCTCTATGAATTCGTTGGTCTGAGGCGCGAAAAAGTAATTGACGAAGTTGATCTCATTGATCCAGACGGAGCCTTGCGGATTGCGGGGGATGCCGTAGAACGCGGGGCCGTTGGAACCATCCGGCGGATAAAACCGCGGGCTGTTGGACGAACTGCCCGGTCCGCCAAACCAGCACCCCAGGTAGTACTGCACCGTGGTTCCGGGCGCCTGTTGCGGAATCGCCGAGGTCGTGGAGTAGGTGACGGGGTCGGACAGGGTCATGCCAAGTGCGGTGAACGCGCCCGACGTGCCGATCCTGTAGAACGACGTGACCGCCAGTTCGTTGGCTCCATATTGCGGCAGGAGGTGGGCCTGGATGGTCACAGGGTCGTTCGTGTATGGATTCATCGGCACCGTCGACGCGGCGATGACGACGTCCGCAGGGGGGGTGGGCGCGTCGATCACGATAGTATCGAATCCCACGCGTCGGGTGCCCGACGTGTGGATGATTTGCACGTACGCGTCATTTGTCATGTAGACATATTTCGAATACGGCTGGTAGACCAGGTTGGACGCGAATTGGATATCTTGCAGCGTATCGAGGGTCACCCAGGACACGCCATCCGTGGAGGTCTGGATATCGAAATTGACGTGCGTGCTCGGCCCGGCCGTGGCGTCATCCAGGACGTAGGAAAAGCTGATGTTCCCGACGCCGCCGACGAGGTACGGGCTGCGAATCAGCGCATTCGAATTGACGGTATCCTTGAGGCGAACACTCTGGCCGGCCACGGCGTTGTTGGTGTCGATCAGGGCATCTTCCACATGCCACCGCTCAAAGTCATAGCCGCCGTACGAAGTTTCTGACGGCCACCCGTTGAAATTCTGTGACCGGGCGAGGAACGGTTCCTCGATGTTGACCTTGTCGAGGAGGAGGTTGTTCGTACTCGTGCCGCCGGTGTGCAGGAAGCGGATGTAGCGGCTGTTGGGCGAGTAGAAGGGGATGTGGACGTTCGTGTAGGCGAGGTTGCTGACCCCGGAATAGGAGGCGAGTGTCGCCCAGTCGGTTCCGTTGGTGGAGATCTGGACGCTGAAGGATAGGGCGCTCGTGTTCGTTTCAGCACGGTAGACGAAACCGATCTCGCCGATACCGTCCGAGAATTCCGGCGACCTGAGGTCGTTTCCGCCAGCCACGTTGCCGGCGACGAGCGCGGACTGCCCGGCATAGGCATTGGCCGTGACCATCCTTCCGGTGCAAAGGTCCCAGCCGGCATAGGCGTAGCAGGCGTTCGATGAGTACGTGGCCGGCCAGTCGTCGAAATCCACGAACCGCTGGATGGCGGACGGCAGGGCGATGCTGATGTCATCGACAAGCAGACGGCCCGCGCCGGCCGTGTGATAGATGCGAAGATAAGGTTTGGACGGTTCGTAGATGAACTTGGTGAACTGGACGTAACTGGTGTTCAGGATATTGGTGATGCCGCCGATGGTGGTCCAGTTGGTTCCATCGGCTGACGCCTGGATGTCGTAGGTGAGGGCGCCGCTGCCGGTTTCGTGCCGGTACCAGAAGTTCAACGTTCCGATTCCATCCGCCATGGGCGCGCTGCGGATGAAGTGGCCGCTGTCGCTCACGGTGCCGGGATTGCCGAGATTAGCGCAGTAACCGGAACGGGCGTTTGCGGTCTGGGTTTTGCCGGTGCTGATCATCCAGCCATCGCGTGTGTAGGTGCCGTCGACCGACTGGGTGGTCCAATCGTTGAACGTCTGGTCGCGCAGCGTGATTTCGCGCAGTTCGACGTCGTCAAAGCGCAGCGAACCATTCTGGCCCGCGCCGACGACCGCCACGACCCAGCGGGCCCACGCCGCGCCGGCCGGCGCGGTGACGCGCATCGAACACTGCGTGTAGGCTTGAACGATGTTCGTCGGGAGATTCATCGCCACGGTAAGCAGGTTCGCGTAACTGGCGGAATAGAACTCGACCTTCATTTCCTGGACAGTGGGTGGCGGGCTCATATCGGTCCAGAACCAGCCCGAGGCCTCGCAAAGCGCGCCCGGCGTCACCGGACCTTCCTGCCATGCGCCGCCGTCGGGTCCCCTATTTATCCAGCGGCCCAGCAGGGCGCCGACCCAACTGCCGCTGTGACTGGGCCACGGACGCCGCGAAAAAGTTCCCCAGCATCCGCCGTGGGTATCGGGATTGTTCCAATTCCATCGATAGGCGGTTTCGGCGGTGCCGCTTCCCTGAGTCTCAAAGCTGGCATTGACGAGAAGGTTCGTGCCGGCGCGGGCGGTGGCTGCAACGCCGCCGAAAGCCGCAACCGTCAGCGTGGCGAGGGCCAAGGCTTTGTGCGAAAAAACCATTTGATAAGTATACCCGCAAGGCGGGCGTTTGCCAATAGGGGGAGTGGCGAGTGTCGAGTGGCGAGTGGGGAGTGGGGCAGCCTGACCCTCGACACCCGACCCTCGACCCTCGACCCTCGACCCTCGACCCTCGACCCTCGACACCCGACACTCGCCACTCCCCCCGATTTTTCGTTGCAGTAGGTTGGGTCAACTGTCATGCTCGCTGTCGTGCAGGAGGAGATGTATACATTCATGAAGCGCCTCGCCCTCGCCGGTCTTATCGTTCTTTCCATCGCGGTCTCTGTGCCGGCCCAGCAGCTTGAGGGCGGCAAGAAGCAGCTCTCGATCAACAAGATCGAAGGCAAGAAGGTGATGACGCCGGAGTATCAGGTCAGCAAGAGCCAGTTCAAGGCCCGGACCCGCGAGTGGTTCCAGATCATCACAACCTACGAGACCAAACCCGAGTGGGTCGACGAGGTCACCTTCAAGTACTACGTGCTCGTGAAAGACAAGGGCGGCGAGGTCGGCAGCCGCCAGAGCCTGTTCAGCGGTGAAGTCACTTATATCAATGTCGAGAAGGGCAAACACAAGAGTGATGTGTACCTGCACCCGAGCACGATCTCGCGGTTCGGCGAGGTGCAGGCCGTGGCCGTGATGGTCAGTGTCCAGGGCCGGGTCGAGGCGATCGAAAGCCTGCCCACGAGCAACGAACGCTGGTGGGAGAAGCTCACCCCGGTCGACGGCATGCTCCTGAATCGCATGCAGACGCCTTTCGCGATGCTCTATTTTGACGATTACGAGGCGGTGAAGTCGGCGAAGTGAATGAGCGGAGTGATGGAGTAGTGGAGTGATGGAGCAATGGGTGGCCGTGATACGACAGCACTCCAATACTCCACCACTCCAGCACTCCCCGAATCCGTGGTTTGAGACAGTGCAACGGTTTTTTGTCCCATGCTGAATGACAATCGCATCCTGGCGCTGGACATAGGAGCGAGCAGTATAAAGATAGCCGAGTTCATGGCGCTGAAATCCGGCGGCATTGAACTCTACGATTTCGGGATCGCCTCGGTCGAAGCTGACCAGCAGAACGAGGCGGAACGGCTCCCGCACATCGTTACGGCGATCCGCGACGTCATGGCCGAGCGGCAGATCAAGCCGGGCCCGGTCCTGATGTCCGTTTCGGGTCAGTCGGTTTTCTCCCGCTTCGTCAAACTTCCGCCGGTCGACAAGGAAAAGGTTTACCAGATCATCCTGTACGAGGCGCAGCAGAACGTGCCGTTCCCGATCGAGGAAGTAGTCTGGGACTACCAGCTCATCGGGCGTGGGGCGGGCGAACTGGACGTCATGCTCGCGGCGATCAAGGCTGACATTATTGTCGGGCTGACGGATGCGGTGGAACAGGCGGGCCTGGTCACCGACCTGGTCGACGTCGCGCCAATGGCGCTCTACAACGCGGTTCGCTACAACTACAGCGACCTCAAGGGCTGCGTGCTGGTGATCGATATCGGGGCGCGGTCAACCGACCTGATTTTCATGGAAGAGGGGCGCGTGTTCATCCGCAGCGTGCCCGTCGCGGGCAACGCGATCACGCAGCAGATCATGCGGGAGTTCGAGCTTTCCTTCGAAAACGCCGAGGAGATGAAAAAGGCCCATGCCTTCGTCGCGTTCGGCGGGGTCTACGATACGCCGAAGAGCGAGGTGGCGGACAAGGTCTCGAAGATCGTGCGCGGGGTGATGACGCGGTTGCACGCGGAGATCAACCGGTCGATCAATTTCTACCGCAGCCAGCAGAGCGGCCGGCAGCCGTCGCTCGCGCTGCTCACGGGTGGATGCTCGGTGATCCCGTACAGCGACACATTCCTCAAGGAGAAACTGAAGGTCGACGTCGACTACCTGAACCCATTCATCAACCTTCCGGTCAACCAGCGGATACCCGCGGACGAGATCGGCAGGCACGCCCACGAACTCGGGCAGCTGGTCGGCCTCGCTCTGCGCAAGGTGCTGACCTGCCCTATCGAGGTCAATCTCCTGCCGCCCAGGGTCGCGGCGGACAAGGCGTTCCGGAAGAAGCACGCGCTGCTGATCCTATCGGGCGTGTGTGCCGTACTCGTGCTGGTTGTGTGGTGCGGGTACTTTTTCAAGATGAAGAACCTGGCCGACGAGAAACTGGGCCGCGTGCAGGAGCGCGTTGCGGTGTTGGAAAAGGTCGAGGCGCCGCTCAGGCAGATTGAAGCCGACACGCACGCCGTGCAGGGACGAATCGAGAACCTGCTCGCGCTGCCCGGCAAGCGCGTCAAATGGCTCCAGTTCCTCGCTTCGTTGAAGGTGGCGATGCCGGCCGACCTCTGGATCGTGCAGGTCCAGCCCGTGCGCCTGCTTTCACAGACCGAGGCAGCGCCCGCACAGCCGGGCGCCGCGCCGGCGGCGGTGGGGAGCATCACGGCGATCGATCTCGCGGGCTACGGCTATCTCGACAAGGTCAAGTCGCCGACGCCGATCCGCGAATTCCGCGATGCGATACGGGCCGTGGGGCCCTTCGGGGCGGACACTGAAATCACCTGGCAGCCGACGCCGGAAGAGGGCGACGTCGTGCGCACCTTCAAGATTCTCGTGACGCTCAAGGAGCCGCTCGCGCTATGAACTGGCGGAAGAACATGATGCTCGTGGTCGGCGGCGGCATCTGCCTCGTCCTTTTCATCATCTCGGGCTATTTCCTGGTCAAGTTCCGGGCGGACTATATGAAGGTAAGCGCCAAGGTCAAGGTGGCGCAGACCCGGCTGGACCAGCTCAACCAGCGCGATCCGTTTCCCTCCGATGCGAACGTCGGGCTCGCGCAGACCAACCTGGTCAAGCTCCATGCGTATTTCAAGGACCTGATGGATAACCTCCAGCGGGAACAGGGCGACGTAGAGCCGATTGAGGCGGCGGACTTTGCGCCCCTGCTCGAAAAGGCCAAGCAGCGCCTGCAGAAGCGTGCCCTGGAAGCGGGCGTGAAAATGCCGGACCGCTTCGGGCTCGGGTTTGACCGCTATGCGCGGGGCGACCTGCCCTCCACCGACGCGATCCCTCGACTGGTCGTGCAGATGAAAGCGGTGGAGGCCGTGCTGATCCAGCTGTTTGACGCGCGCGTCTCGGAAATCCTCGCGATGGAGCGCGATGTGTTCGAGGCGCCGTCCGGTGCCGCGGAAGAAGCGGCCGGCGCTTCGCGCCGCAGGGGGAGGGGTGCATCCGCGGAGGCGCCCCTCGCGAAGGCCCTGCAGGGCCTTCCGCCGCTGGAGACCAACGAGCTCTACAGCGCCGAGCGTATCTATGTTTCGCTCACGGCTCGCGAGTCGTCCGTCTGGCAACTCCTCAATTCGCTCGCGATGACGCGGCCGTTCATCATGGTGTCCGACGTGAAAATCCTGAACCCGCTCGACCTTGCGAAGCGGGGCCCGGCCGCACCGGTGGCCAAGCCGGTTTCCGGCGCGGTGGCGGCGCCAGGCGTGGCCGGCATCAAGCCGCCCGTGGTCGACCGTGAAGACCGTGTGGTCGCGGGGCGCGAGCCGGTGAAGGTGGACTTGGTGCTCGAAGTTTACCGGTTCATCGGCGCGGCGCCGCAGGAGGGCAAGCCGTGAGCACAGCGAGGCCTGGAGGTGGTTTGCTCAACCAGATTTACGACAAGCTCGTGCTTGTCATCGTGCTCATCCTGCTTCTCGGATCGGCCGTATTCCTCATCCTGCAGATCACCGAGAACCGGCGCCTGTTGCAGGAAGGCTCGTGGGACAAGTTGTCCGGTCCCGTCAAAGACGTGATTTCCGTCGACACCTCAGCCTACGAGAAGAGCATCGAAAACATCAAACATCCTTATCAAGTGAAGTCACAGGGGCCGCGCACCTTCGGGGGCGAGCAGCGGGTCAGCTGTATCGAGTGCGGGAAACCCATTTCGTACAGTGCCGCCGTGTGCCCGTTTTGCAAGGCGGTGCAGCCGGAAATCAAGACCTCGGCCACCGACACGGACGGGGATGGGATACCGGACGACGTCGAGAAGCAGATTGGCCTCAACCCGGCCGATCCGTCGGATGGCGCGCTGGACATGGACCGGGACGGCTTCCTGAATATCGAGGAATACCAGTCCGGCACGGCGCTGAACGATCCCGTGAGCTTCCCTTCGCCCATCGCCAAGCTCCGCCTCACCAGGACGGCGGTCATCCCGTTCAAGCTACGGTTCGTGGGTGTGTCGACGCTTTCGGACGGCGCGCACTACCAGCTTAACCTGAGGTCACTGGAAAGGACCTATTTCCCCAAACTGGGCGAGGAAGTCGAGGGCTACAAAGTCATCTCCTATGATGAGAAGGCGCCGGACGGTCCGACGTTGACATTGACGCAGGGCGATAAGATATTTCCACTCGTCAAAGATCAGGTCATGACTGTGAGCGACGCCCGGATAGCGCAGGTCGTTTCGCTCATCGACGGAGCCGTCTACACGGTGCAGGTCGGGCAGGTGATCAAAGTAAAGGACCGCGAGTACAAAGTCATTGACATTCAAGATAACCATTTAGTAATACGCGACGAGCAAGCAGGCAGAGACACCACGATCGGCGTCTTGTCCGAGGAAGAGAAACTCAGGTGGCAGCGCAGACCAGGAGGCGCACTGCAACCGAACCCGGCGGTTCCTTCTCCCTTTGGGAAAAGCAGATGATTTTTTTATTCGATCGTCGAAAATTCGACCACCAACCAGCGATTTTTTTCGCTACATTACTCAATATGTTGAAGAAGGAGCGACTGTATGACCGTCACTAAAGCCTCGGCAATTCTCGGCGTCATCATCGGCCTTGCGGTCGCGGGCTGGGTCACGGCGCAGGATGACCAGGGATTTGAAGCCTTGCTCAAGGACATCACCCAGCCTGCCGAAGGCCAGACTGCTCCCGAGCCCGCCGCCGAAACCTCGACCGCACCGGCCGAAATCGAACCCGCCGCCGAAGCTGCAAACGAGACCGAACTCTTCGGAGAGGATGCCGCGGTCGAAGCCGAAGCCGAAGCCGAGGTCGAGGTCGAGTCTTTTGAGGAGGATGCCGCGGTCGAAGCCGAAGCCGACACCGCGTCCTTTGAGGAGGATACCGCGGTCGAAGCCGAAGCCGAGATCGAGTCCTTTGAGGAGGATGCCGCGGTCGAAGCCGAAGCCGAGATCGAGTCCTTTGAGGAGGATGCCGCGGTCGAAGCCGAAGCCGAGGTCGAGTCCTTTGAGGAGGATACTGCGGTCGAAGCCGAAGCCGAGGTCGAGTCTTTTGAGGAGGATGCCGCGGTCGAAGCCGAAGCCGACACCGCGTCCTTTGAGGAGGATACCGCGGTCGAAGCCGAGGCCGAGGTCGAGTCCTTTGAGGAGGATGCCGACGTTGAAGCCGTAACCGAGGTCGAGCCCGCTGAGGAGCAGCCCGCCGAGGCGGCGCAGGTCGAAGACGCTGTGGAAGCGGCACCTGAAGCCGTGGCTGAAGTCGCCCTGACCCCGGAACAAGAAGAAGCGCGCGTCATGGCCAGCCAGGAGGAAGTCCGCAGACAGGCGAAGGAAGTCGAAGGCCAGAAAGGCCTCGATAGCGGCATGAAGGCGCTCGACGCTGGCGACTACGATGCCGCCATCCGAGACCTTGAACAGGCGTACATCAACCTCCCGGATCGCCCCGCGATGAAGAAGCAGCGGGAGCACGCGCGGAAGACCCTCAGTGCGGCCTACTACGGGAAAGCCAATGACATCTTCCGGAAAAACGGCAACCTGGCCGATGCCAAGGCGAGCGTCGAACAGGCCCTCCAGCTCACGCCCAGAGACAAGTCGGCCGCCACGCTGAAGAAGCGCATCGTGGCCGAGGAAGAGCGCCAGGTTGAACTCGCTATGCGTCCGGTGCCGCCGAAAGAGCGTCCTGGATACAAGCAACAGAAGAAAAGCATCAGCGACCTTACGGTCGAGGGGAAGGCGTTCTACAAGATTGCCGACTACGATTCCGCGGAGGCCGTGTTCGAGAGCATTCTCCAGCGCGATGAGTACAACGTGGACGCGATGCGGTTCCTGCGAAAGATCGATGAGGTCCGCTTCGACATCAAGACGAAGGAACGCGAGGCCACCAGCGCCGAACTGATGCGCGATGTGCGCGATGCGTGGAATCCTCCGATCCGCAGGGAAGTGGAACTGCCGGCATCCATTCAAACACGGACCCAGATCCAGACCGTATCGACCACGCAGAAGCTCCAGGAGAAAATGGAGCACATCATCATCCCGGCCATCGAATTTCGCCAGGCCAACATCAACGACGTCGTGAACTTCCTGGTTGAGGAAAGCATCAAGCAGGACACGGTCGATAACTCGGGCGTGAACATCATTCTTCACCTGGCCGTCCCCGGTGCTGCGGCCGCGGCACCTGAGCCCAACTTCGAGGAGAATCCGTTTGGCGGCGAAGCATTCGCAGCCGATACCGGCGTTTCCGCGGCCGCGGGCACTCCCACGATCACGCTCAACCTGCGGCGTATTTCCCTGCTTGATGCCATACGCTACATCACGGAAGTCGCCCAGATGAAATTCCGACTCGAAGGCAACGCCGTCATCATCACGCCGGAAGGCGTCGTGTCCGGGCGCGTCGTGACCCGGTTCTATCCGGTGCAGCCATCCTTCCTCGATGTCATCGTCGAAAAAGGCGATGCCCCGGACAAGGAAGGCGATTTCGTGGAAATGGGCTCGGGCAAGGCCACGATCAAGAAGAGCGACGTGAAGGAATTCTTCGAGCGCGCCGGCGTTCCCTTCCCGGCGGGCACTTCGATCACGTACAACCAGAGCATTAGCCAGCTGATCGTTGCCAACACGCCGGAAAACCTCGAGAACTTCGAACGCATTCTCTCCCGCCTGAACGTCGTTCCGAATCAGGTTGAGATCGAGGCCCGTTTCATCGAAATCGCGCAGGACGACCTGGAGGAACTCGGCCTCCAGTGGATACTCACAGATAACTACGAGTTCGCGCAGAACACGGGCAGCGGAGCGCCGCTCGGTGGCACGCAGCGCGTCCAGGTCAATGCGGACCCCAACGGATTCACAAAGGGCCTCCGGTTTTTCAATTTCAACCGGAACACCGGAACGCTTGAGCCCCAGCCCTCCACGCTGGCCTCGAGCGGCTTGACGCCGCTCGGCGGCATTGCCACGATCGCAAGTGTCCTGACGAACCCCGAGTTGTCGGTCGTCGTTCAGGCGCTGTCGATGCACGGCGGCACGGACCTGCTGTCGGCCCCGCGTGTGACGACCCGCAGCGGCGTCCAAGCCCAGATCCAGGTCGTCCAGGAGATCATCTATCCGACGGAATTTGAGACCACGCAGCCGCAGTTCAACGACACCGGCAACGTTACGACGCCCCCGGTCGTTACGCCTGGCTCGTTCGAGACGCGCGAGACGGGCGTCATCCTCAATGTGACGCCGACGGTGGGCCCGGACGGGTACACGATCGACCTGACGCTCGTTCCGGAAGTGTCCGAACTAGTGGAATGGATCCAATATGGGTCTACACTGACGATACCTCGCAGCAGCGGCGGAGAGCAGACGTTCACCTTCAATATTCCGCAGCCGATCTTTTCCAGCCGGAACGTAACGACGAGCATCGTCATCTGGGACGGCCAGACGGTGGTGATGGGCGGCTTGATTCGCGAAGAACTGATTCGCGTGAAGGACAAGATTCCGATCCTCGGCGACATTCCGGTTATCGGTCGCCTGTTCCGGACCGAAGGCCAGTCCAGCCAGAAGCGCAATCTCCTGATCTTTGTCACGGCGCGCCTTGTGGACCCGGCCGGCAAGCCGATTCATCGCGGCGAGATGATCGGCGCAACGGAAGTTACCGAGACCGCGGCGGCCACAGGCGCTGTTCAGTGAGGCGCCGTCCGGTTGGCGGTTCTGTCATCTGGCGCTAGATCTGTGTGTCTGGCTGGGGCGCGGGCCGTGTTCCTCGACTGAGAAGCCATTTTGCGGACGGCCACGACGGAGCGTGGCCGTCCAGCAACGCTGAAAGAAGTCCATATTGTCACCACGGAGGGACGCGCTCCCTGCCGGCAGTGCTACGCACAGCGTTGCAGGCGGGCGTCGCGTCCGATGGTTTTCCGGAAGCCCTCGCAGGTCGCTCCGCATATATTCCGTATAACATGTCTCAGCGACGATTGCTCCTGGTCGACGGAACGGCGATGGCGTATCGCGCCTTCTTCGCCATTGCTGCCCTTTCGACGAAGTCGGGCACGCCCACCAACGCGGTCTTCGGATTCATCAAGATGCTCAGGCAACTGGAGCGGGCTTGGAAACCAACCCACTGGTGCATTGTCTTCGATGGGGGCCTGCCCAAGGAGCGCATGGAGGTCCTCGAAAGCTACAAGGCGCAGCGGGAGGAAATGCCCGGCGACCTGCAGTCGCAGCTCGAGCCGATCAATGAGTATCTCCGGAGTGCGGACGTGGCGTCGATCCGCCTCGACGGCGAGGAAGCCGATGACATCCTCGCGACGCATGCCCTTCGCGCGCGTGTCGAGGGTGCCGAGGTGCTTATTGCCACGGGCGACAAGGATCTCTACCAGCTTGTGGGCGACGGCATTTCCATCGTCTCGCTGACGAAGGGTGGCGAGAGAATGGGGCCCGGGGAAATCGTCGCGAAAACCGGCGTGCCGCCGGAAAGAATCGTCGACTGGCTCGCGCTGGTTGGCGACTCGGCGGACAATATTCCGGGCGTTCCCGGGGTGGGGCCCAAGACGGCCGCGAAACTCCTCGCGCAATTCCCGTCCCTGGACGAGATGTGGGCCGCGATCGACAAGGTCGAGTCCGAGCGGATTCGCGGCAACCTGCTCGCGCACAAGGACGTTGTCCTCCGCAATCTCCGCCTCGTGCGGCTGCGCGCTGACATGGCGTTGCTTCCGGAGTGGGACGCATGGGCTGTTCGCGAGCCGGATCCGGTGAAGCTGGTGCCGTACCTGGACCGCATGGAATTCCACACCATGGCGCGGGAGCTTCGCGAGGATGCTTCGCGTTTATTCTGACTTGGCCGTAAGACCCCCGCAGCCTTGTGCCGCGGGTGAATCAGGTTGGCGGCTGCAGACCGGCGCCAGCCGCTCCTCTGCTTGCGAGCGGCGCACGGACGCGCCGGTCGCAAGCAGGGGGAATCGAGTGAGATGCGCGCCGTCAGCCGCCATCCTGATTCACCCGCCAGACAAGCTGGCGGGGGTCTCAAAGCGGGGTAGTGCGTTTGTTTTGGGACCAGATCCATCGTGACTTCACTTCCGTCAGCTGTGTCGGCAACCCGCAGGCACCAACGCATGCTTCTCGTGATGGGGCTTGTGGCGCTCTACGGGACAGGGCTTGGCGTGCGCCGGGCCGCCATGGAGAGCCAGTATCGACTGCTCGGCCGGGAGATACCGTTCACGCTCGAAAGTGCGATCGAGTACCGCCGTGTGAAAATGATTTTCGACACAGGGCACCTGCCCGGCGTCGACACGTGGATTCAATACCCCGAGGGCATTACGGTCCGGGAGACGTATGAATTCGGATCGGAATACGTGCGCGCGGCGTTGGCGAAGTGTTTTCCATCCGGGATGCCGGTGGCGAATCGCCTGCGATGGATCGAGCCGGCATGGTTCTCGCTCGGCATTCCATTTCTCGCGATCTGGCTCGGCGTATGGCGCCGGAACTGGGCCGCGGGTTTCGTGGCCGGGGCCTTCTACGCCGTGACGCTTTCGAACGTCCTCCGCTCGACCGGTCATGAGCTGTCGAACGAAAACTTCGCGCTCCCGCTCCTGCTTGCGCATCTCGCGTTCGAGGCGCTGGCCGGGGCGGCGGGGACGCGCATCCGGATGTGGCTGTTGTCGGTCGTGTCGGCGGTCCTGCTGGGCTTGTCGCTGGCGTGGTGGGACCTGATTCAGTACTACGTCCTGCTCTGGGCTGCGTTTCATTTTGGCCGCGCCTTGTGCGGCCGGTTCCCGTTGGCGGAACGCGATGTCATCCGCTGGGTGCTCCCGGCGGCGGTGCTGGTGGTGGTCGGTGCCCTCAATCCGTACTACCGCGCGCATGCATTCCTTGCGTCGCCGGTGATGGGGCTGGTCTATGCGACGGCGCTGCTGCTTGGGTGGTCACGGGTAAGCCGGCCGGGGGTGGGCCGGTTGGGGCCCGGGTTCCGGTGGGCGTTCGGGCTTCTGCTGGCGCTGGTGCCGTTCGCCCTGCTGAGCCTCCTGCGTGCGACCCAGGATTTTGATGCGTCGTACGGGCACTTTGTCGAGCTGCTGGCCGCCAAAATCAGGTTTCTGAACCACAAGCCGGCCGACCCGTCGCTCCTGACGTTCAACCAGCGGATCATGTGGGTCCCGGCCCTGAATTCTGCGGATGTGCAGTTGACATTCGCCCTGTTCCCGGCGATACTGCTGCTTAGTTTCATTGCGCTAGTCGCGGTATTTCCCCTTTCACGAAAGCAGTCCGACCCCAGAATCAGTGGCCTGTTATTCTCCTATGTCGTTTCGTTTCTCGCGTTCTGTTTTTTTGTTCGATTCCATGTGTTCCTCGCGATTTTTTCCGTGGCGTTGCTGGGGGTGTGGGTATCGGCCGTGGTGGGGGGTGGGTGGAAGTCGTGGGTGACCTGGGCGCTGCTGGGGTGCGGTTTTCTCGCGGAAGCGGGGCAGGTGTTTGGTGCGATAAGAAGCCCTGAACGTTGGGGCCGCGCGAATGTATACTACAAAGAGCTCGTCGAACTTGCAGACTGGCTCCGCGAGCATGCGGCGCCCGAACCGGTCCTTGCGAATTTTGGCGTGAGTGGAACCATCGCCGCATACGGCAAATGTCCCGTCGTCCTCCATCCCAAGTTCGAGTCCGCGGTGATACGCGACAGGGTGCGAGCCTACGGCGAGGTGCTGTTCAAGGGGACGGAGCGGCAGTTCCGGGACTGGGTGGACGCGCGCGGCGCGCGCTACTACGTGTACTCGATGGGCGAGTTTTCAGCGATGTCGCCGGAACTGCAGATGCGGTACTTCGTGGACGCGCTGGAACCGCCGGCGCCGGCGCCGGCCAGACTTTTTGAGTCGAACCCGTCCAAACTGACGTATTTCACGCGGCTGTGGGGAAACCGGAAGTACGCGGTGTACGAGATTTACGGAAGAGCCCGTGAGGGCGCTGCAGCCGAACACGCGAGCGAGGCGCAGGACGCCCTCGAGCGGGGCGACTTGGCGGCGGCGCAGAAGGCGGCTGAGACGGCGTTGAATATTGATCCGCGCCAGAAGCAGGCGATCCGGGTGCTCCGGCACGTGATGTCGCTCAAGGAGGACGGGTTTCAGCACCGTGCCGATGAAACGAACTAGTCGAGCATCGCGCGGGCTGGTGATCGCCCTGACGGGCGGCATCGCGTGCGGGAAAAGCACGGTGGGTCGCTTCATGGAGGCGCAGGGCGCGGCCCTGCTGGATACGGACGAGGTCGCGCACGCGCTGTTGAATCGGGGCGCGGTCAGCGACCAGGTGATCGGGCGGTTCGGGCAGGGGATCCTGGGCCCGGACGGCGTGATCGACCGGGCGAAGCTGGGACGGCTCATTTTTGGGGACGACGAAGCGCGTCGCGCGCTGAACGAGTTGACGCATCCCGCCGTGATGGCGGAGGTGCGGCGGTGGCTGAAGGAGGCGACCGGCGCGGGCCGGGATGCGGTGGTCATCATCCCGCTGCTGTTCGAGATTGGCGCGACGGACGGCTGGAATGCGATCGTATGCGTCGTTGCGGACGAGTGGATCGCGTTGGAACGGATGCTGTCGCGCGGCCTCGCGGAACCGGATGCGCGCAGGCGCATGGCGGCCCAATGGCCGGTCGCGGAGAAGGCGAAGCACTCGGATTTCGTGATTACCAACAACACGGACCTGCGGACGCTGGAGAGCGAAACCGCGGAGGTCTACAGGAAGATTCGGGAAAAGGAGAAGAAAGCACATGTCTGAGGATTCATCAATCAGAGGTCGGCGAGGGGGGCGTCCGGGCGGCCGGCCGCGCTCCGGACCGCGGGGTATGTCAGACGATCAACAGAGGGGCAACGAACGGGAACCGATCCCACAGCAGGAGGCATTTTCAGGCATGACAACGGATAACGCACGAGTGGAACGCGAACACCCGCAGGGGCACGGGCCCGATCATCCGCAGGAGCACCCGCAGGGGCACCAGGTCCAGGAGTCGCGCCCGATGGGCAACGGCAAGATGCTCAAGCTCTACGAGCTCCAGGCGCTGTCCGTGCCCGAGTTGAAAACGATGGCGGACGGCTACGGCCTGCAGGATCTCGGCGCCCTGCGCAAGCACGAGCTGATCTTCGAGATCCTCAAGGCCAACGCGCGGTCCAACGGCCAGATGATCGGTCGCGGCGTCCTTGAAATCCTGCCGGACGGTTTCGGGTTCCTGCGGTCCCCGCTGTACAACTACCTGCCGTGTCCGGAGGATATCTACGTTTCGCCGTCGCAAATCCGCCGCTTCGCGCTGCGGACGGGCGACCTGGTCGACGGCGAGATCCGGCCGCCGAAGGACAAGGAACGCTTCTTTGCGCTTCTCAAGGTCGACATGATCAACAGCGGCGACCCTGAGGGCCAGCGCTCCAAAATTCCGTTCGAGAACCTGACGCCGTTGTTCCCGGACCGGCGCATCGTGCTGGAGACGAAGCCGGACGAAATCTCCATGCGCGTCATGGACCTGCTGACCCCGATCGGCTTCGGGCAGCGCGGGTTGATCGTCGCCCCTCCGCGCACGGGCAAGACCGTCCTGCTTCAGAAGATCGCGAACAGCATCTCCGCGAACCATCCGAAGGCCCACCTCATCGTGCTGTTGATCGACGAGCGGCCCGAGGAAGTCACGGACATGGAGCGCAACACAAAGGCCCAGGTTCTGAGTTCCACGTTCGACGAGCCGCCCGAGCGGCACGTGCAGGTCGCGGAAATCGTGATCGAAATGGCCAAGCGCATGGTGGAATGCGGCCGCGACGTCGTGATTCTGCTCGACAGCATCACCCGCCTCGCGCGCGCCTACAACACGCTGCAGCCGCACAGCGGAAAGATCCTCTCCGGCGGCGTGGACGCCAATGCGCTTCACAAGCCGAAGCGGTTCTTCGGCGCGGCCCGCAACATCGAAGGCGGCGGAAGCCTGACGATCATCGCGACGGCGCTCGTCGACACGGGCAGCCGCATGGACGAAGTCATCTTCGAAGAGTTCAAGGGCACGGGCAATATGGAGATGGGCCTGGACCGGCACCTCGTCGACAAGCGCATCTATCCCGCGCTGAATATCGAGAAGTCCGGCACGCGCAAGGAAGAACTGATCATGCACCCGGACGAGCTGGCCAAGGTGTGGATCCTGCGCAAGGCGCTCAACGGCGTGCCCGCGGTCGAGGCCATGGAACTGATGGTCAATCGCCTCAAGAAGACCAAGAGCAACGCGGAATTCCTCATGACGCTGCAGGGGTAGGATGGTACTGGTTCAGTCTGAACCAGTCGGGTGTAGCCGCGCCTCTGTGAGGCGCGCCTGAGCACGGCTCGCAGAGCCGTGGCTACACAGGGCAGGCAAACTTAGGCAACAAACCTGCTGGCGCGCCAGCTTGACCCCGCACACGCCAGCGGCTACGTTTACGAGCCTTTTTTTGAGAGGATGGGGAGAGCGTATTCATGAATATCAAGGTTGAGTCCGCGGGCGCCTGCCGGAAGCAGGTGCACATTGAATTTCCCGCCGAGGATGTGGCGTTGGAATACGACCAGGTGCTGAGCGCATACGCGCAGGGCGTGCGCATACCCGGGTTCCGGCCCGGCCGCGTGCCGCGCGACCTCGTGAAAAAGCGTTTTTCGAAGGAAATCGTGAAGGAGGTGAAGGAACGACTGATCCCCCGCGGGTACCAGGAGGCGCTGAAGCGCGAGAATATCGAGGCCGTTGCGGTGCTGGACGTGAAGGAAAAGGCGATCGAGGAGGGGCAGCCGTTCAGCTTTATCCTGACCTTGGACGTGTTCCCCGATTTCCAGATGCCCGAGTACAAGGGCATCGCCCTTGATGCGAAGAAGCCTGACATTACCGATGCGGACATTGACCACACGATCGACACCATCCGCGACCAGAACTCGAAATACGAGGATGTCGAAGGCCGCCCGGTGCAGAAGGGCGACATGGTCAAGATCGACTACGAGGGCGTGTGCGAGGGCCAGCCGATCGAACAGCTCGCGCCCGGCGCGAAGGGGCTTGGGACGGGCACTGATTTCTGGATGATCTCCGACCCGGAACAGGCGTTCCTGCCCGGCTTTGGCGACGGATTGCTCGGCGCGAATATCGGCGAGAAGCGCCAGGTCACGGTCGATTTCCCGGCGGACTTTGCGGAAACCGCGGTGGCCGGAAAGAAGGCGATCTACGTGGCGACGACCAAGGCTCTCCGCGCCAAGAAGCTGGTCGACATGGACGAAGCGTTCATCAAGTCCATGGGCTTCGAATCGCAAGCCGCGCTGCGGGACAGGGTCCGCGAGGACCTCAGGCAGATGCGCGAGTCGGGCGAGAAGCGACGGCTCCAGAACGAGATCGTGAAGTACCTCCTCGAGAAGACCGCGTTCGACGTGCCGGATTCCGTCCTCCAGGAGGAGACGCGGAACGAGGTATATGACATGGTTCAGCAGAGCACCTACCGCGGGGCGAGCCGCGAGGACATTGAGGGCAGGAAGGACGAACTGATCGAGGCCGCGACGCGGAGCGCCGCGGAGAAGGTCAAGGTCCGCTACATCCTGCGCCGCGTCGCGCGGCAGGAGAACATCTCCATTTCCGAGCAGGATGTCGCCGACCGCGTCAAGGCCCTCGCGGGCCGGCACGGCATGCCGGCCGACAAGCTGCGCGCTGATCTGGAGAAGAAGGGCGCGCTGCCCAAGGTCGCCGAGGAAGTGCGGCTGGGCAAGACCCTTGCTTTCCTTTTGGATCAGGCGAAGATAAATTGGTCATAGTGTGCTGTTACACCGCACTACAAAGGAGTGTTGAATGAATCCATCCGCCCAGATTCTCGTTCCGATGGTGATTGAGCAGACCGGACGCGGCGAACGCGCGTTCGACATTTATTCCCGGCTCCTCAAGGAGCGGATTATCTTTCTCGGAACGGGCATTAACGACGAGGTCAGCAACGTGATCGTCGCGCAGATGCTGTTCCTGCAGGGCGAGGACTCGGACAAGGATATCAATTTCTACATCAATTCGCCCGGCGGCTCCGTGACGGCGGGTCTCGCCATCTACGACACGATGCAACACCTGAAGTGCGACGTGACGACCTACTGCGTGGGGCAGGCGGCGAGCATGGGCGCCGTCCTGCTGACCGCCGGGACGGCCGGCAAGCGGCACGTGCTGCCGAACGCGCGCATCATGATCCACCAGCCGTGGGGCGGTGTGCAGGGGCAGGCCTCCGATATCAGCATCCAGGCCAAGGAAATCCTGCGCTTGCGTGACCGGATTAACGAGATCCTCGCGCACCACACGAACAAGGCCATCGACGCGATCTCGCACGATACCGACCGCGATTTCTTCATGTCGGCCGACGAGGCCAAGGCCTACGGCCTTGTTGATGATGTCCTGACCACGAGGAAGACGGAGCGAAAGGCGAAGACCTGATATGGCGACCCGCGGCGAGCCCCCCAAGTGTTCCTTCTGCGGTAAATCGCAGGCGGAAGTGGAACGCCTCATCGCAGGACCTGCGGTCCAGATCTGCGACCAGTGCGTCGACCTGTGCAGTTCGTTGCTGCAGCGCGAGGCGAACAAGGGCGAACGCAAGAAGGGCCCGGAATTCCGGGTTCCGAAGCCGCACGAGATCAAGGCGTCTCTCGACGAATACGTGATCGGCCAGGAATACGCGAAAAAGGTCCTGTCGGTCGCTGTCCACAACCACTACAAGCGCATCCGTAGTCGGAGCAGGCTCGACGTCGAGGACCCGCATCCCGAAGTCGATCTCGAGAAGAGTAACATCCTGCTGATCGGACCCACCGGGTGCGGGAAGACGCTGCTGGCCAAGACACTGGCGCGTATCCTCGACGTGCCGTTCAGCATGTCGGACGCGACGACGCTGACCGAGGCGGGCTACGTGGGCGAGGACGTGGAGAACATCCTGCAGCGCCTGCTGCAGGCGGCGGATTTCAACGTCGCCCGCGCCGAGATCGGCATCGTCTACATTGACGAGATCGACAAGATCGGCAAGAAGGGCGACAACCCGTCCATCACGCGCGACGTCTCCGGCGAGGGCGTGCAGCAGGCCCTTCTCAAGATCCTTGAAGGCACCGTGGCCAGCGTGCCGCCGCAAGGCGGACGCAAACACCCGCAGCAGGAGTACATCAAGCTCAGCACGGAGCACATCCTGTTCATCTGCGGCGGTGCCTTCGTCGGCCTCGACAGCATCATCCAGCGGCGAGTGGGGAAGAACGTCCTTGGTTTCGGGGCCCTTTCCGGCGAAGGCGTGGCGGTGCGGAAAAGCCAGTTCCGCGTCGAGCCCGAGGACCTGGTCAGGTTTGGCCTGATCCCGGAATTCGTCGGCCGGATGCCCGTCGCGTCCATCCTCGACGGCCTGACCGAAGAGGAACTGGTTCGCATCCTTACGGAGCCGAAAAACGCCATGACCAAGCAGTACGCAAAGCTCCTCGCGATGGAGGGCGTGAGCCTTTCCTACACGGAATCCGCGTTGCGCGAGCTGGCGCGGATCGCGCAGCAGAAGGGCACCGGGGCCCGCGGGCTCCGTGCGATCCTGGAACACATCATGCTCGACCTGATGTACGAAGTGCCGATGAGAAGCAACGTGAAGGAATGCCGCATCACCAAGTCGGTCGTCTCCGGTGTGCGCCCCGCGCTCGGCATGGATGACGAGACGCTGAAGATCGCCTGACCGCATCCGCGGTCAGTGAGTGACGAGTGGCGGGTGTCGAGGGACAAGCGAACAGAAGATGATCCGCGGGCACAAGTCACGACACGCGACACCCGCCACTCGTCACTCCTTGGTTCTCGGCGGCCTCCTGTTCATCCTTCTGTCCTTGCCGTTTTCCGCCGAGGGCCGCCTCGTCGAGATCCGGGTTCTCCACACGACGGACATCCACGGTCACCTGCTGCCCACGCGCGACTACGAAGGGAACGAAAACGTCGGCGGCCTGCTGCGGTGCGCGACGCTGATCCGGCAACTCCGGGCCGAGCAGCCGAACGTGCTACTGATCGATTGCGGCGACCTCTACCAGGGCGGCGCGGAGAGTTTCCTGACCGGCGGCCGCATCATGATCCGCGCCATCAACGAGCTGAAGTATGATGCATGGGTCCTTGGCAACCACGAATTCGACTGGGGGATCGAGCAATTGATCGGTCTCCAGGACACCGCGTCCGTGCCCGTGCTCGCGGCCAACATCGTGACCCGGCCGGATCTCAAGAATCCGCTGTCCCACGTGCGGCCCTTCATGGTCAAGGAGGTGGATGGGCTTCGGATTGCGATCATCGGGCTTATCACGCCCGGGGTGCCTTCGTGGTCGCGGCCCGACCTGCTCGGCGGGCTGGAGTTCGAACATTCCGTTCAGACGCTGGCCCGAATCATGCCGGCGGTGCGCGAAGCCGAGCCGGACATCATCCTTCTCGCGACGCATCAGGGGTTCAGGCCCCACGGCGACGACCACGCCAACGAGATCAAGGCCATCGCCGCGGCGTTTCCCGAGATTGACGTGATCATTGGCGGGCATTTGCACAGGGCCATCGAAGACGTCCGGATCCGGGAGACGCTGTACACGCAGGCCGGATACTACGCCAACTGGCTTGGCTGCGTGGATCTTTCGTACGACACGGTCACCCGTCGGCTGGTCAACCGGGTGGCGCGTGTGCTTCCCATCGGCACGCAGGTCGCGGAGGACGCGGAACTGAAGGCGGTGTTCCAGAAGGACCTTGACCGGGCGGAAGAGTACCTGGCGGAACACGTCGGAGCGACGCGCGATACCCTGGGCGCCAAGCCGGACGCATTTGGCCGGTCGCCGGTCCAAACGCTGATCGCCCGGGCCATCGCGGAGGCAACCCATGCCGCGATCGTGTTGCATGGGGCTCTGTCCAAGGACGAACTGGTTTCGGGTGAAATCCGGATGAAAGATGTCTGGCGTATTGTGCCCTACGAAAACAGAATCGGCGTAATGATGCTGACGTCGGCGGAACTGACCGACATCCTGAATGAAAACATGAGAAACCGCGGCAGAATCCAGTTCATGGGCGCGTACGGCCTCGATTTCGACACGGAGCGGAGGGACGGGAACACGGTGGTGTCCCGGCTGCGCCTGCCCGACGGTTCGCCCCTGCACCCGCGCAAGCGTTTCCGGGTCGCGGTTAACAGCCACGTGTTGGCGTCCGGCGGTACGCGGTTCCCGACCATGCGCCGCATCGCCGACGAGCCCAAATCACGGCTGGATTTCACGACGCTGGATACGCGGACGCTGGTGACGGAGTACATTCGGAAGCACAGCCCGCTTTCGTTGGATTCGCTCGTGGGTGCGACGAAGAAATGATGTAGACGCGCCTCTGTGAGGCGCGCCAGCACGGCTCATAGAGCCGTGGCTACACTGGGCCCGGAACCAGATAGATCTTAATCGGAGAGAACACTTGAAGCGCCCGGTGTGGACTGCGGATAACGTGCTGACGTGGTGCCTGTATGGCTACGCGCTGGCCATGCCGGTGAGCATCGCCGTGTCGGAGCCGCTGGCCTTCCTTGCGCTTCCCGTGTGGCTCTATCTGCTGCTTCTCGGCCGGGCCAAACCAGCCGGACCTTCCCCGTATTTCTGGCCCGTTTTCCTGTTCACGGCGGCGGCTGTCCTGTCAGCTTCGCTGGGTTTGCGACCCGAGCTCAGCATGCGAAAACTGGACCGCCTGCTCCTGCTCGGGGTCGTTTTCATCATTCCGGCCGCGTTCTGCCAGGGGAAGGAAGGCGGTTGGAAGACCGCGTGGACGCTCGTGACGCTCTTCGTGGCAGGGGCGACCCTCAAGGCGGCCTACGACACGATTCGCATTCCGTTGACCATGTTGTTCGCGCAGCTTGGGGGGCTCGCGGCGTTGGACGAGAACGGCATGCCCGTGCTGTTCAAGCTGGGGAACATGCGCGAGCCGCAAATCTATGCCGTGTCGCTGTGTTTCATCATCGGGGCCTTGCTTCACGGTCGGTGGACCCGCAGGAATCCATGGGCCATGGCGGCACTGGTCCTGAACGCGATGGGACTCATCCTGCACTTCAAGCGCGGTGCGTGGCTCGCGTTTGTCCTCGCCGCTTGTGTCATCGCCCTGGCCGCGCGGCGCCGCAACGTGATGCTCATCATCGGCATGTGCGCCATCGCGCTCTTCGCTTTTCCGCAGGTGCGCCATCGCGTGGGCCAGATCGAAAACGAATTTTCGCAGGGCATGGGCGGCCGCTTGAAGCTGTGGACGCAGACAGGGCCGAGGCTGATCAGGCAATACCCGTTCGGCATCGGCTGGCGCGCCGTGAAGTATGAGGACCTTCGGGGCGCCACGCGGCACGTGCAGCGCGGACTCAACCACCTGCACGACAACCCGCTCCAGATCGCGCTCGAAACAGGCTGGCTTGGGCTCGCGGCGTGGCTGAACTGGATGGGCGTTGCCTTCTATGTGATGTGGACGACCTGCCGGCGCGCGGCCGGCGCGGAACCGGAAGCGGCTGCGATCGCGCTCGGCGTGCTGGGTGGTTTCAGCGCGGTCATGCTGAACGGCGTGGTGGAATACAATTTCGGGGATGCCGAGATTTTCATGATCCTCTGCTTCCTGCTCGCCCTGTCCGCGCTGGTAAACCATCGCCTGTCGCGGCCTGCAGACCCGGGGTCCGCATGAGGGGTTCGATTCCTCTGGGCCGCGTGATGGGCATCCGGCTGAGCATCCACATCACTTTTGTGTTGTTGCTCGCGTGGATCATGTGGCTCGGGTGGGGCATGTCGGGTTGGGCCGGAAGCCTGTGGTGCGGCGCCCTGTTCGGGTCGCTGTTCCTCTGTGTTCTGCTGCACGAGTTGGGGCACTGCGTTGTTGCCATTCGCTACGGCGTCAAGGTCTATGGCATCACGCTGTTGCCCATCGGGGGTGTGGCGAGTATGAGCCGGATACCCGAGCGGCCGTCGCAGGAGTTTTTCGTCGCGGTGGCGGGGCCGCTTGTCAACGTTGTCATCGCCGGGACGCTGATCCTCCTGACGGGCAGCCTTCCGGACCTGACCGGGCTCGAGGACGTGCCGGACAACGTCGG
Organism: bacterium; assembly: GCA_043802525.1. Lineage (GTDB taxonomy): Bacteria > Verrucomicrobiota > Kiritimatiellia > CAIVKH01 > CAIVKH01 > JAZDKY01. Next base: position 23,456 of record JAZDKY010000119.1, read on the forward strand.
TGAACTGGTCGACCACATCATTCGTGCGAACATATGGCTTGTGCTTTTCAACATGATCCCGGCTTTTCCCATGGACGGAGGGCGCGTGTTGCGCAGCATGCTCGCGGCGGTCCTTCCGTATCTCACCGCCACGATCATCGCGGCGCGCATCGGGCAGGTCGCCGCGCTGGTGTTCATCGTCAAGGGCTTCGCGTTCAGCCCGATCCTGCCCATCATCGGCGTGTTCATCTTCTGGGCCGCAGGCACCGAAATGCAGTCCGTCCGGGTGCGCACGGCGTTACAGGGCGTGAAGGTGGTGGACCTGATGCGGCTGGCGCCGGTCGCGCTCGCCCCGGACGACGTGCTTGCGCGGTGCGCGGAAATCGCCAACGCCTCAGGCCAACTGGACTTCGCGGTGCTCGTCGAAGGCCGGTCGGTCGGCATCCTCCCGTACGCGCGGTGGACCGCGGAGATCGAGCGGCGCGATCCTTCGACTGCGCGGGTGGGGGCCGTGATGCTTCGACGCTTCACCGTCATCCAGGGGGAAACGGACGCCTTGCATCTGTTCCAGGACCAGCGCTTTTTCCGCCAGAAAAGCTTCCCGGTCCTGGATGGCGCACGGATCGCGGGTTTTGTGCGTATGGAGGATTTGCTTCGGTTCGTGGACGGTGAGTCGGCAGCAGGTCCCGGGGGCGGCCAACCCGGCCCCCAAGGTCCGTTGCAGGGCGGGCAGGGGCTTCGCGTCGATCTAGGCTGAACGAAATCTTCCTTGCCCTGACACTGTCCATTACGGACGCAAGGTCATGGTGATGCGGTGGAACCGGGAGGTTCCCGCGGCATCACCACTGACGGACTTCAGGGGTCGAACCTTGCGAACGGTTTACGCATCAACACATTGACCTTGAATCGGCTCCCGAAAACCGCGCAATGCCTCACAATCGAGCCTTATCCATTTCGCTTGAACCTGAATCCGGCAGTTCAGAACAACCGCAGATCACACAGATGCAGAGAATTAGGAAAACCAGAAAAGAAACGATTCATGAATGCGTCGACGTTCATGAACAAACCGGGCTAAGAAGGCTGGAATGGCCATGTTCAGTCATAACTTCTTGGAAAATGGCCCGGTCCGTGGTCCGACCCGCATGGACGCTACAGGCCAAGTGCGAAAGATATAGCTCCACGAACCTGTTGGAGTTTGCTTGGTGAAAGCGAGGTGATGAGTGGCCCGAGTCGCTCCTTCGTTACGGTCTGAATGTGATCGAAATTAATAGCGCAGTCTTTATCCATGCCGTCTGCCTTGGAGAGGAGTGCTTCGCTGGGTATGTCTCGGATCGTCGTAGTGATAGGAGCAATGGTCACGTCCCCGATGTATTCGAGAATCGATGTGCGCGTCAGAATGAGCACGGGCCTCTTCTTGTCGGGTCGCTGGAATTTGTACCAGCGAATTTCGCCGCGCTTCATCACTGAACCCACTTTTGTTCGCCTTCCCAGACACTGAATTCGGATGCAGCAACGGGCTTTTGTTTGTATCCGCGCCTGTGCTTGGCCTCCAGATTGGTCTGCTCAATCTGAGCTATGGCATGGCGAAGCGCTCTGCGGGTGAACTCAGAGCGAGTGGTGTTGAGCTTTCTGACGAGCCGGTCCACGAGCGTGACCAAGTCATCATCCAAGGTCATTTGTATCGTTCTCATATGTGTGTTCCTGAATGTTGATGTCAATAGCTAGAGTAATCCGCACAGATGTAGCTGTCAATACCCCGCCTGAGTGTAGAAGGGGATGTAAAAGGGGTCACGTGAAGTGTGAAGGTGTGACGCTTATCGGCCTATTTGCACGGCACCGCATGTTGAAATAGCCCACAGCCCTGCACCTGACTCAAGCCCTTCGTCATGACAAGCTGTTCTACTTTTAATGGGTATCCCTAATTCCCCCCGTAGAAACGTGATGTAGGCCCGGTCACCGACCGGGCGCGTTTTTCAACGGCCTATAACGGCCTGACCCCTCCGGCTAACCCGCACGAAAGACGCGATCGCGCTCGTCGGGCGTGAGTTCCCATGCGGTGCCGGCGGGCCGGTCGCCAAGTTCCAGGCCGCCGATGGCCACGCGCACGAGGCGGACGGCTCGCGAACCGACGTTTGCGACCATGCGCCGGATCTCGCGCTTGCGGCCCTGCGCCAGCGTGATGCGGTAGGCGCCTTTGTTCGGCGTCTCCTCCAGGATGGCCACGGAACCTGCGCGAAGTGTTTCCCCGTCAACGCGGATACCCACGGTCATGGCCTGCCGTCCTTCCGCGGAAAGGGCGGGGGACGTGGTCACGTGATAGACTTTCAGGACGCCCCCGGAGGGATGCATCACGCGTTGGGCAAACGCGCCGTCGTTGGTCATCAGCAACAGGCCCTCGCTGTCGGCATCGAGGCGGCCGACGCAGTAGAGGCGTTCCTTCATGTCCGGCAGGAGCGCGGCGGCGATGGGGCGTCCCTGCGGATCCTCCGCGGTGCACAGGACGCCCGGCGGCTTGTGGATGGCGAAGGTGCGCAGGCGCTCCGGCTTCACGGATACGCCGTCGACGTCGACGCGGTCTTCGAGCGGATCGATCAGGCAGACGCGGTCACTGACCGGCCGGCTGTTGACGGAGACCCGGCCGGCCGCGATCAAGGCCTCCGCCTTGCGGCGCGAAGCGACGCCGCACGAGGCGAGATGTTTGTGGAGCCGGATGCGGTCGTCGGACGATTCCCGTATATCTTTTCCTGGATCGGGTTGCATCGTTTGCCCCTCTCTTGCTCCCGCCGCCGCGTTTACGCGCTGCCGGCCAAGGCAAACATGGCTATGCCTGCGGCCACGGAGGCGTTTAACGAATTAAGCCTGCCGTGCTGTCCGATGCGCGCCACGTGATCCGCCTCCTGGAGAATAAACGGATCCACGGCTGCGGCCTCGCCGCCTATGACGAGCAGCATCTTGTCGATGTGCCGGCCGTGCAGGTCTCGTACATCCACCTGGCCTGCCGCATCGAGCGCAATGATCGTATACCCGAGTTTCTTTGCCGCCTTGGCGTGCTCGTTGGCGGATTGTTCCTTGGCGATCCGCAGATGTTCGGTCGCGCCGGCTGAAATTTTCACCACGGACGGGTAGATGTCCGGGACACCCTTTGCCGGCAGCAGCACATCGTGAAACCCGAAGACCTCGGCACACCGCAAGATAGCGCCGACATTGTACGGGTCCTCGACGTTATCCAAGAGGAGGACACGATTCGCTTCCAGGATCTTCTCTACGTGCGCGTAGGCATACGTGTTGGTGCGCAGCACGACGCCTTGGTGCTCCTTGCTCGTGCACAACTGGTGGAGCCGACGTTTCTCGACCCGCTCCACAGGAATCTTCCTGGCCTCGAGAAGGGTGGCGAGCTTTGTGAGCCGCGGATTGCCCGCCATCGTATCGGCCATGAACGCGGTATAGATACTGCGTCGCCCGCCGCGAAGAACTTCGAAGGCGGGGTTGATGCCGTAGATATACTCTCTGGTAGGCTTTCCCATACCGTCTCCCATACTACGACATCGAACCGGTCATGGCCTCCACGAAAGGCTGAGTCGGTTGACGACAAGTGTACGACAATATTCTTCACATTGGAACGATGAAGGGGTCACACATATGTGCAAATGCCGATCCCCGGTAGAGTTCTGCACACATGTGACCCTATGGCCCCTCGTTTGGTGGGGCGCTTTCGACTTGTCCCGCCGAAGCTTCCGCGCGAAGGCGGATGAAAGCGCCGCCCCGCGACAGGCTCAGGACAGGCGGCTGTGTGAACAATTCAAACTGATGCACTACCCTCTGGGCTGCCCAACCGCCAAAGATCGGAGATGCGCCCCACCTGAGTGTTTTCGCTGAGGCTAACGCCTAGCAGTGTGTGGTGAAAGTACCGCACCCACGCGGTTCGGATCGCCGCCGCCGACCGCCTGTAACTTCCCGTCTTGGTCACGGCAAGGAAACGCCCACCCGGTACGCCTCGTGCACCGCGTCGTTCGTGTCGATCAGCGTCGTCGTCCCGCTCACATCGCCGGGCACGTTGGTGGCTCCATCAACCATCAACCATGAACCATCAACCATGTCCCCGCATCCCTCCAGCGAGTACACGCGCTGGGTCGAGCTGTCGAACACCACCGCCATCGAGTTGGTGCGCCGCAGGTTGATGACGTGGAAGTACGACTCGCCATTGGTGGGAACCGTGTCGGCGATCTGCTCCTGCCATGCGAAGAAGGAATCGTTGTCCGTGTCGTTGGTTTCCCAGGAGCCGAAGTTGTTCGTCCATCCGTACATCGCCAGCCACCATTCCGGCGTGCCGAGTGGCGCGAGGTTCTCTGCAAACGAGACGCTGAGCGTGCCGTCGGCAGACACGTTTGCCCAGACGGATGTGTAGACCGCGAGGCCCGGCGCCGCCGCATCCGGCGCGCCGTTGGTGAGAAGCTGGCCGATGTTGTAGTAGGTGTCCGCAGTGGTGACGAAGCTCGTGGTGCTGCCGGGGGCCACGACGACGGTGCCCGACGGCGAGATGGTGCCGTGCGGCCCGCAGGTGGCCGTGATCCGCGTCGCGTTCAGCCACACCTCGTCCGGCTGGGCGAAGTTCACCACGTAGGCGTCCAGGCACCCGTCGCCGTTGAGGTCGCCCAAGCGCACGCGCCAGCTCGCACCCGTTCCCAGGGCCAGGCCGGCATCGTAGAACAGGCCGTTGCCGTCGTTGGTCCACACGGTGTTGGGCTGGTCGTAGTTGGCGACGAACGCATCCAGGTCGCCGTCGCCATCCAGGTCGCCCAGCGCCACTCCGCGGCTGGCCTCCGTGCCGAGACTCTGGCCGTTGTGAGAGAAGACGCCGGCGCCGTCGTTGGTCCACACGCGGTTGCCTTCGTTTTCGTTGGCCACAAACGCGTCCAGCCATCCGTCTCCGTTCAGATCGCCCAAGGCCACGGCGCGGCTGTTCCACGCCCCGAGGCTCTGACCGCTGCTGCTCAAGTTGCCGTCGCCGTTGTTCGTAAACACGAGGTTCGCATCGTTGTAGTTGACCGCGAACACGTCCAGAAATCCGTCGCCGTTCACATCACCAAATGCCGCGTCGGACCCCGGAGCGCTGGCGATGGCCTGTGCCAGCGAGAAGACGCCGCTTCCGTCGTTCGTCCACACCTGGTCCGGATCGCTGCTCTTCACGATGTATGCGTCGAGGGCGCCATCCCCGTTCACGTCGGCCAGCGAAACGGATCGAGCCCTGAGCTGGCTCAGCTGCTGACCGCTGTCGCCGAAGGTTCCGTTCCCGTCGTTGGTCCAGAGGATGGCCCGCTGTTCCCAGTTGACCACGTACGCGTCGAGGTCACCGTCGTTGTCCACATCGCCCAGGGCCACGCCGCGGCTCTCGTTGGTGCCCAGGTTCTGCCCGGTGTCGAACAGGGCGCCCGTGCCGTCGTTGGTCCACACCGTGTTGCCTTCGGTGATCTCGTTGACGACAAAGGCATCCAGGTCGCCGTCGTTGTCCAGGTCCCCGAGTGCCACGTCACGGCCGGAACCCGAGCCCAGTTGTCCGCCCTCGACGAAGAACGCGCCGCCGCCGTTCACCGCCGCGTAGAACTGCCAGGTGTGGTGCTGCATCTGGGCGCTGGCCGCGGCGTTCGAGATGCCGCGCGTCAGCACGGCAAAGACCGGCTCGCCCGGCCGCAGATTTGAAGCCGGCTCGAGCGTGGCCTGGTTGGTGGCCGGATTGAAGCTGATCGCGCCGCGCTGGAAGCCTCTCTGGCCGCTGTAAAGGAAGAACCGGTTGGAGGTGATCGTGGAGCCATCCATGCTCCGATTGAATTGGGCGACTACCTCCACGGTCGTCGCGACGTCGTTGGCGGCATTCGGGGGCGTCGTGTTGGTGACGCGCAGCGGCACCGCCTCGCCCTGCACACAAATCAGGAAGGGGTTGTTCGTGCTGTTGTTCACGATAGCAAATGTCGCCGTCGCCATGCCGAGGGTCGTCGGCATGTACTCGATTCTGAAGGGGTCCAACCCGCCCGGAGCAAGGGAACTTCCCAGGAACCTGATTCTGAATTGTGATGCGCCCGTGCCGTTCGTTGTGATTGACGTGATCAGCAGCGTCGTCGGACCCGCGTTGGTGACGTCGCAACCATCGTGTGCCACGATATCGCCCACCACGGCGGTATCGAACAAGGTGCCCTTGTCTGCCGCCGCGGCTTCACCGTTCACCAAAACAGCATCGTTGGTGCCGCGCACCGCCATTTCGGGCGGCATGTTGATAAGAAGCCTGACCAGGTTGTTGGAGAAGCCGGACAGAATAGCGTCGACAGCTCCGTCACCGTCCACGTCACCCAGGGCGACGCCGACCCACCAGTTGTCCTCGTCATGCCCCGTTTCCTGCACAAGCGTGAACCCACCTGATCCGTCGTTGAGATAAACCGCGTGAGGCGCGTGATACTTGGCCATGACAACGTCGAGGTCCCCGTCAGCGTCGAGATCGGCAAGGGCGAGATCTCTCGTTTGTGCCGCCAGGTCGCCGGGAAAGTTGCCCTTCTTGAAGAACATGCCCGTACCGCTGTTGGTCCAGACCTCATCTCGGGCCACCGAATTGCCCCCGAAGACAATGTCGAGGTCGCCGTCGGCATCCAGGTCCCCCAATGCCGCCGAGTAGCAATTGGTGTTCAGCGCCTGTCCCGTCCAGGAGAACACCCCGTAGCCGTCGTTGGTATAGATCCTGCTGTTATCGGCATCGACCCATGATTCCCCGCACATGAGGAGGTCGAGGAAGCCGTCCCCATTCACATCGCCGAGGTCCAGGCCCCACCCCTCGCCAAAGCTTTGTCCGGTGTAGAAAAAGCGGCCTAACCCGTTGTTCCTGTAGATTCTGGTTTCGGATGCCCCGGACACGACCATGTCCAGGTCCCCGTCGCCGTCGAGATCTCCCAGCGTCAGATCCTCCACATTCGGGACCGTGACTTCCCGCCCGGTGTCGAGAAAGAGGCCGGCGCCGTCGTTTGTGTACACGAGTATGGAGCCGCCACTACCCCCCTTCACCAGGTCAAGGTCACCGTCCCCATCTACGTCACCGAATTCTGCCGCCAAGGCTTCGCTCCCCACGCCCGACCGTGTGTTGGTAAACACGCCGTTGCCGTCGTTCAGCCAGATGTAGTTGCCGGCCGTGCGCGCCACGAAGGCGTCCAGGTCGCCATCGTTGTCCACGTCGCCGAGATCGATCGCACCGCACTGTGCGCTGGTGACGACCTGGTCAGACTCGTACAGCACTCCGGCGCCCGCGGGCGCCTCGGCATAGAACGACCATGTGTAAGGCTTCAGCACAGATGTGCCGGCCGCGTTGGTGATGCCCTTGATCAACGCCGCGTGGACCAGCTCGCTCGGTCGGAAATCGGTGGGGGGATCCATCGTGACCCGCTTGTCTCCCTCGCCGAAGCTCAACGAGCCCTGACGCATGCCGCTCTGTCTGCTGTGGAGGAAGAGGGTGTTCGACGTGATCGTCGCCGTGTCCATGGGCGCGCTGAACCAGGCGCTCACGTCGCTGTTCGATGCCACGTCGATCGCCGCATTGGCGGGCAGCGTGTTCGTCACGCGATCAGGCACACCCATCCTCGTGATGTACAGGTTATCGCCGTTGCCTTGCCCGTTAGCGTTCGTGCCCATGACGTAGACGTGATTGGTGCCGATACCCAGCGCCAGGTCCACGAGCCACCAGTTCGTCGTCGCCGGGATCGTGCCGCTCTCCCCCGTGTTGAAGTTGGTCCACTGCAGGTGCCGGAACATGCATGCCATGGTTCCGCCCACCGTCATGCTCGTCACCTCGTAGTCGACCACGGCGGCGTCATTAGTGAAAAGGCACTGGGGGAAGCAAGTGGGCGGACGGTACTCGTAGGCCCCGATGTCGTGATACGCACTGCCGTCGATGTCTCCGTCGCGGGGCCTCGAAATGCCATCGTAGTCGTTGGTCACCGCCACGAGGTTCGTGCCCGCGTCGATGCAGGGCGACAGAGAGAACAGGCTATAGTCGCCGTTGGCCTGGTCTTCGAACCAGGGCTCATCCGTCACGCATGCCGTACCGGTGGAAGGCACGGTGCAGTTGTGCGAGAAGGTGGCCGGCGTGCCCAAAGTCCCGATATTGTCATCCGCGTTCTGCGCCACATTCGAGTAGACGATGCAGTTCCTCACTTCAAACTTGGAAGAACGCCCGTCGATACCGCCCGCCTCGTAGGCGGTGTTGCCGTAAACCGTGCAGTTCTGGACGTAACCCTTGACCCCGGCGATGTCACCAAGGAAGCTGACACCGCCACCCCTGTTTGCGACGGTGTTGTTGATGATCTGGCAGTTGCGCAGGATCCCATCATTGTAGATTTTCACACCACCGCCGTACTCGGAGGCGCGGTTGCCCTCGATCAGGCAGCGCTCGACCAGTCCGTCTTCGTTGATGGCCACCCCCCCGCCCTCGCCATCGGCCTGAAGTGCCCGGTTGTTGCGGATTTCGCAATCCTGGACCAAGCCCCCTCCGTCCAGATAGATGCCGCCACCGTTCTTGTAGGCGCCATTTGTAATGACGTTGTCCGTGATCACGCAGTTCTTGACCGTACCGGCGGTCATGGACACGCCCGCGCCATGACCGTTGACGGCACCGTTCGTGATCGTAAAGCCGTTAAGTATGGCGTCAGCGTGCTCGATCCTGAAACACCGGACGGCATGCTGCCCGTCCACGGTCGTCACCCCGGCGGCGTCCTCGCTCCGTACGGTGATGCCGTTGGTAATCAGGATTTGCGATGTGATGTAGTAGGTGCCGTTTGACACACGCACGTCGTCACCGTTCACGGCGCGCGCGACCGCGCTCGAGATGCTGTGCGCCGCCATGGCCCAGTTGGTGTACGGCGGCGTGTCCGATCCACCCGGCGCGACGTAGTACATCGTCCCCAAGGCGACCGACGCCGAAACAAGAAAAAACGTAATCGCAGGCGCGAAATGCCACGTGGTGACTCGCCATGGTCTCTTCATCTGTATCTCCTTAGACTGCCTTCGGGGTCGGACCTTGCTAACTTCTTATTCACTAGCAAGTTAACTGTGATTTGACAGCTGGAAAGTGCCCTATGGCTCGATTTTTGGCACCGTTCACTTGCTCATACGCTTCCGCGGCCTCGCGGAGCACCCCGGAGCCGCCCCGGGCTTCACAGGTTTCCACGCGCCGCCGGGTGTAGTCGACAGTCAATTCCTGCTAAATTCTTCCGGTGGGCCACCTCGCCGGCGCGGACCATGTTCGTCGATGTACCGCATGCACCGCCAGAGGTGTTCTCCGTCTTCGATCATGGCGGCATGGTAGCGGTCCGACCAGAATGCCCCGGACCTTCGCTTCCGCTGGTTGTACGCTTGCGCCATTCCGCCTGCGACCCGCTGCATGAAGCGGGCGAGTTCCTCCGGTGCGGAAGCCTTCAGCAGCACGTGCACGTGGTTGCTCGTGATGCAGTACGTCAGCAGCTTCACGTTCCTCAGCACGTGCCCATCGCATTCCGCAAGAAGCTGCCCCTGATGCCGGAAAAATAGTTCGACCTCTGGGGGGGGGGGGGGGAGCCCCGCCCGTCGCTTCGCGGATGCGTTGACGGTTTTCGTGGCCGCAGCGTGTGCCGCGGTCCAGATCTTCGGCATGCCGGGTGGGGGGGCGCGCCGGATTGATCAACCGTTGGGGGGGGGCGTCATCCGATCAATGTCGATTATGCGACACACGCATCGACGATGCCAATACAACGATTCGTTTTTTTTCCGCCCCTGGCGAAACGCAAACTGGAAGCGCTCGAAGAGCGACGGCGGAAGCGATTGTGCGAAGGAGGGTCCGTTCGCGGTTGACGGTTTACCCCGTAGTGTCCACCGGCCCTGTCCGCGCCTTACTCGTTCTGAGCCTTTTCTCCCCGGAGCGATGTCCACGACCAGGCGAAGGCGACCAGGAAGACGAGATCGAAAAAGCAGAACGGCTTCCACATGCCCGGAATTCCGGCGGTCAGCCAATGAAACAAGACCACCCGGCAGCGAAGTCAGGATGTTCACGTCGCGTACCGCGCCAACGCGGTCACGCGATGGGAGGGGGGAGCTAATCATTTCCCCCCTGACTCGCTTCGGTCACATCATCGGGCATGCCGGCTTCTCTCAGGATTTTCCTCATGCATTCTTGACATAGTCCATGAGTGAATTCCGCGTCTGTATGTTTGCCGATATACTCTTCGAGTTGCTGCCAGTATCCCTGGTCATTACGGATTCTCTTGCACCCTGCGCAGATCGGGAGAAGGCCCGTCAGGGTCTTGACTTCGGAAAGTGTCTTCTGCAGTTGATCCGATATGTTCCGCTCCTGAATCAACAGTGCCCGGATGTGTGCCACAGCGAAGCCGAGCGCCAGAAAGGCAGCCAGCCGAATCAACGCATTCCAGATGGCGAATGAGGCATGGGTATACTGATGGCCGGAGAAGAAGTCAGCAGCAGACCAGACTCCGGCACTGACAACACATATCATGTAAGCGCGTCTCGCGCCGCAGGCCCAGGCTGCGACGGCGACGGGGATGAAGTAGAAAACGAAGAACTGAAGTTCGTAGCCTGACGCCCAGTCAACCACTCCAAGCATGGCCACGAAAATGACCGTCGCCACGAAGCTGGCGGTTGGGCTCAAGAAGAAGGAGGCGTCTTTCGTTTCCATTTTCGCATCTTCTCCTTAGCGGAACCCTTCAAGGCGGGCAGGCACTGCAGAAATGAAGAACGCGATGGCCACAACCCTTTGCCTCTTTGTTAACAGCGGATTACGCGGCTTTTTCGGATAGTGTTACTGCGTTGACTGCGTGATCTGCTGTTGGCCTCTCGAATTCATCCGCGCTATCCGCGTCGTCCGCGGTAAGAAATTGCGCAAGCCCCGAGGATTCCCGGTTCTACCGCAAAAAAGCGATCATGAACGCGAATGGAAAATGGATGTGTCGTGGCGATCATGGATTCGTTTTCCTGCGGTCGGGCGGGAGTAGCTGGAGGTCCCTTCCTTCCTGACGTTCCACGTCCCGGTAGAAGGGGCACATCAAACAGGACTCGAACTTGGCTGCGAACGTCCCCTGCACGACGCCCTTGCAGAGAGTTCCCGCAACAGCCCAGCAGAAACGCCCCGCGTTTCTGCCGTTGTTCGTTCCGTCGTGATCCGTGTCCGTGCTGGCCGGGCAGACACCAAGTTCGTCTGCGTGCAGCCCGCCGGGCTCGCGGCCGCATTTCATGTACTCCCAGCAGTTTTGTCTTTCTTCCTTCAAGAGCAAGTTCCTCTGAGCCCCAAAACATCTACATACTCCAAAATACCACAATTTGAAAGAGCTGACGGCAGGGGGCGATGTCACTTCCGTAGGGGTTTGTCCGGTTGACTGTCAAACGAGGGAAGCATGAAATACCCCGCGTGGCACATCCGCAACCGCGAGGCGGAAGGAAACCGCGGTTCGAGTTTCAGGATCAGATGGAACCACTGAACCCGCAGGAGAGGATTTGAACAGGAGGGAACGGAGAGAACGAGAGCTGTAGGGGTCAGTCCTTGCAATCGTGCATAACCTTATCGTGAGTCTCTCGCGCGTCCTATCGGATTGCTTCTGCATGGCCGCACAGGCCCCCGACTGATATTGCTCTCGTAGCCCACCACCAGCGCGGATGCGATCCATCGGCCCCCAACCGTCGAGCGCGTCCTCAGCAGCTATGCTTGTGCCTGCTTCCACACATCATTCTGCGCCAGCGAATCCAACACGGGCGCCCCGAGAACCATCGCTGTGCGCTGCACCAGATGCTCCGTCGCCGCCACGTCGTGCCTGCGCAGGCCTTCAGCCTCCACCGGTCCTTTTCGCGCGAAATATCTCCTCGCGGCGGTCCCCGCGGCACATCACCTGGCACACCGCGCCTGCATCCTGCAGCCTTACTTTCCTAGCCTTGATCGCCCACGTAGCCCATCTCACGGTCCACCGTCAAACCCCATCTGCACGTCTGCAAGGACCCCTATGGCCTCTACAGTTTGAGAACTCGCGAGCTCGCGCAGCACAGGCGGAAGTCTTACGCGGGCTGTCTTGATGGCTGGGTGAGCATGGCCGACGAGATCCGAGCGCAATACATCGCCTTTGTCGTTGAACGTAGCTTCCACTTCACGCAGATGGTGAGCGTCAAGTGGCGTTCATTCGCGGTTGACCTGAATCGTTCCGGCTACGTCAAGGCCTGCGACTGGCTGATTTCGCGCTCCAGCCAGGGGAGGAGTTCTTCCCGCGAGGCGAAGCGGCCTTCGAGTTGCGCGTCGTAAGCGGCTTTCTTCCAGCGTCCGACCTCGCGGCCCTCGGGGATGCCGAGCGCCATGACGTCCTTGCCGGAAATCCAGGGCTCGGGCAGCACGGGCTCGTTCTTCATCTCTTCGAAGAACTGCGTGAGCAGGAGATAATTGCTGAGATCCCCGTGGCTGCTCGAGCAATCGAGCCGGTGCAATTCCAGTTCCGTGGGAAACGTCGGCGCACCGACGAGCCGCCGCAGCGTGGACTTCCGCATCTCGGGCACGGCGATGAAGCGCATGTGGTTGCCGACGCAGAACTTGACCGCCTCGGTCAGTTCGTTCGAAAACCGCAACCGCTTCATAATCTGTTCCGTCATGTCCGCGCCCAAGGTGTCGTGGCCTGTGAAGCGGATGCGTTCGCGGCCGTCCGGCTCGATCGTGCGCGCGAAGGTGGGGGGCTTCGCCACATCGTGGAAGAGGACGGCGTAGGCGAGTTCCGGCGTACGCTCCTTCATCGCGTCGAGCATGATCATCGTGTGCGTGAAGACATCGCCCTCGGGATGGAATTCGGGCGGCTGCTCGACGCCGATCATCGCGCTGATCTCGGGCAGGATGACAGGCAGAAGTCCCGTGTCCTGGAGGAGGCGGACGCCCTGTCCGGCGGCGGGCGCTTCCACGAGGATGCGCGTGAGTTCCTGTTGAATGCGCTCGGGGCTGATGCGCGCGATATTCGAGGCCAGGCGGCGGACCGCGTCGGCCGCGGGCTTGTCGAGGTCGAACTGGAGGGTCGAGGCGAAACGGACGGCCCGGAGCATGCGGAGGAAATCCTCGGCGAAACGTTCGTCCGGCGATCCGATCGAGCGGACCAGCTTGCGCCGGATGTCGTCGACCCCGCCCACGAAATCAATGACTTGGTCCCGCAGCGGATCGTAGAAGAGCCCGTTGATGGTGAAGTCGCGCCGCCTGGCGTCCTCCTCGGCGGCGCAGAATTCCACGCGCTCCGGGTGGCGCCCATCCTGGACGCCGGCGTCGCGACGGAACGTCGCGACGTCGAACATGAAATCGCCCGCATGCACCTGGACCACGCCGAAGGCCTTGCCGACCTCGCGCGTTTTCGCGAACAGCTTGAGCACGTCGTCCGGCCGGGCGCTGGTTGCGACGTCGTAGTCCTTCGGCGTTCGACCCATGATCGTGTCGCGGACGCAGCCCCCGGCCCAGTACGCCTCGTAGCCGGCCTGGACGAGGGTTCGCACCACGCCCGCGGCGTGCTCGCGTAGCGATGAGGACAGCGCGGTTTGCGGGTCCGGGGTCATTCAGCAACCCCCGGCGCCTGTTCACTCGTGACGTCGTGCACCGTCGCGAGTCCCGCGAGTGTGGTCTGGCGGTGGATGCGGCGGACGCGCTGGTTGCAGTACGTAAAGAATTCCTCGTGATCGCGCGGAGCGATGAAGAAGGGGTGGGGCCATGACGTCACCTGGATCCGGATCAGGCGCGTGACGGATCTCACAAAGTACTGGCCGGACGGCAGCCGCTCCGGCTGGCTGGTCTCTGAGATGGACTGCACGAGGTTGAAAGGGATCACCATGATGTAGAACCGGCCCTCGACCACGATGCCTTCGTCGCACGCGCGGTAGGTCCGCGGCTCGTAGATCAGCGGAAGGATCCGGGGCGCGAGTCGCAGGATCGAGCTGTCCCGCCGGGCCGGCGTTGAAAGATCCCATGTCACGTCGCGGAAACTGATTGCGTAGCGTGCCATGCACAACCGCGCCACCAGGAGGATGATCGCGATGACGCCGGCGGCCCATGCGATGACCTGGCCGGTGCTGGAGCTCACGATCGCGATCGCTGTATCCGTCGACTGGGGTATTTCGTACAGCCGGTAGTAGGTTGCGAATGAAAAGAAGAGCGGAGCAATGAGATGCACGAACGGCGTCGAGACAACGTCCGCGCCGCGGCGGGAGACGGCGATCAAGCCGCCGAACAGAGCCAGCAGGGCGATGCTCCAAGCCACGTCATGCGGGTGCACAAAATGCAGCAGCGTCGAGGTGCCGGTGCTTCCGGTTGCCTGCTGTAGCAGGGTCGGCACGGGCGCGGGTTCGGACAGATAGGCGACGTAAAGGGGAATGACGATCGCCGCGAGGACAAAGAGAAGCGATAGCATCTCCAGTTCCCACGGCCAGCCCGGTCGCATCCATCGGTTGGTTTGTTTCATACGCTCCGCGTCAAGCGATCGATATCCTATCGTTCACTTCCCTTGAATTCACGACCAATCGTTGTACGTTTGCGTCCACATGAAGATGCTTCGAACGCTTCCCGCCGCGGCCGTTGCCGTCGTCCTCGCCGGCGCGGGATGCCGGATGAAGGCGCCGCAGGAAGCTGCGGTGCCGCAGGCGGTCGCGCCGGGTGCGGAGATGATTGTTCCTCCGCCGGACGTGACGTCCGTGTTCGACCTCGCCGACTACAAGGGCGAGGTTGTGCTCCTGGATTTCTGGGCCACGTGGTGCGCCCCCTGCCGCAGCGAAATTCCGTCGCTCAACCAGCTTCACGCGGAGTTCAAGAATCGCGACGTCGAAGTATGGGGGCTGTCCGTGGACCGCGTTTCGCCGGTCCAGCTCGCCGCATCCGCCCGGAAACTGGGCATTACGTATCCCGTCGTGCTGGCGGATGCCCGCATTCAGGGGCAATTCGGCGGCATTCGCGTCGTCCCCACGAAAATCCTCGTGGACAGGAAGGGCGAGATCCGGAAGACGTTTCCCGGCGTCGTCCCGCCCGACGAACTCCGGCGGCACATCACGGCGCTGTTGAACGAGTAGTCGCGAACCAGTGCGCGGCGACGGGCGGATCGGGGCGGGTACGGTCAGCGGGCGGTTTTTACGAAAAGGATTTCGGCCTTGGAGACCTTGCGGCTCTGGCGGAATGATCGCAGATGCGACTGCAGTTCCTTGATCATCGCGTGCTCGCGGGTTTCAGACTCCGGTATGGTTTCCAGCAAGTCGATCAGTTCGATTTCCAGGGTGTCCGGCGCCGTGTTCGTGGGGAGGACGAGGAGGAATCGTTGTGGCGCGACTTCGACCAGATGGAGCCATGCGATCTTCCGGAGGTAGCGGCTGGGCCCGACGAGGATGATGCCGATTCCGGGCAGGACATGGACGACCTCGATCATCGGGTTCCGGGATTTTCCATCGGGCAGGGCGGCATTCGTTGCTTTGACGATGGCCTTGGCGCGATCCGCGTCGATCGTCGCGAGAAGATCGAGCGTTCGATCCGGCAGCGTCACCGTGATGGGGCGGCTCGGCTCCTTGAATTTGGGTGGACGTCCGCCCGCATGGCGCTGTTTTTCCACGGGGCGCTTCTGATCGGTCGGCTGCTTTTTCATTGAGTCTTCGGTGAATCCACGCAATATCATGCCCATTCATAGAGTTTTTATGTTCAAACTGGCAAGCGCAAACCACGTGCGACCGGTGCTGCTGTTTGCGGTGTTCGCCCTCGCGGTCGGGCTCCGCTTCTGGGGCCTAGGCTGGGGCATGCCGGACCGCATTGACCTGCACCCGGACGAGCATGACTATGTTGTGGGCCATGCGTTGGAAGTTGCGCACAACGTCAACCTCGTGATGAAAGGCGCGGAGCCGTTCACCATCAAGACGTTGGATCCGATGTTCCTCAATTATCCCTCGTTCCTGATCTACCTGACCGCCCTCATCTACGGCCTGTTGCACCAACTGGGCATCCTGGTCGCGCAGTGGCAGGCGTACGTGGTGGGCCGGGCGATCAGCGCGTGTTTCGGCGCGGCGACGGTCCTCGCGGCGATGCTCATGGCGCGCGAGGCCGGCGCCAACAAGACCGGGCAGCTTCTCGCGGCGCTGTGGATGGCGCTGCTTCCACTCAACGTCTGGGAGAGTCACGTGGCCGTGACGGACGTGACGATGACGTTCTGGGTCGCGTGCACGCTCTGGGCGTCGATGCGGTTGGTGCGGACGGGGCGCTGGCGCGACTACGTGATGGCCGGCGCGTTCCTGGGCTTGTCCGTCGGCAGCAAGTACACGGCTGCCATGACGGTGGTCGCCGTTGTCGCGGGCGTCTTCCTGTCCGGAAGGCCGATGAAGAACACGATTCCCGGCCTCGCCGCGGCGGCTGCGGTGGCCGTGGCGGCTTGTTTCGTGGTGACCCCGTACAGTTTCATCCGGCTCGGTGATGTGTTGAAGGCGATGGCGTACGAACACCACCATACCACCGGTCATCATTTCGGATTCTGCCTGCCCGCGAAAGGCCCGCAGTACCACCGCTACCTGTACCAGGTCGTTGCGGCGTGGCCGTTCTGCCTCGGCATCGCGCTTTACGCTGCGGCCGTCGCGGGCACGATCTGGGGTGCTCTCCGCCTGAACCGCGCCCGCGCCGTGCTGCTGGTCTTCGGCGCGGTCTTTTTCGGCGTGACGGGGCACTGGAACTTCGTGCCGCTCCGGTACTACCTCCCGCTCCTCACGGTCGCCGTCGTCTTCGCGGGGATGTGGCTGGGCGCGTGGCTGGAAGCCGATTCCGCGTGGAGACGCCGGCTGGGCGGGGCCGCCATGCTGGTGACCCTGGTGTACACGCTGGTCTTCACGTTCCAGACGACGGGGCGCTTCGAGGACGACACCCGCATGCAGGCGGGACGGTGGCTGGATGAAACGTGCCGCCCCGGCACCAGCCTGCTCACATGCGGATGGGAGCGCTACATGGGCATGCCGGGCAACGAAAGGGCCGTCAAGGTTCGACGCGGCGACGAGAAATCCTTCTGGCCCGAACTGGAACGGCGCCGCTTTGACGTCATCGAAATCTCGTCGCTGCACTACGACCGTCATTACCGGCACGATAATCGTACCTACGCGAAGAAATACGACGCCCTCCGCGATCCCGCGGGTCCGTTCCGGCTCGCGGCGAAGTTCGAGTCATCGTTCATCAACCGCGACGTCTACGGCCGCCTCGACCCGATGTTCCGGGGCTACTTCGTGTCGCCGACGCTCGAGTTTTATGAGCCGAAGAGGCCATGAGAAGGTTTCAGGTGTCAGGTTTCAGGTGTCAGCGGGAGCGTTTCGCTTGCTGACACCTGACACCTGACACCTTATTCTTCTTCAATGATTGATCTGCACATGCATTCGACGTTCTCGGACGGGACGTTTTCGCCCGAGGAGCTGATCGCCGAGGGGCAGCGCATCGGCCTGAAGGCGATGGCGCTGACCGACCATGACACGACCAACGGCGTACCGCGATTCCTCGCGGCGGCCCGGGCTGCGGGCATCCGCGCCCTGACCGGTGTCGAAGTCAGTGCCGATCCGCCACACGGGACGATGCATGTGCTTGGGTATTGCATCGAGCCGGAGGACCCGGTCCTTATCGAGCACCTCAAGTGGATCCGCGATGGGCGCGATGCGCGGAACCACGAGATCCTCCACAAGCTCAAAACGCTCGGCTGCCACATCACGATGGAACAGGTGGAGTCCTACGCGGGCGAGGACGTCGTTGCCCGGCCGCACTTCGCCCAGGCGCTGATCGCCGCCGGGTATGCGAAGGACAAGAAGGACGCTTTCGAGAAGTACCTCGCGCGCGGCAAATCCGCGTACGCCGAGCGCCGCCGTCTTTCGCCATCGGCCACGCTGGAGCTGATCCGCTGCGCGAAGGGTGTTCCGGTGCTCGCGCATCCGTTTACGCTCGACCTCGATCCCGGCGCGCTGCGCGAGCAGATCCGGGAACTGGCGAACCAGGGCCTGCTTGGCCTCGAGGTGTTCTATTCCGAGCACACGCCGGACCGGGTCCGCGACTTCGGCAAGCTTGCCCAGGAATTCAACCTCGTCGCCACGGGCGGCACGGATTTCCACGGCGCGAATTCTCCGCAGGTCAAGATGGGGTCCGGGTTCGGTGGCATGTTCATCCCGGACGATATTCCGGACAAGATCGAGGCGGCACGGCCGAAATAGGGATGGAAGGGACATGACGCATTTCGCGAAAGCCGCGACATCTCTGGTCCTGTCGGCACTCGTTTTAGCCCCGGCGCGCGGCGCGGAATAGGTGCTATTCAACGGTCTTTCCAAAGCCTGAAAAACGGGGTCGATTTATTTCCCATGGTTGGACTTTATCAATCCGCCCTGCTGACATACATTACCGCGGATTTTCCTTTGCAGGCGCCTGGACTGACGGTCCGATAGCGCGTACACGTTTTCCTGGAGGATGGCATGGCAATGAAGTCGGCGAAAAATCCAAGTCTGGTGAACAAGAAGATCACGCCCCGGCATATCCATGACCGGATACTTTTTCATTTGGCGTACACGCGGTGCAAGGATTGGCGTTCCGCGACGGAGTACGACAAGTTGCTGGCATTTTCCTATACCATGCGCGAGCTGGCGATGGACGGCATGATCGCGACGCAGCGGACGTACGTCGACCATGACATCAAGCGGCTCTACTACCTTTCGATGGAATACCTGCTCGGTCGCCTGCTTGCGAACAACGTTGCCGCGTTGGGCATTGTCGACGCGGCGCGCAAAGCGCTCAAGGAACTCGACATCGACTACGATTACCTGACCGGGCAGGAGATCGACGCGGGGCTGGGCAACGGCGGTCTCGGCCGGCTCGCGGCGTGTTTCCTCGATTCGCTCGCGTCCATGGAATACCCGGCCTACGGGTACGGGATCCGCTACGAGCATGGCCTGTTCAAGCAGGAGTTCGAGAACGGCTGGCAGCGCGAGCGTCCGGACGACTGGCTGAAATTCGGCAACCCGTGGGAGATGGTTCGCCCGGAATACACGATCCCGGTGCTGGTCTACGGCCGCGTCGAGCACGTGCCGACCGTCGGCGGCGGCAAGAAGCCGGTGTGGGTCGACTGGCAGATGTTCGAGGGCGTCCCGTACGACATGCCGGTCATCGGCTTCGGCGTGAACACGGTCAATATGCTCCGCCTCTGGAGTTCGCGCGCAACGGAGAGTTTCCGCCTCGACGTCTTCAACAAGGGCGAATACGTCAAGGCGGTCGAGGAGAAGAACTGGGCCGAGACGATCACGAAGGTGCTGTACCCTTCCGACCACACGTACGCGGGCAAGGAGCTGCGGCTGATCCAGGAATATTTTCTCGTGTCCTGCACGATTCGCGACATCGTGCGCCGCTACAAGAAGAACCATTCGACGTGGGACCAGTTCGCGGAGAAGAACGCGATCCAGCTCAACGACACGCATCCCGCGCTCGCGATCGCGGAGCTGATGCGCTACTTCATGGACGAGACCGACCTCACCTGGGAGAAGGCGTGGGAGATCACCGTCGATGCCTGCGGGTACACCAACCACACGCTGTTGCCCGAGGCGCTGGAGCGGTGGCCTGTGCACCTGCTCGAAAAAGTCCTCCCGCGCCACCTGCAGATCATTTACGAGATCAACGAACGGTTCCTCCAGCAGATCGAGTTGCGCCATCCCGGCGACGTGGAGCGGGTGCGCCGTATGTCGCTGATCGAGGAGGGCGACAACCGCCAGGTCCGCATGGCGAACCTCGCGATCGTCGGCAGCCACTCCATCAACGGCGTGTCCGCGCTGCACACCGAACTGCTCAAGGAAAACGTCATCCCCGAGTTTGCGGAGATGTGGCCCGAGCGCTTCAACAACAAGACCAACGGCGTGACGCACCGGCGCTGGCTGCTCGTCTGCAACCCGGGCCTGTCCGGCCTGATCAGCAAACGCATTGGAGACGGCTGGGTCCACAACCCGGAAGAACTGCGCAAGCTCGAGCCGTACGCGGACGACGCCGAGTTCTGCGACGAATTCATGAAGGTCAAGCGACACAACAAGATCCGCCTCGCGAACCTCGTCCAGGACCTGACCGGCGAATGGATTGACCCGCAGTCCATGTTCGATGTCCATGTGAAGCGTCTGCACGAGTACAAGCGGCAGCTCCTGAACGCCATGCACATCGTCACGTTGTACCACCGGCTGAAGGACAACCCGGACATGGACATCGTGCCGCGCACGTTCATCTTCGGCGCCAAGGCCGCTCCGAGCTATCACCTCGCCAAGGTCATCATCAAGTTCATCAACACGCTCGGGCGCGTGATCAACAACGATCCCGACGTTGCCGACCGGCTCAAGGTCGTGTTCGTGCCCGACTACAGCGTGTCGCTCGCCGAGATCATCATCCCGGCTGCGGACCTCTCCGAGCAGATTTCCACCGCGGGCAAGGAAGCGTCCGGCACGGGCAACATGAAGCTCTCGTTGAACGGCGCACTGACGATCGGGACCTGGGATGGCGCGAACATCGAGATCGCCGAAGAAGTCGGCCTCGAGAACATCTTCATCTTCGGCCACAAGGCGCACGAACTCGTCGAGCTCCGCAAGGCGGGCTACAATCCGTGGCTCTATTGCGAGCGGGATCCGGAACTCCAGCGCGTGGTCGAGTCGATCAGCCGCAACGAGTTCACGCCGGAGGAGGGCGCGCTCTTCACCGAGCTGCGCCAGGCGATCCTTGACCACGGCGACACGTTCTTCCACATGGCCGACTACCGTCCCTACGTCGAGTGCCAGGAGCGGGTTTCCGAGAACTTCAAGAACACCGAGGACTGGTCCAGAAAAGCGGTCCTGAACGTCGCTCGCATGAGCAAGTTCTCGAGCGACCGCACGGTCCGCGAATACGCGGAGCAGATCTGGAAGATCCGGCCTCACCGCGTGCGCCTGCCCGTCAACGGCATGGCCGCGGAGATGTTCGGGCCGTAAACTCTTTCGTAATCGTAATCGATTCCGTGACTTTCGATTACGATTACGATTACGATTAGGATTACGATTACGAATAGGATTCTAATGACTCTCGGTTACCCATCCACGGCCTATGTCTGGTTCGACACGG
Organism: bacterium; assembly: GCA_043802525.1. GTDB lineage: Bacteria > Verrucomicrobiota > Kiritimatiellia > CAIVKH01 > CAIVKH01 > JAZDKY01. The sequence continues at coordinate 44,556 of JAZDKY010000119.1, forward strand.
AATACTCCGGCCTCGAACTCGACAAGGCGGTGCTGCTCCAGGTCGCGATGATCATCACGGACGCGAACCTCGAACGGCTTGCGCCGAAGGAAGAGGACATCAACCTGTTCGTGAAACTGCCGCGCGGGAAGAAGGTCAGTCCGTGGGTCATGGAAAACATGCCGGACCTCGTGAAGAAATGCAGGTCGGCTGACGCGGTGTCGGTCAAGGAAGTGGACCGGAGGCTTTGCGAGGCCGTCGAGCGGGCGGTCGTGGTTCCCGCGGGCGAGGACAAGCGCAAGCCCGTCCTGGCCGGGAACAGCATCCACTGCGACTGGTTCCTCGCGCGTAAATTTCTGCCGACGTTCCTCCACCGCCTGCACTATCGACATCTCGACGTCACGGCCCTGAAGCTTGAGTGGCAGGACTGGTTCAAAGGCGAGGAGTTCGACAAGTCGCACGGCGAGCTGACGGCAAAATTCTTCGCCGGCTCCGACACGCAGGTCAGCGGCCGTCAGCACGACGCCTACTACGACGTCCAGGCCTCCATTGCGGAGCTGAATTATTATCGGAAATGCCTGATGAAAGTCTGATCGCGCCCCTTCGTGGCGCGGCTACAGTTGTAGCCGTCGGCTGTAGCCGTCGGACGAAGGCCGACGATTGTTTTGGCATGTTGAACACCCCCATCACCATCGGCTCACTCACGGTCCCGAACCGCGCGTTCCTCGCGCCGCTCGCAGGCGTGAGCGACGTCCCGTTCCGGCGCATCTGCCGGGAAATGGGCGCAGGCCTGACGTTTGTGGAGATGCTCTCCGCCACCGCGGTGAACTACCGCAGCCGGCGCACGCTCGACATGATGGCGCGCCACGCGGACGAAGAGGTGCTGGGCGTGCAGGTGACCGGACCCACGGCCGACGAAGTGTCACGCGCGGTGAAGGCGCTCGATGCGGCCGGCTTCGACGTGATCGACATCAACATGGGCTGCCCGGTGCGAAAGATCATTTCGTCGGGGTGGGGCTGTGCCTTTATGAAGGACCCGGACCGCGTGCAGGACACCGTGGCCGCGGCGCGGGCGGCGACAAAGAAACCGCTGACGGTCAAATCGCGCCTCGGCTATACGCAGGAGTCCGCGCCGGTGACCGAGATTGCGGAACGGGTCGGCAAGGCCGGCGCGGACATGATGACGATTCACGGACGGTTCCGGACTGACGACTACTCCGTCCGGGTCCGATTCGAAGGCATCGCCGAGGGCTTCAAGGCCGTCCGGGCCGCGGGGCATCCGGGGCTGGTCACCGTCGGGAACGGCGACGTGCTCGATCCCGCGTCTGCGAAGCGAATGGTGGAGCAGACGGGGTGCGATGCGGTGATGGTCAGTCGCGGCGCGCTCGGGAATCCATGGATTTTCAAGGAGATCGTGACCGGGGCGATCATGCACCCGACGCTCGCGGAATGGCTCGATGTGGTCCTGAAACACATCGACTACCATCATGCGTTCTACGGCGACGATGCCATGGCCGCGCGCAAGCTTCGGAAACACCTCATCTGGTATTCGAGCGGCTATCCACGATGCAACCGGCTTCGCAACGAGTGCAACCTGATCGAGTCCCTCGACCAGGCCCGCGCGGCCGTGAAGGCGTATGCCGCGGAACATCCCGCGACCTGGCGGCGGTTCGAAAATCCGGAGCACGCGGATGAAGCGCCGACCGATCCCAAGTTCCAGATGGACCGCACGCACGACCGGGGCGTCGGTGACGACGGCCTGGCGCCAGGTGTAGCCACGCGTCTGTGACGCGTGCCGGGTCTGTTCCAGAGGCGCGGCTCACAGCTCGTGCTACGTAGCGAAGCTACTTCGCAGAGTAGCAAGCCGCGGCTACACTCAGGGGCGAATCGGGTATGATCAATGCATGACAATCCGCTGCATTGTCTTCGCATGCGTCTGGATCAGCCTCGCCTGTTCCGCCCAGGCCCAGTTCCGTATCTCGCCTGCGGACCGCGCGGCGGGCTATTCGCTCGACCACATCATCGTCAAATTCAAGACGGGTGAAGTTGCCCGTGTCGGCCAGGATGTTCGTCGCTTCGGGTTGCCCCGCGGGGCGGACGTGGTGGGGGTGGCATTCGAGCGTTTCGTCTACTGCCGTGTCCCGACAAACGTGCGTGCGACAGCCCTGGTGGCTGCCCTGAAGCGAAACCCCTTCGTCGAATACGCCGAGTTGGACCACGTCGGCACCGCGGGCATGACGCCCAACGACACGTATTTCTATTTGCAATGGCACCACCGCAACACGATCTACACGGGAGGCGCCGTCCCATCGGACATCCGCAGCACGAACGCGTGGGATCTCACGACCGGATTCAGCAACGTCATTCTCGCGATTCTGGACACGGGGATCCGTATGTCCGAGGCCGAGTTCGCCGGCCGGCTGGTGCCCGGCTACGATTTTGTGAACAACGATGCGGACCCATCCGACGACAACGGGCATGGAACAGCGGTTGCCGGCACGGCCGCGGCCACGGGCAATAACGGGTCGAGCGGCGCGGGCGTCGCCGGTGTGAACTGGCAATGCCGCATCATGCCGCTCAAGGTTCTGGACGCGGGCAACTATGGCTACTACTCGGTGTGGGCCCGTGCGATCGATTGGGCGCGGACAAACGGCGCGAAGGTGATCAACCTCTCCGCCGGCGGATCTTCGAGCGACACCACGCTCTCCAACGCCATCATGAACGCCATCACGGCCGGCTGCATCTTCGTGACCATCACCCACAACGATGGCGCGGCCAGCATCCGGTTCCCGGGCCGCATGGATGCGTGCATCACGGTCGGCGCGACATCGAACGACGATGACCGCGCGTCATTCAGCAACTACGGTCCCGAGATTGACCTCGTCGCTCCGGGCACCAACATCTACACGGTCTGGTATGGGGGCGGCTATTCGTGGTGGTGGGGTACGTCCTTTGCGGCGCCGCAGGTCGCCGGCGTGGCGGCGATGCTGGCCGGGATCAATACCACTATCAACCAGGCGCAGGCGCGCACGCTGCTCTGCGCGGGGGCGGACGACCAGGTGGGTGACCCGGCGGAGGACACGCCTGGGTTCGATAATTACCACGGGTGGGGCCGGTTGAATGTGTGGGCGACCCTGCAACTCGCGCTGAATACCGTCCAGACCGTACGTGTGGAGAATGAGTCGGTGATCCTGTCGTGGCCGTCGCCGTCCAATGCGAGCAACAAACAGCCCTACCGGATCGATCATGCTTCGGATCTTATCGGCACATGGACGATCGGCGCGGTTCCGACCAACATGGTCTTCAGTGCGACGAACGCGACGTGGACCGACAGCGTGGCGACACAGAAATTCTATCGCGTGCGGGTGAGGGAGGACTGACCGCAGGATATGGGCTTATCGTCTGGGTTGACGATCGTCAATCCAGACGATAAGCCGACTGAGGCGCACGCTCCGCGTGCCCGATGCGGACAGCCGGAGACTGTCCCTCCAGCGGCGGATCACATGTCTGGCGCAGGCGGGGGGCGACTGGCGTGTATCGGTCCGGGTTCCTGATGCGTTCCTTGACTTGCCCATACCCCCTCCATAAGCTGCGGCTTCACTTGAGGAAACACCGATGCTGCATGGAGTAAACGAGGACGAGTTCAGGGCCCAGCGGCTCGAAAACATGAAGAAGCTGGCCGAACTGGGCTACAAGCCGTTCGGGCAGGCGTTCGAGCGGACCGGCCGGATCAAGGAGCTGCGCGATACGTTTCAGGAGGGCCGGCACGTCACGATGGCCGGGCGGCTCGTGACCCGGCGCGAGATGGGCAAAAGCATCTTTGCCGACCTGGTCGACGGCAGCGGGCGGTTCCAGATCTACGTCAAGAAGGACGCGATGGGCGAGCAGGCATTCCTCGCGTTCAAGCACCTCGACATCGGGGACCACATCGGCGTGGACGGCGAGATGTTCATCACGAAGATGGGCGAGCCGACGATCAAGGTGAACCAGTGGGTCATGCTGTCGAAAGCGCTGCTGCCGCTGCCCGAGAAGTGGCACGGCCTGCAGGACGTCGATATGCGGTTCCGGCAGCGGTACCTCGACCTGATTGCCAACCCGGACGTGCGCGAGACGTTCAACAAGCGGATCGACATCGTCCGCGAAATCCGCGCGTTCCTTGTCGAGCGCGGTTTCTACGAAGTCGAGACGCCGATGATCCAGCCGATGGCGGGCGGCGCGGCGGCGAACCCGTTCAAAACGCGCTACGAGGCGTTGAATGCGGACATGTTTCTGCGCATCGCACCGGAACTGTACCTGAAGCGGCTGCTGGTCGGCGGGTTTGACAAGGTATTCGAGCTCAACCGCAATTTCCGCAACGAGGGCCTGAGCCGGTTCCACAATCCGGAATTCACGATGCTGGAGATCTACCAGGCCTTCGGCGACGTCCGGACGATGATGGAGCTCGTGCAGGGCGTGATCACGCACGCCGCGACAAAGGTCATGGGCGGGCTCCAGGTGGGATCGAAGGAAACGCCGGTCGATCTGACCGCGCCGTGGCGCGAAGTGCCGTACCGCGACCTTGTGAAGCAGACCGCGGGCGCGGACTGGTTCGACCTGGACCTCGCGGGCATGCGCGCGAAGGCGGAGTCGCTCGGCCTGCACGTGGCGCCGGAGTGGAGCGCGGTCGAGATTACGCAGGAGGTCTTCGAGAAGCTGATCGAGAAGACGCTCATCAACCCGACCTTTGTGACGCGGTTGCCGGTCGAACTGGTTCCGCTGGCGAAGGCGTGCGAGGACGATCCAACCGTTGTCGACGTGTTTGAGCTCGTCATCGGCGGGCGCGAGATCGCCCCGGCGTACAGCGAACTCAACGACCCGGTCGAGCAGCGCAACCGTTTCGAGGAACAGGCGGGCGGCGATGCGTCGAAGATCGACGAAGATTTCCTGATGGCAATGGAGCACGGCATGCCGCCCGCGGGCGGCATGGGCATCGGCATCGACCGTCTCGTGATGATCCTGACCGGCGCGGAATCGATCCGCGACGTGATCCTGTTTCCGCAGTTGAAGTCTAGGGACAAATAACCAATAACCAATAATCAATAACCAATGAGAGCATACGCCTTCTTCGGTTTGGTTATTGGATATTGGTCATTGGTTATTCTGTCATGAGATTGCCCTTTTCACTCTTCCTCGCCCTCAAGTACCTCCGCCCCAAGCGGACGTTCGTGTCCATCATCACGATCATTTCCGTATTGGGGGTGCTGCTGGGCGTCGCGGTGCTGGTCATCGTCCTTTCCGTGATGAGCGGGTTCGACGACATGTGGCGCGAGAAGATCCTGAGCTTCAACGCGCACCTGACCGTCTCGACCGGCGCGGTCATCGAGGCGCCGCAGGATGTGATGGAAGAAATCCGCAGCGTCAAGAGCGTGACCGGCGCGGCGCCGTTCGTGCAGGGGCTGGTGTTCATCCAGCGCGGGGACCGTGTCTACACGCCGGTGGTCCGTGGCATCGATCCGCGCTACGAAAAGGACGTCAGCCGCATTCCTGATCACATGGTCCGCGGGAAATTCTCCGTCGAGGACGATGGCATGGTGATCGGGCGCGATCTCGCGATCCAGATGGGCGTAACGGTGGGTGAAAAGGTGCTGGTCTACTCGCCACAGAATTTCGCGGCGCCGGATGAACTGCATCTGCCTGAGGAGCTGACCGTTGCGGGCATTTTCGACCTGGGCATGTGGGAGTATGACATCGGGTACGTGCTGACGTCGCTCGACCGCGTGCGTGAGCTCTACAAGATAGAAGAAGGCGTACACGGTATCCAGGTCATGACGGCCGACCCGTTCCGCGCCGACGAGGTGAAGGCGCTGCTGCAGGAAAAACTGGGGCCGATGTACGACGTGACGACGTGGATGGAGCAGAACCGTCAGCTCTTTGGCGCGCTGGAGGTGGAGAAGAACATGATGTTTTTCCTGCTCATCTTCATCGCGCTTGTCGCGGCGTTCGGTATTTGCAACACGCTCATTACGGTGGCGGTCCAGAAGACGCGCGAGATCGGGCTGCTGCGGGCGATCGGGTATTCGTCGAACCAGGTCATGGGCGTTTTCCTCTGGCAGGGTTGGATCCAGGGGCTGATCGGCACGGTGCTGGGCATCGGCTTCGGGCTGCTCGTGTTGGCGTACCGGAACGAAGTGCTGCGGGTGATGTCGCTCCGGTTCCATGTGGAGCTGCTGCCGAAGGAGCTGTATCACCTCAGCGAGATTCCGTCGACGGTCATGCCGCGCGACATCATTATTATCGGCGTGTCGGTCATGGTGATGTGCACGCTGGCGGGCCTGATTCCGGCCTGGCGCGCGGCGCGGTTGGACCCGGTGAGGGCTCTGAGATATGAATGAGGGGAGTTTCACCGCAGAGGACGCTGAGGTGCGCGGAGGTTTTCTGAGTGGGTTCTCGCCGAGCCCCTCTGCGAACCTCTGCGTCCTCTGCGGTTGAAATACTGGCCAGTTTATGGATAGCGGCACAGTCAATCTGATCGAGGCGCAGGGCCTCACGAAGAAGTACGAGATCGAGAAGACCACGATCGGCGTTCTGCGCGGGGTGTCGCTATCGATCGGCGCGGGCGAGTCCGTGTCGATCATCGGCGCGAGCGGCGCGGGTAAGAGCACGCTGCTGCATATCCTCGGGGCGCTCGACCGGCCGACCTCGGGCCGTGTCCTTTACAAGGGAGAGGACCTGTATGCGGCGCCGGCCGGGCGGCGCACCGAAATCCGCGCGCTGCAGATCGGTTTCGTATTTCAGGCGTATCACTTGCTCCCGGAGCTGGACGTGGTGGATAACGTGATGCTGCCGGCGATGAGCCGGCGCGGGTCGCTGGGGCGGGCGGGCGAACTGCGGCAGCGTGCGGTGGACCTGCTTGGGCTGGTGGGACTCGGGCACCGGGTCGGGCATCGGCCCTACGAGTTGTCCGGCGGCGAGCAGCAGCGGGTCGCGTTGGCGCGGGCGCTGATGAACGAGCCGGAGGTTGTGCTGGCCGACGAGCCGACGGGCAATCTGGATTCGAAAACCGGCCATATTGTGCTAGACTATTTGTTTGATTTGACACGCACCAGAGGGCATACGCTGATTCTGGTCACTCACAACGAAGCGGTGGCAAAATTGTCCATGCGGACGCTGGAGTTGAAGGACGGGAGGTTGGACGGGTAAGGTGGTGGTTTCGTAGTCCTGATCGTAATCCTAATCCCGGTCGGGTGAGGAGAATCGATTATGAATACGAAAACGAATACGAATACGAAAACGAATCAAGACCTATGAATATATATTTGAACGGCAAGATGGTTCCTGAGAAGGACGCAAAGATTTCGGTTTTCGATCACGGGCTGCTTTACGGCGACGGCGTGTTCGAGGGGATCCGGGCGTACAACGGTCGCGTGTTCATGCTCGATGGACACATTGATCGGCTCTATCGCTCCGCCCAGGCCATTGCGATGAAGATCCCGATGACCAGGGCGGCCATGGCCCGCGCAGTGGTCGAGGCGTGCAAGGCCAACAAGCTGACCAACGGCTACATCCGCCTGGTCGTCACGCGTGGCGTCGGCGAGCTCGGCCTGAACCCGTACCTGTGCAAGAAGCCGCAGGTCATCATCATTGCGTCGGGCATCCAGCTGTATCCGAAGTCGCTCTACGACAGCGGCATGGCGGCGGTAACGGTCGGCACGGTCCGGAACCATCCCGAGGCGGTGAATCCGCGGATCAAGAGCCTGAACTACCTGAACAATGTTCTGGCGAAGATCGAGGCGATCAACGCCGGGGTCATGGAGTGCATCCTGCTCAACCCGCAGGGGTTCGTGGCCGAGGCGTCGGGCGACAACATTTTCGCCGTTCGCGGGAACACGCTGTTGACGCCCCCGTGCTGGTGCGGCGCGTTGGAAGGGATCACCCGCGAAGTCGTCATGAAGATGGGGCCGAATCACGGGCTTCGCGTCAAAGAGGACGTCATGACCCGCTACGACCTCTATACGGCGGACGAAGTGTTCCTGACGGGCACGGCGGCGGAGATCATCAGCATCGTGAACATCGACCGGCGCCAGATCGGCGCAGGCAAGCCCGGCTCTGTCACGTGTCGGCTGGCGAAGGCGTTTCACGAACGGGTCCAAGAAGTCGGCACACCGATAGGCTGAGTGACAAGTGGCGGGTGTCGAGTGGCGCCCCCCCCGACACTCGACACC
>JAZDKY010000120.1:0-5715 GCA_043802525.1 bacterium
CTTGATGCGCGCGCATTCCTCGATGTTCCCCGTCACGAGGCCAAGCAGGACCCGCCGGTCGGCCGACAGGGCCACGAGCAGTTCGCGGACGCCCGGAAACAGCTCAACCCGCTGGGCGGACGTGGTTTGCGTCAGTTCCACGGGCAGCCTTCGGAAGAACGCCTCCTCCTCTTCCGGCGTGGGCGTGTGGCCCTTGTCGTTCATGATCTTGCGGAACACGTCGAGGTCGGTCGCGCCCGCGAAGCTGATGCGCTTGAGTTCCTCGTCGCTGCCGAAGACAACCCTCAGAGCGTTGGCGAAGGCCTGCCGCCCCGCACCGTGTGTTTCCAGGAGGGTGCCGTCGATGTCGAAGAGAACGAGGGTGATGCTGTCTTTCACACGTTTCTGCCTCCGGGCTGGAGACGGCGGTCTCCGCCGTTTCGGTGCGGAACGACCGGCCGAGGACGGCCGGCTCCAAGTCCTGCGAACGCATCCACGTGCGTCCCGGAAGTCTTACAACCGCTCGCGCAAATACCGAACGCCGTTCTCGAAGATCTTCAAGCCGTCGCCGCGCTCGGGCGGTTCACCGCGCAGGCGGTGCAGGTCCCAATGCGGGTGGTTCTCCGGAAAGATGAAGGCTTCAGGGTGCGGCATGAGGCCGAACACGCGCCCGGTCGGGTCGCACAGCCCGGCCATCGCGTTGAGCGACCCGTTGGGATTGTGGGGGTGCTTCATGCTGGGTTCGCCTGTCGCGGGGTCCACGTAACGGCACGGCACGCCGCGCAGGGCTTCGATCCGCTCGAGCAGTTTCTTATCCCGCGTGAACAGCTTGCCTTCGCCATGGCGGATCGGGAGCGTCATCGTATCGAGGCCGCGCGTGAAGACGCAGGGTGAATCAGGATCGAAGCGGAGGTGGATCCAGAAATCCTGGTACGTGCCGCAGTCGTTCTGCATCAGCGCCAGCGTCTGCTGGAAATACTCGCCGTCGAGGCCCGGCAGCAAGCCCATCTTGGTTATGATCTGGAAACCGTTGCACACGCCGAGGACCAGCTTGCCGTCCGCGATGAAGCGGGCGAGGTGCTCGCGCAGGTGGTGCTTGACGCGCAGGGCGAAGACGAGGCCCGAGCCCATGTGGTCGCCGTACGAGAACCCGCCGATGAACATCAGGGACTGGAACTCGTGCAGGCGCGCGGGCTGCGCAAGCAGGTCGTTGAGATGGATCAGCTCCGTCTCCGCCCCGGCCTGCTCCCAGGCATACTTCGACTCGGCCTCGCAGTTGAGCCCGTAGCCGGTGATGATGAGTACTCTGGGTGTCATGAGGATTTGAGATTTCAGATTTCAGATTTGAGATTTGAGATTTCTTTCGCTTTCCCTCTGCCCGCGGCGTTCTTCGGCCGCTTGTTCATTGATCTTCTTGATCTTGTCCAGGAAAGCCCTTGCCCTCTTCTCCTGTTCGTCCCGCGCTCTCGACCCGTCGTTCAGGTATCGCTGCCCGCGGATCTCCGAGTTCTGCAGCGCGTCGGCCCACGCGCGGATCTGGCGCGAGATGGATTCGGCCTTCGATCTCAGATTTGAAATTTGGGATTTCAGATGATCGAAGAAGGGGAGCCCATCCATCACGTGCAGGATCGAGCGCACCTCCCCGGCCGAGCCGCGCGCGTGGTACAGGAACGTGAGCAATTGCTCCGTCGTGCCCAGCTCGAATCCTTCGCTGACGTTGTTCGGCACGGACAGCGCCGCCCGCTGGAGCTGGTTCGCAATGTCGCCCCGGCCGCGGAACGCGCGGTCCTCCGTCAGCAGGAAAACGTCGATCGACAGATTCCTGCCGTCCTTCCAGACGGGCACATCCTCGAAGCGTTCGTATTTCATGGCAAATCCTCCTCCTATAGAAAGGAGTGAGGATGGTTCTTTTCCGGAACTTTCTTCTGGAATCTCAGATCTCAAATTCCCTCTAGCGTCTTCCTAAACGCCTTCCGCAGGACCTCGATCGCCTCGTCCACCACGGGTTTCCCTTTTCGCCCCGTGATGACGAGCCGCTTCTCTTCCGTCACGCGGCCGACGCGGGCGCACGGCAGGCCGGCGAAAGCGGCCTCCAGCGCGGCAACCCGGTCCGGCGCGCAGGTGACGACGAAGCGGCTGTTGGATTCCGAGAACAGCAGCGCGTCGTCGCTCAGCCCGCCGGCCTGCGGCACGGCCGCCAGATCAACCTCCACTCCCAGGTCGCCGCCGACCGCCGCGAGGACGAACGCGACGGCCAGGCCGCCCAGCGTCGGCGTGTGCGACGAGCGCAGCAGCCCTTCGCCGTGGGCCCGTTCCACGGCGCGGTACAACGCCATCGCGGCCGCCGGATCCACCTTCGGGACCTCGCCGCCGAAGCTGCCCGGCATCCCCTGTTCCTGCGCCAGCATCCGGTGGTATTCCGAAGCGCCCAGCTCGTCCTTCGTGAGGCCGACGACGTAGAGCGCGTCGCCCGGCCGCTTGACGTACATCGTCACCGCGCGCCGGATGTCCTCGAGCTTGCCCACGGCCGAGAACAACAGCGTCGGCGGGATCGAGATCTTGCGCCCGCCGCGGACCGAGTCGTTCTTCATGCTGTCCTTGCCCGAGATCAGCGGCACCTTGTAGGCGGTGGTGATGTCATAGAGGGCTTTGTTAGACCGCACGAGCTGGGCCATCTTGTACGGCCCGTCCGGGGTCTTTTCCGAACGTACCGGGTCGGGCCAGCAGAAGTTGTCCAAGCCCGCGATCGTCCCGAGCCGCGCGCCCACGCTCACCAGGCGGCGCACGGCCTCGTCCACGACCGAAGCGGTCATGTGGTACGTGTCGATATCCGAGTAGTACGGGTTGATGCCCTCGGCCAGCGCGAGCCCTTCGCGCGAGCCGTACTCGACCAGGATGACGGACGCGTCGCTCGGGACGTCGCTGTGGACGCCGACGAACGGCTTGATGACGCTGAGGCCCTTGACCTCGCCGTCGTACATCCGCGACTTGAATTCCTTCGAACAGAGATTCAGCCGACTGAGAAGCTTCAGCAGCGCGCGAGTTCGATTACCTTTCCGCGCCGGTTTCGGCGACGGAATCGCGGGCGGCGTCCACTTCGCCTCGAGGATCATCTCCGGACAGCCGTCGTGCAGGAAATCCATCTCGAGCCAGCCGACGACCTTGTCGCCATGGCGGACGACGAACGCACCGCAGTCTGTGAATCTGCCGAGCACCGTAGCCTCGACATCGCGCCGCTTTGCCAGCGCGAGAAATTTATCCACCTTCTCCGGCTGGACGGCCATCGACATGCGCTCCTGCGCTTCGGAGAGCAGAATTTCCCAGGGCTGGAGCCCCTCATATTTAAGCGGCGCCTTGGCCAGGTCCAGGTCCGCGCCTCCGCTCAAGCGGCTCATCTCCCCGATGGAGGAGCTGAGCCCGCCGGCGCCGTTGTCCGTGATGGCTCGGTAGAGGCCCTGGTCCCGCGCTTCCATGAGGAACTCGTACATCTTGCGCTGCGTGATCGGGTCTCCGATCTGCACCGCGTGTGCGGGCGATTCGTGGCGCAGCTCCTCCGACGAGAACGTCGCGCCGTGGATGCCGTCCTTGCCGATGCGACCGCCGCACATCACGATCGCGTCGCCGGGCATGACTTCTTTCCGTTCCGAAGGGCGGCCCTGCAAGGTGCGGGGAATCCGACCGATCGTTCCGCAGTACACCAGCGGCTTGCCGATGTAGCGGTCGTCGAAGCGCTCGAAGCCGCGCGCCCACGGAATGCCGCTCTGGTTGCCACCGTCGATCACGCCCTGGTGCACGCCGTCGCGGATACGACGCGGGTGCATGAGCCCTTCCGGCACGTCGCCGTCGTAGAACGGCGAGCCGAAGCAGTAGCCCCACACGTTGCACACCATTTCGCAACCCATGCCCGTGCCCATCGGGTCGCGGTTCACGCCGACGATGCCGGTCATCGCGGCGCCGTACGGATCGAGCGCGGCCGGGCTGTTGTGCGTCTCGCACTTGTATGAAATGTTGTAGCGGTCGTTGAACCGGATAATGCCCGCGTTGTCGCTGAACACAGAGACGAGCCAGTCGACGTCCTTCCGGATTTTTTCCGTTGCGTCCTTGATGCAGGTTTTGAAAAGTGAATCGATCCATTCTTCGCGGCCGTTTTCGTCCACGTAACGCACACGCCCGGAGAAAATCTTGTGTTTGCAGTGTTCCGACCACGTCTGCGCGATGCATTCCACCTCAACGTCTGTCGGCTGCTCCGTCAGGCCGAGCGCGCCGCGTGCCTTCTTCACGTCCGCCCGCGCGAAGTAGTCGCGCATCGCGTACATCTCCTCGAGGCTCAGCGAAAGAATCCCCTCGCGGCTGATCTTCATCAGTTCCGCGTCCGAGCCGCCAAGGTCATATGTCCGCACGCGAACGTCCGTTTTTTCGCGCATTGCGGGAACCGCTCCGTCGATCGGCGACGCAGCCCATTCCTCGGGCGAGAAAATGCGGATCGATTGGATCAGAGCATTCGCGAGAAGGTCGCGGGCGATATGTTCGGCATGGTGGCGTGAGAGATTCGTGCCGGACAGAAAATACTGAATCGAGGTGTAAACGTCCTCGTCGTGTGTCAGCTCGCGGTCGAGCACGTCGCGGACCACTTCGCGCGCCGTGCTGCCAATGTTGTCCGTCACGCCCGGCTTGAACCCGACTTCAACCAGCCAGTCGAACGACGGCGGAGAAAGGCGGCCGACAGCGGAACGGGCGATTACCGGATCCGTAAACGCGCTTTTCACCTTCCGCAGTTCCTTCGGGGAAAGCGGAACATCCACCTTGTAGATGTCGCGCGTCTGGCAGGCGCCGACAGGCAGTCGCAGGAACTTGCGCGCCTTCGCGACGACGCCGCGCGCGCGCGGATCCCGCACGCCGCGCTTCAATGCGATTTCAATCCGAAAGGCCATAGAGCCGCGGATACTCTCAGACTCCGCCCGGAAAACAAGATCAAAGGCATGAACGCCGCCGAAGGGCGGGGCCTGTACCTCAGTCGCCGGCCGGCATGCCCGCCTTCGCAGGGATCGAGCCGCGCCACGTGTCGCTTAAAACCTGGAGGGAAAGATCGATCGCGTTGGCGCCCTTGTTCTTTACCACCAGATGGTCGCCCTCCACCGTGCCGAGCTTGAAACACGGCACGGAATGTTTCGTCGCGATCTTTACAAGCCGAGCGAGGTCTTTGGACTCCACCGTGACCACGATCCGCGACGGAGCCTCCCCGAACAGGATCTCGTCGAGCCGCTCGCTTTTCCGGGCAAGCGCATCCACGTCGATACGGGCCCCGCGCATTTGTTTCTTGTTGCTGATGCAGGATTCCGCCACACAGACCGCGAGCCCGCCTTCCGACGGGTCGTGCGCGCTTTTCACCAGTCCTGCCTGGATCGCTTCCAGACACGCCGCCTGGACCTTCTTTTCAAACTCGATATCGATCGCGGGATTGCCCTTCTTCAGTCGGTGGACGAGGCGGAGATACTCGCTGCCAGCCAGGCTGCCTGAAGGGCTGCCCAACAGCACGATCACGTCTCCTTCCTTTTTGAAATCCTGCGTGACATATTTCGCGGCGTCCTCGATCAAACCCACCATCCCGACCATCGGCGTCGGGTCCACGGCGCCTTTGGGATTCTCATTGTAGAAACTCACATTGCCGCTGATCACAGGTGTTTCAAGGGCGCGGCAGGCGGCCGCGAGCCCCTCGATGCATTTCTGGAACTGCCA
>JAZDKY010000121.1:0-3420 GCA_043802525.1 bacterium
TTTCGGTCGCATAGTGTTCGTCGGAGCGTGGGTCCGTGGGAGTGTTAGAGCGGGGGAGCGTGGGAGCGTTCGAGCGTGGGAGCGTGGGAGCGTTGGAGCGTGGGCGCGGAAAGATGATCTCGCCCACGCTCCCACGCTCCCCACGCTCCCCACGCTCCCCACGCTCCCAACGCTCCCACGCTCCCACGCTCTCACGCTGCCGACGAATTCCTCCGGAACACGTCGAGGCATTCAAGCGCGGCCTCATATACACGGTTGGGCTCGATGGCGGCGAGGCATTTTTGCGCCGCATCGGACCGGCGCGCGATGTCACGCGATCGGACCATGCTGTCCTGGATGATGCGGCGGCGGGTGCCGAGCGGCCCGGTCCGCGCGGGATCCGTCAGACCGTACACCGCCAGCACCGGCGTGCCGACCGCCGCGGCCAGGTGCATCCCGCCGCTGTCGTTGCAGATCACCAAGTCGCACAGCTTCAGCGCCGCGGCCCACTCGGGCAGTGTGGTCCGGCCCGCAAGGTTGATCGCATGGTCACCGGCCCAACCCGCAACCGCCCTGCAGGTATCGTTTTCCGCGCCGGAGCCGAAGACGACGACGTGCGCGCTCTGTTCGCGCGCGAGGCGCTGCGCCACGGCCGCAAAGTACTCCACCGGCCAGCGCTTCGACGGGCCGCGCGCCGCGCCGGGCAGGACGCCCACGCGCCGCGCGGGAGCGGTACCGACTTTCTCCGCGGCGCCCGAGACCGCCTCCACCGGCAGGGACAGACGCGGCGCATCGAAGCCCGCGGTCTCGAGGCCGAGGATATCGAAATACTCGAACGTCTGGTGGCGACGCAGAGAACTGAGATGGTAATGGACGAGACCGGTAAGCATCGCCCGGCGCCAGTGGCCCGCCGCGCCGATCCGTTCCGGAACCCGGCCGAGGTACGGGATGAGGGCGGACCGGAATGAGTTCGAAAAAAGGAAGGCGCGGCGGTAGCCGATCGCCCGGAGCAGCGCACCGGCGCGGAACGTCCCGGCGGGCGATTCCTCGAAGACCTCCACCCGGTCGATCGCACCGTGCATCTGCCAGAGCGGGGCGAGCGCGGGCTTGGTCAGCATGGTGATCTCGGCGCCCGGGGCCGCGCGGCGGAAGGCCTGGAGCGCGGGCATGGACATGATCGCATCGCCCACCCAGTTCGGGCTGCAGATCAGCAGGCGTTCTTGTTCGGCGGCAATTACCATAAAATCAAGAATTCAACCACGGATGAACACAGATGGACACGGATGCCGGCAAATTCCTGGTGGAGCTGCAAGCAGAAATCCGTGTTCATCCGTGTGTATCCGTGGTTTCCCATCTACTCGAAGCAAATCCGCGATATCCAGGCATTGAACTCCTCGGCCCCGGTCAGCATTTCGATCTCCACGCGCAGAAAATAGATGGGCAGGTCGCGCCGCTCGACCATCGGAAAACGCACGGCGTCCTTCTCCGTGGTCACGACCGCCTTCGCGCCGCGCTGGATACCGCGATTGATCAGATCAATGATCTCCTGCTGCGAATACCGATGATGATCGGCGTATCGGTCATGATAGTAAACCTTCGCGCCGAGGCGAATCAATTCCTCCTCGAAGCCCCTGGGCATGGCGATGCCGGAAACCGCGGCAACATCGAGGTCCTGCAGGAACGTGAGCGGCTTGCGCTCGCCTGTGTAGACGTCCTGCAGGTACCTTGCGCAGTGTCGGCACTCGGAGATTTCGGCGTCCGGGTTCAGCTCGCGCAGCTGCTTGCGCAGGTCCGCGGCGCCATCGCCGTACGACTTCGTGATGAAGATGAAGCCCGCACGGCGGATGTTGCGCACCGGCTCGCGCAGGATGCCACGCGGCAGGACGCGGCGGTTGCCGAACGGGTTGGTCCGGTCGACAAGCACGATGTCGAGCCGGTGCTTGAGCGAAAGGTACTGGAACCCGTCGTCGAGGATGAGCGTGTCGCAACCGAGGTTCTTGATCGCGTACCGCCCGGCCTTGACGCGGTTCTTGTCGACGATGACGGCCACGTCGGGCAGGTTCGACGCAAGCATGTACGGCTCGTCGCCTCCGGTCAGCGAGTCGAGCAACAGCCGTTGCCCGTCCGACACGACGCGCGGCGGCGCGAGATCCTCGCCATATCGTATCTTTGCCAGGATGCGGTCGAGCAGCGGCGGCTTTTCGCTCTTGTACCCGCGGCTGAGGATCGCGACCTTGCGCCCGCTCTTCTGCAGGTTCCGCGCGAACACCTCCACGATCGGGGTCTTGCCTGTGCCGCCAACGGTCAGGTTCCCGATGCTGATCACCTGGCAGCCGAGCGTGTGGTGCCGGAAAAGGCCCCGTTTGAAGAGCCACAGGCGGAACTGCACAATCGTGCTGAACAGGCCGGACAGGCTGAACAGCAGCGCACGGAGCACCGTGGCGCCCTTGCCCTGCCGGCGATCCTCGATCACGCTGAGGAGGTAGGCCTCCAGTTTCTCGGTAGAATTGCGAAACGTCATGCGGGGAAGAATGCTGCCAGAACAACACTCAACATCCAACATTGAACGCTCAGGCGAGGTAGCCACAAAGAGGCGCAAGAGTCACAAAAAAGAGTTGGCCGCGAAAAACACAAAAACAAACGCCCCGAAGACCCGATTTCATGAGGGGGCATAGGGCGGGACTTTTTCGCGCTTCTTGTGGCCAAACCTCTTCGTGCCTCTTGTGCATCTTTGTGGCTATCCTGTCAGCCATGGAAAGTCTCCGAATCATTCCCGACGACTGGCTGAACCCGCTGCGGCTGGACACGATCTTCGACCCGGCCCGGCCGCTGGAGATCGACCTGGGCTGCGGCAAGGGGCGGTTCCTGCTCGCGCGGGCGCAGCACCATCCGGATGTCCAGTTCTTCGGGATCGACCGCATGCTGCGGCGCATCCGGAAAATCGACAACCGCGCGAAACGCCTGAAATTGAACAACGTACGTCTGCTCCGCATGGAAGGTTACTACGCCGTTTCCTACCTCGTTCCCGCAGCCGCAATAGATACCTATTACGTTTTCTTCCCCGACCCGTGGCCGAAGAAAAAGCACCACGCGCACCGGTTGTTCAACGAGAAGTTCATCGACGCGCTGCACCGGACCCTCAAACCCGGCGGCCGCGTACACGTGGCGACCGACCACCTGCCCTATTTCGAAGTCATTCGGGAGGCGCTTGGCCAGGACGCGCGGTTCAAGCCGATCGAACCGTTCGTGCCGGAGGAAACGGAACGGACAGACTTCGAGTTGTGGTACCACGGAAGGGCGGAGATCGGGAGATACTCGGCCACGAAGATTGGCTGAACTGGATGGCACGGGGTGGAGCGTGGGGAGCGTGGGGAGCGTGGGGAGCGTGTGGAGCGTCAGAGCGTGGGAGCGTCCGGAGCGTAAGCACGGATTACTCCCCAC
>JAZDKY010000122.1:0-16512 GCA_043802525.1 bacterium
TTCTGCGAAGCGCCGAATGTGGCGCAGTCGGCGCTTCGCAGAAGCGCCGCTACACCCGAGCCCATCGGGGCCCTTATCGTCGCAGCACGTCTTCGTGATGTCGTGAACATCGGCGATACACTACACTGCGCTGCGTGAAAAAACAGTCCCTCGAAATTCCGGGCTCGTTGGTTTCGTTGCCGATTCCAGGGTCGGACCGCGTGCTCGATGGATTCTGGGCCCATGGCCCGCGCCGGAAGCGCGGGCTCCTGATCCTGGTCCACGGCATGGGCGGGAATTTCTTCCGTTCCCGATTCCGCAAGGAGCTGCTGCTGCGCTCGCGGAACAGCCGGTTCGACGCGCTTTCGTTCAACAACCGCGGGGCCGACCGCGACGTCGCCACGGAGAAATTCATGGACTGCGTCTCGGACCTCGATACCGCGATCCGGTTCGGACTGGCGCGCGGGTACCGGAAGTTCGTGCTGATGGGACACAGCACCGGCTGCCAGAAAGTCACGCTCTATCAGGCCGTGCGCCGGCGCAAAGACGTCGCCGCGCTGGTGCTCGGTTCCATCGGGGACGATCTCGCCATCAGCCGCCACAACCTGGGCAGGGATTACGCGCGATGGGTGAAGCGCGCGACGGCGCTCGTCGCCCGCGGGCGCGGGCAGACGATCCTCCCGGCCGGGTGCCAGGGATTCTCCGCCGCGCGGTTCCTGAGCATCGCCGATCCGCGGCAGCTCGAAGCGCGCCTGTTCGACTTCGAGGGACCGCTGACCCAGTTCCGGAAAATCACCTGCCCCACCCTTGTTATCCTCGGCAGTTGCGAGGAGTTCGCCTGCATCCCCGTGGCGCAGATGATCGAGATCCTGGAGAAAAAGTCCCGCGCGCGGCGGTTCGCCAGCATCATCGTCCCGGGCGGCGACCACGGCTTCCATGGCCAGGAAGTTCCCACAGCCCGCACCGTCTACCGGTGGCTGGGCACGCTTTGACGTCGACCGTGTATCACGCCGGCTTGCGGCGGACAGCGCCCTTGAATTCATGAACAAAGGCTGCAGCCTGCGCAAGCCAGTCGAGGCGTTGCGAGGACGTAAGCCGATGAAAGTCGGTATGGCCGTCGAAATCCGAGGGACGGCTGCGCCTTAAAATGTCCGCAATTTCCTCAGGCGTGCGGGCCAGACCTTCCGACGGCTGCTTCTCAGTCATCCCGCTTCCCCAGCAACGCGCGCAGCTCTGCGATATCGAGGTCCATGGTGACTCGCTCCACGCCATGAAGGACCGCCGGCACGCCACCGCCGATGATGAATTCAACGCCCCGGTCGACGAGGCCGTAGATGATTTCTTTCAGATGGTTCTACATGGAAGACGTCACGATGGGTTGATGGATTTCTTTTTTGAGGAATTCGATATGGAAATGTCAATGGGATGCGTATACCCGCTACCGCAGAAGGGTCATTGGAAATCTTGCCCGGACCGATTCAGCCGGAAACCAAGCTGTTTCCATCCGAGGTAGTGGAGCCTGTTGGAATGGCTTCTCCCCTTGGTAGGGCGCGACGCCTGTCCTGAGCCTGTCGAAGGATTCCAGGCGCGCCGCCCTTCGACAGGGCTCAGAGCAAGCGGCGGGGCGGGACGCCCCGCCCTACCCATGGGAGAAGCCATTCCAACAGGCTCACAACCCCTTCCGGTCGCTACCACGGACCCCTCGCCTGTTTTCCCAACGATTGGAAACGACCGTATCCATATTTCCAATCATTGGAACGTCAGGTCGACGATCAGCGCGCGATGATCGGACCCGACGTCGCGGCTGATGCGGCGGCCGATGACGACCAGGTCGCCGGACACCAGAACATGATCGATGGGGATGGCGAAGAGGAAGGACGGCCCGAACCACGTCGGATGCACGCCATACCCGGGCGCCGTGTCGTTCAGCCGCGACCGGACGACAAAACGACGGAACCAGTAGGACCACGGCGTGACGTTCAGGTCGCCCGCGACCATCACCGTATGCGTCAGGCCCGACACGTGGTCCGCTACGGCGTCGAGCTGCTGGTTCCGCAGCCTGAACCCTTCCGGCGTCGGCGGCGGCACGGGATGCGTTCCGAGAATCGTGAAACGCCGGTCGCAGCGAACGTAGTCAACGGCGACGGATGGCACGCCCGCATCGCCGAAATGCTCCATGCGCAGGTCGATCCACGGCTCGCGGCTCATCAGCGCGAGACCGAAGGCAGGCCGCCGCGAGCAGAACAACGTACTGGATGCGGAAGTGGCCGAAGAGATCGAGCGCCCAGTGGAAACGGCCCGCGTGACCGAGGATCGTCGACGCCACGACGACGACGCAACCGGCCTGGAGCAATCCCTTGATACTGAATTCCCGGCGTGGGGTCGTGGCCGTCATACTCGTAGAAGCGTCTCATACTACTTGAGTTCGACACTGACCGGCTTGCCACAGGTCCCAAAGTTTGTGACAGCGCCCTCACGGATTCCCGCATGCACGCGGTAGAAGTACGTGACCGGCTCGCTGGAGGGCTCCTTCTTCACCATCAGGTTCGTACCCGTCACAACGTAGCGCGTGATCGTGCTGAAGCCGACGTCCGGCCCTTCCTGCACCTCGTACGCCACGGAGCCGGATACGCTTGCCCACGACATTGTGTAGCATCCGCCGTTGACGACCGTGCTGCACACGACGCCCGTCGGGACCCCGGGGATCGCCGGCTGGCCGCCGCCGATGAGGTTGAGGTCGTCGATGTACATCGTACCACCGTCATCCGCCTGGTTTGGATAGGGGTAAAGGTACATGCAGGTGACGTTCGTAGCGCCAGGCACGCCGGAGTAGTCCCACGTCAGCCGTTGCCATGCGCCGGAGCCCGTGTAGGTCTGAATGCTGACGTCGAGGTCGTCGAGCTTCAGCAGGATCGGCAGGCCGTTGTCCGTCGTGCTTTTCAACCAAAGTTCGACGAAACCGTTCGTGTTCAGCCGGAAGTTCCGGTAGTTCCCGATGCGGCCGACCGGCGCGATGTTCGTGTCGTAACCGGGCATGTAAACGAGATTCGCGTAATCTTTCAGTTTGTTCGTCCAGATGATCTGCATCGACTGCTGACCCAGGCCGGCCACGGTGTCGTCGTTGCGGAATTGGTTGGAGACGATCCCGATCACGAACGGCGCCCCCGCCATCCAGCCGTAGAGGTCGGACTCGAAGATGTCGAGTGGCGCGCTGTTCGGCGCACGGTGCAACGCGACGTCGTCCATCCAGAAGGTCCCGGACGCGGTCGTGTCGCCAGGCGCGACGATGAACATGATTTGCACGATCTCAGCCATGTTGATGTCGCCAAACCCCTGCGCGTGAAACGAGCGGGTCAAGTCCACCACGAGGTTCTCCCAGTCCGCCGCCGCGGTCTTCGTGCAGGGCTCGATGTCCGCCAAGTTCGACTCCCACGCCTTGCCGCGGCTGTCCTCGATACGGATGCGTATGCTGAGCGGGGTCCCGCTGTTGTAGACCCAGAACGACAGGTAGTCGTAGTTCTTCATGTTGAACAGGCCCATGGCCGAGAAGAACGAGTAGGGCGCATTCGTCTCGTTGGCCTTGTTGAAGTCCACCCGGAGGGCCTTGCTGCCCTTGTGGCTCTTCTGCGTGTTACCAAAGTCCATTGTATAGACATACGGCTCCGTCGGATCACTGCCCCACCAGGTGGAGATCAGGCTCGCGCCGTCGAAGTTTTCGAGCAGCTCATACGTCCTCCGTGCCGTCGGGATACGCTTGACGGTCACGGGCAGAGCCGCCGCGAACGAGCCGCTGTTCGTCACATCGTCTGCGACGATCCGTGAGCACACCCGGTAGTAGTAGGTCTTGCCAAAGGAGGTCACGGTCTTGACGATTCGGCGCGAGGTCGTCGTCACGTTCGTCGTCGTGAACGTCTTGAAGTTGATGTTCGTCGATTCCTGCAGAACGTAGCCGGAAACCCCGGAGACGCTCGCCCACTTCACCGTGTAAATCCCGTTACCGTCGGGCACCGCCGCCGTCGTGACGAAGTTGGTCGGCGCCAGCGGGATGGAAGGCCCCGTGCCACCCGACAACCCCAGGTTGTCGATGTACATCGTACCCCCGTCATCGAACAGGCCCGGGTATGGAAAGATCCAGACGATTTGGAGCTTCTCAGCGACTTCGGATCGCTCAGCAAACTTCCAACTCAGCTTCTGCCAGTCGCCCTCGCCGGTGTAGTTGACTGTCCCCACGTCCGCAGTGTCCTTTTTTCCCGTGAACTTGAGCAGGATCGGCATGTTGTTATCCGTCGAACTCTTCACCCACACGTCGAGCGTGTCGTTTCCGTTGAGCGTGAGGTTCGTGTAGCGCCCGATGCGGCTGACGGGGGCTATCGAATCGTGCAACGGGCTGTAGATGAAGTTGTCGTAGTTGGTCGACTTGCTCTCCCACGCGATCTTCATCGACTTCTGCCCCAGATCCGTCGGCGCGCCGTTGTTCTGAAACTGCTCGGTCGTGTTCGTCATGTTCGTGAACACGCCGCCTCCGGACCAGCCGAAGAGGTCGCTCTCGAACGTCTCCAACGGCGCGCCATGGGGCGAACGCGTCAGGTCCACGTCGTCCAGCCAGAACGTTCCGTTCGTCGTCCCGATGCCCGGCGCCACCAGGAACATGATCTGCTCGATGCCCGTAAAGTCCACATTGGTCGCGGCGAAGGTGCGCGTCAGGTCGACAACCAGGTTCTCCCAGTCGGCATTCGTCGTCTTGGTCTCGGGTTCAATGTCTGCCCAGTTCGATTCCCAGGGATTTCCGTTCCTGTCTTCCAGGCGGATGCGAATCTTCAGCGGACTGCCGTTGTTGCGGACCCAGAACGACAGGTAGTCAAAGTTCTGGAAGTTCCATCGCCCCATCGCGGAAATGAAGCTGTAGGGGTTCAGGTCGTTCAACTTGTTGAAATCGATCTTCAGCGAGAACGGCGCCGAGTGGACGTACTGCGTGTTGCCGAAGTCCATCGTGTACACATAGGGCGCCACAGGGTCGCTGCCCCACCACACGGCGATCAGGCTATTGCCGTCACGATTCTCCAGGGTCTCGCCGAACACCGCGGCCGCCATTCCGGAGACGAACAGAACAAACGTCGCCGCAATACAGTGAAAACGTGTGCGCAATCGATTCATCGTGCTTCTCCGGCTCTTCGCTGTTTTGTGTGGGCAGCCTGACAGGCCTCTACCCTTGATCCCGCATGCCAATAGAAGAAGGCCGCCACGGGGAAGGGCCCCGCCGTGCGACCTGCCGTTTTGGCTCCTGACACGGTGCTCGGGTTGCCTCCCCGCAGAGCCCGTCCTCCGCGCAGACCGATCGAAGAGTAGCAGCAGGGCCTGATGTGCGACAAGTCAATGGAGAGGTTCTGGTCTGATCCTGCTCACCCTCCGTGGCACTCCGCTCTATATTATCCATGTACGTTCTCGCTGCTTGCCCTGAGCCTGCCGAAGGGGGCCAGCGCGCCCTGCCTGTAGGTGACGGGATTTCAAACGGACACACGACCGGACGGCTCGGCGAGCCGTCCCTACCTTCTGTGCCCGGGATGACACACCGCTACAGCGTGACCTCGACGGTTGCGCCAGCCTGGACCGCAGCATCAAACGCGTCCTGCGGGATGAGAGCGCCGCCTTCGCGGTACGGGTTGGCCTGGCGTGTGAACGCGAGGGGCTTGCCACCGACTTCGATTTTCTGCGGCGAGAAAATCCCTTCCTTCACGTGGTAGCGGAACTTCATCGCGCGGCCGCGAAAATTCAGTGAAACGACGAGGCCATCAAGCGACGGGTCCATGACCGGGTCGATCACGACATGCCCGAACCACTCGCGGATGCCGAGGAAATGCGCGACGAACTGCTTCAGATAAATGCCCGGGCCACTGGAGTAGACACGCCAGCCGCCTTTGAGCGGGACTTTGCCCTCGCGGATTTCGCCATAACGCGCGAACGCCTCGTAGCGGTCGGCAAGATCGCCGTCCGAGCTGCTGAAGTACGTATTGCTCTGCCGCGCCACCGCGCTCGGGACCGTCTCCCGCACCTGCACCGGGTTCACCGTAAGCAGCGCCTTGAGGAGTTCCTGGCCGCGGCCAACCTTGGCCAAGGCCTCAGCGTAGCGGATGTGCGCGTGGACGTACTGGAGGCTGACCTCGCGCCCGAAGTAGGCGGATGTCTCCGCGCGCTTGAAGAGCTTCGACAACCCGTCGTGATAAACAGCGGCGCGGTCCATCAACCGGGCGCCGTCAGGAAAGAGAAGATGCTTCTCGATGAGTTCGAGGTGTTTCTTCGCCTGTTCCGGCGTGAAGATCTCGCTGATGATGCCGCGCGTCATCGGCAGCAGGCGGTACCGGATCCCGGTCACTTTGTCATCCGGGTGCAGCAGCGGGCGAATCGTGCCGTTGTCCTCGAAGATGACGAAGCCGCTGACGATCCCGTCGCGTACGACGATCTTGTTGAAGTCGCGGCGGACGTCCGCGGCCATGGCGTCGAGCTTCACGGAAAAATCCTTCCGGTCTGCGCGGCGGCAGACCTCGGCATAGCGCGTAAGGACCTGGTAGCAAAGCGCCACGGTCCACCCGCTGGCCATGCGGCTGCGCATTTTTTCGTCGGCCGGCTGGAGCGTGTCGTCCCAGTCGCCGTCGCCGTAGCACACGATCGCGCTGCCGCCGATGAACATCGCGCGGATCCGTTCGACCTGCTTCTGCGTGTGCTCAAACAGCGTCGAGGTTTCCTCCGTGACGCCGAAGCCCTGATTCTTCGTCCACGGGATGCGCTGGTCCAGGATCGCAAAATCGCTCGTGGTTTCGATGTATTCGCATAGCGACTTGAGCGGCCAGAAGATGACATCGCCGTGGCAGTGGTCGTGCTGGATCTTCCGGTACGCGTCGAACATGAACCACTGCGGCCATTCCGCGGTTTCGTCGTACTGCTGCGCGTAGACCCTTTCGATAATGCGCCGGACTTCCTTGTGGTGTCCGAACGTGAGGAGGAATTCGACCGGGCCCTGGCAGACGTCGCGCGTGCCCCAGGCGGCCCCGCCGTACTGCTCGAGGCCGTGCGGGACGGTGCAGTGGATCAACGCGTCCTGCGCGAACCACGGCAGAATCTCCTGCATGCGCGCGAGGCGGCTGTCGGCCGAGCCGGGAAACGACAGCGCGGCCGTCGTGTTCCGGACAAAATCAGTGATGTCATCGGCGCATGTGCACATACCGGACGGGACCGGCTCCTGCGCGGGAAACGCGCCGGCCGTCAGGGAGCCCCGGATGCGGAGCGTGACGGCGGCGATGGGCTTCGTACGGAGGACCGCGATGGGAACGTTCTGCTGATCCAGTCCTGCGCCGACCAGTTCCGCGCCACCCATCGCGTCCATCGCGCCGGGGGTCACGCAGGCGATGGAGAACGAGAGGCCCGGGTAATGCTTGGCCGCGAAGGAATCGGGGACGGGCTGGATGAGAATCCGCGAGCCCGCCTCGTCGACCGTCATCCGCGCCGGTTCGTCCAGTTCGTTGTTGCCGGCGACCACATCGTTGGCAATGACGAACACGCGCGGGCCGCCGCGGAGGACATTGATATCCACGCGCAGCGCCGACGCGTGCGAAGACGCCGCGGCGCGAACCTCGATGAGCGCGTCGGACGCCTTGTACATCCAGCGGCACAGACCCGGGCGCATTTCAAACGCCGACGCGACGCCGAGCATGCGCCAGCCGTCTTTCGCCTGGACGAAGACGCGCTGGCCCGCGGTGCGTATCACGTTGAGGTGGCTGCGCGAAACCGACAGCAGCTTGTGGAAGCTCGTGTTGCCGACCGTGACCTGGGAGAGGAACACGCCGAACATGTAGCAGGTGGCGCTCATCGTCGCGTCGTCCGGCAGCAGGCTCGTCCCCGTGCGGAGGATGTGCCCGTGCGGTCGCTCCGAAGCGCGTTCCTTGGCCTTGAGCACGACGTGCGCATCGGCGCCGCAAAAGAAGGAGAGCAGGCTCGTGCCGTCCCGCTCGGCGCACCGGCGGTCGCTGCCGAACCATTCCGTGATTTCGGCGTCGGTCAGATCGTCCGACTCCAGCAGTGGCGCCTGGTACATCGTGGGCGCCGCGACGGCAGCCGTCGCGGCGGATGGCGCCGCCAGCGCGGCGCGGAGCTTCTTCACGTCCGCGAGTTTCAGCAGGTCGTCCGCAGACGAAGCCGCGGCGTGGTTCGGGTCGACAAGCGTGAAAAACTCGATATCGCGCGAGGCGCCCGGGGCGAGGTCGAACGGCTGCGCCTGCAGCGACGGATAGGCGAACTCGTACTGCAGCTTTTTCGAGGGCAGGGCCGCGCGACCGAAGGCTTCGGGTTCCCCGGTGATTTTGTGCTCCAGGCCGAAGAACTGGAATCCGTCCGTCGCGAACGACTCCGCGCCTGTCAGGCAGCCGCACATCGTCCACGGGAACGCCCCACCCTGTTCATTGTTCTGGCGCGAGAGAATGACGGGCCCGATGGCAGCGTCTTTTTCCACGCGGTGGTCGATGTAGTGGCTCGTGTACGCCTCGTTGCTGCGCAGCGAGGCGGCGGCGGAGAGACCGATGTCCTGGCCGCACAGCGCGTCGACACGGCGGGCGCTCTTGCCGTTGTTGCGCACGGACACGGTCCAGAACCAGATGGGCTCGTCCGGGTGCACGCGCAGCGATACGTCGTACGCAAGGCCATCCCACTCGCCCTGCCAGCGGGCGCCGTGCCCGTCCGTGCCGAACTGCGAGGGCGACGACGGACCGATGAGCTGGATAGGGCGGATGCGCGAGCCGTCGATGGCGCGGAGCACAAGGCGGTTCATGCCGCCCTCGAGTGGATGCGCGAGCCACTGGTTGACGATGATGTCTCCGCACGTGATCGCGTGAATGGAACCGTTCGACAGGAGTTCAATCGTCAGCCCGCCGCCTTGAAGTTTGTGCAGCGCCAAACCGTCCCGATGGATCAGATGGCGTTCACCGGTTGTGGCTGTTTCGGAAGTTTTCATATGCCTATCTTTTTTCGACCGGGTCGAAAAAAGATCACCCCTTGATGCCCGTCATCGAAATACCCTCGATGAACGTCTTTTGCGTGAAGAAGAACAGGATGATGATCGGCAGGACGACCAGCATGCTGGCCGCCATGAGCCAGTGCCATTCCGTGCCACCGTGCTGGCTCTGGAAGGCATAGAGGCCGAGGGCCAGCGTGTACTGCTTCTGGTCGGTCAGATAGATGAGGGGGCCGAAGAAGTCGTTCCACGTGCCCATGAACTGGAAGAGGCCCACGACCATGAGCGCCGGGCGGCAGAGGGGGAGAATGATCTGCCAGAAGATGCGGAACTCGCTGCAGCCGTCGATCCGCGCCGCCTCGGAGAGGTCCTTCGGGATGGTCAAAAAGAACTGCCGCAGCAGGAAGACGTTGAACGCGCCCGCGCAGAAGGAACCGACCCACAGCGGGCGCATCGTCCCGATCCAGCCGAGCGCCTTGAACAGGCAGTAGATCGGCACCATCGTCACCGGGCCCACGATCATCATGGTCACCAGGCACAAGACGAACACCTTGTTGCGGCCCCGCCACTGAATCCGCGCGAACCCGTAGGCGGCGACGGCGCTCGACAGCACCGTGCCGATGACGGTCATGATGCAGAGGAAGACCGTGTTCCTGAGGTAGCTGGGGAATTCCTTCATCGCCCTGATCGCGCCCGGGTAGTTCTCCCAGCGCGGCGAAATCCTGCGCGTGACGGCGCCGGCCGGAACCACATGCCATTCGGCCATCTGCTCGCCCTGCTCCGGCTTACGTTCCGTTTCCGGCGCGACCCGAACCCACGGCTGCTCACGCGATGCAGGGATTTCGCGCACGATCGTCACCGGCTTCTGCGTTTCCTCGCCATCGGCATCGGCCTGAATGAGAAGGTTGCCGCGAATCATGCTCTGCGGGACGATGCGCATCTTGTCCGCGCCCTCTTCCACGATGATGCTGGACGGCATCTCGATCGTCTCGGCGCGGCGGACCGCTACGTTCCGGCCGTCGATCTCCGCGTAGTTGCGGTACGGAATGAAGGTCGGCGGCATCGACATGGTCTGCTCGATCGGCTTGAGCGACGTCGAGATCAGCCAGACCAGCGGCAATAGGAACAGCGCCGTGCCGATCAGCAGCACGGTATAGAGAAAGATCCGGTACAGCAGCCGCCTTAGGAACATGGACTATTCCCCCGCATAGTAAATGTGTCTCCGCGTCGCGGCCGTGGCGATCCACGTCAGGATCATGATCAGCACCAGCAGCACCCACGCCATGGCGCATGCGTAACCCATCTGGTTGTACTGAAAAGCGTTCTGGTAGATGTAGACCGCGTAGAAAAGCGCCGACCGGTCCGGTCCGCCGCCGCCCATCATGACGAACGGCCGCACAAACTCCTGAGACGCTCCGATCAAACCCATCACGAGGTTGAAATAGATCACCGGCGAAACCATCGGAACCGTGATGTGGATCATCTTGTGCCACGGCGCCGCACCGTCCAGCTCGGCCGACTCGTAGAGTTCGCGCGGCACGTCCTGAAGCGCGGCGAGGTAGATCACGATGCTGCCGCCCATCTGCCAGAGCCCCGTCAGGATCAGCGCGGGTTTCGTCCACGCGGGGTTCGCAAGCCACTCGGGTCCCTGGATCCCGAGGAACTTCAGGCCGTAGTTCAGCAGACCGAAACTGCCGTTGAAGATCCACATCCAGATCATGGCCACCGCGATCAGCGGCACCATCGAGGGCAGGAAGTAAATGGTGCGGTAGATCGGGCGCCCTTTGATCTCGTTGTTGAGCATGACCGCAATGAGAAAGGAAAGGATCAAGCCGAGCGGAACGGAGAAGGTCATGAAATAGAGCGTATTCCAAAGCGATTTCCAGAACACGTCGTCGGTGAGCATGTCCTGGTAGTTCAGGAGCCCGATCCACACCGGCTTCGTGAGCACGTCGTAATCGCAGAATGACCAGTAGAGCGACGCCATGACCGGATAGAACGTGAACGCGACAAAGCCGAGCAGCCATGGGCTGATGAAGACGAGCCCGACGAGAACGGTTCTTATCTCACCACGGGTCATAGGCGCTCCACTCCTTGATGCGCTCATCCTTGACGCGGTCCCAGCGCCGCATCACGCGGTCGAGTTTCCGCTGCACGCGCCCCTGCACGACGCCCAGCGCATCTTCTACGGTCTTCCGGCCCGAGAAGATCTGGTCGGCGGCGATAACAACTTCGTCCGCATATTCGTTCCATATCGGCAGCGGCGGCACGGTCTGGACATCCGGGCTCCTGGCCAGCGCGATGAAAACATCGATGTACGGATTCGGGTGATTCTTGACGAACTCCGGAGATATCTGCGCCAGCGGGCTGAATTTGCGCTGGCCCATGTTCAACAACTCCATGGCTTCCTGTGAATTCACGTAGGCCATAAATTCGAACGCCTCGCGCGGGTGGCGCGCGCCCCTGGGGATCACCAGGATATCGCACTCCGCGAGGGTCACCAGCGGCCACCGCCCGGGGTCCGAGGACGGAAACGGAGCCGCGCCCCACTCCAGCTCCGGATTGTATTTCTCGATGAAGTTATACATCCATACGCCCTGGATCACCATCGCCACCTTGCCGGCCAGGAATGCGTTCTGCGGCGAGGAGAAATTGCCGAACGAGGAGCCGAGCGACCGGAGGTTGGCGATCCCGTACTTCTTCGAGTAACTGCCGAACCACTGGAACGCCGCGACCATGCCGGGATCGAGCGCGGTGATCGTGCGATCGCCATCCCAGTGACGCCCGCCGAACCAGTAACACCACGAGTGATTCCACCAGCCCGGCTCGGAGGGCGTATAGCCGAGCTGGATCAGCTCGAAGTTCTCATCCGGATCGGCCTTTTCCTCTTCCGTCAGGTCGGTGTAGCGCACACGCGCCGGCGTGCCGTTGCGCGTCACGCGCACGATCGTCAGCCGCTCGGCCATGGCATCCAGTTCGGCGATGCTGCGGGGCGGCTTTTCGGGGTCGAGCCCCGCGTCGCGGAACATTTTCTTGTTCCAATGCAGCGCGATCGTCGCCGGCGTCGAAGGCAGCGCCCACACAAAACCGTTGTGGCTGCAGAGGTCCCAGAAGATCGGGATGTACCGGTCGCGCGTGATGCCCTTTTCCTCGAGCATCCTGTTCAGCGGCGTCAGCGCATTCTTCTGCGAGTACACCGACACGTTGAACGACCAGAGCCCCGCGACATCCGGCGGATTGCCGCCTGCCGTCGAGAGCATCATCTTCTGGTCGATCGTGCTGACGGTGAGTTTCTTGACGAAGATCCGGTCCTGTGACGCATTGAAGGCGTCCACGACCGCCTGCATCGCATCGCCCTCAAACCCCGTCCACTTCTCCCAGTACTCCACGACAACGCGGTCGCTCTCCGTCTCGTTGACCTTGCCCATGGCCGAGGCATCGCCGGAGAACAGGAGGGACGCCGCGATGACCACGACACATGGCAACCCCCGACAAATCAGCAAGCTCGATTTCATGGTCAAAACCACCCGAACTGGTACCGGTTTCCTCGCCCACCCGCCGATTCGGAGTAACCGGTTCGGTGAAGGAATGGGTATTTATAGCCGGCCCGGACCGAACGTCTAGGGTGAAATGCGGGTTTCTTCGGTGTCGAGAGGCGAGAGGCGACTTGCGAGTGGCGAGGCGATTGGAAGACCGAATACGCACATTTCCACTCTCCAGCCCCCCCCCCGACACTCGACACCCAACACTCTCCCCTACTTCGCCGCGGACACCAGCTCCGAGCCGCAACTGCGGCGCACGACCAGACTCGACGTCATCAGGATCTGCGTCTCCTCAGGCTCGCGGCCCTGGATCTTTTCCAGCGCGAGGTGCGCAGCGGCCTTCCCCATTTCACGCATCGGGACCCGCACGCTCGTCACGCCCAGGTGTCGCGCAGCATCGATGTCGTCGAAACCGACGACGGCAATGTCTTCGGGAACCCGGTAACCGTGCTCTTTCAACTCGGCGATGGCCGCGATGGCCATGGAATCGTTGCACGCGAAAATGGCCTCGGGCAGCGACTGCCACCGGTCGAGGTACGTCTGGATCGCCTGCCGCGCGCTGTCTTCACCGAAATTGCCGGGCCAGATCATCTCATCCGGCAACGTTGCGCCGGCCCGCGTCACCGCGCGTCGCACGCCCTCGAGACGCTGGTCCGCATCGTAGCTGTCCGCAGGGCCCGTGATGAATGCGATGCGGCGATACCCCATGTCGAGCAGGTGTGTCATCGCCGCATCAGCGCCACGCATGTTGTCGATGCTGACGGTGAGAATTTTCGTACCCGGAACAGGACGATCCACGAGCACAACCGGCATGCCGCTCTTCACGGTGCTCTTGATCACCGGCCCCGTCGAAGAAAAGAGGTTCATGACGATCAGCGCGTCGCAGCGGCGCTCCTGCGCAAAATCCGCGACGAGCTTCTTCGTGTCCGCGTCGCCGTGCGAAAAGGCCGTGATGATGTGAAATTGCGATTCGGCCGCGACATCGTCAATACCGCCAAGGACTTCCGCAAAAAAACCGCCGGCAATGTCAGGGAAAATGACGCCGATCGTGTCGGTCCTCTGCCGCGCCAGCATGCGGGCCGCGTGGCTCGGATGGTAGCCCAACTCCCGGATCGCCTTCATCACCTTCGACCGCGTGCGTGCATGCACCAGCGGACTCTGGTTGATGACGCGCGACACGGTCGCCGACGACACCCGCGCGCGCTTGCAGATGTCAAACAGCGTTACGTGCTTCTTCATCGCCTGTTCTCTTGTGTTCAACATGGTGGCAACTCCAACAATACTCCACGCCCCGGTCCGCCGGGACCCCCCGCGTCACCTCAACACCAAGACGAATTCCCGGTTAACTACGCGTAACCTCTTTTCAACGAATACGTTATCGCTATCAACGTTCATACGAAATGAAACATAACAGACCCGTCCACCAAGGAAGAACCTGTTCGATCTCATCTTTAATGGCCGGATTCAAATCGCTCATAACGCCCTACCCATAAACAACTTGCCAACGCGATATCGATTCGAGCTACGCCGCACACGGTTGTGTTTATGAATGCTTATACTGAAAGCGCTTTCAGTTTACAAGTTATTTTCAGCGGGAATCCGAAAAACATGAAGAAAACATACCGGATGAATCGTGTGCATTAGCATATTGACATATTTCAATACATATATATATGTTAAAGGCATGATAACGGGGCCAAAGAACTCGCTGGAGGCGTTGCCCGTGGAGCTGCTCGAGCGCGTGGCAGCGATACTCCGGTTGCTGGCTCACCCGCAAAGGCTTAGGCTGGTCGAGTTCCTCGAGGGGCGGAAGGAGGCACCCGTGTACGAGATCATGGCGCACCTCGGCATCTCCCAGGCCGTGACCTCGCAGCACCTGAACCAGATGAAGCGCCTGGGTCTCGTCCGCTCAAGCCGCCGCGGCCGCGAGGTCTGGTACGGTATCGCCGATCCGAGATGCCTGAGGATCCTGAACTGCATCCGTCGAAAGGAGGACTAGTCATGTCGCACCCGCACCCATTCCTGGCCGCCACGGCCGTCGCCATCTCCCTGCTGGCCGCAGGCTGCGGCCGCAATCACCGTGAATCCACCCCGGCACCCGCTGGCACCCCACTGCCCGCCGGCGCCGAAATCGTCACCGCGCGTATCGAACAGGTCGCCACACGGATCGACATCATCGGCACGACATACTCCACGCGCCAGATCAACCTGAGCGCCCGCATCAGCTCCTATGTGAAGGATGTCTTCGCTTCCGCCGGGAACCGCGTCCAGAAGGACCAGGTCCTCCTGACCCTCGACGACCGCGAGATCCTCGAGCAGCTCGCACAGGCCGACGCGCAAATGATGCAGGCCAGCACCGAGTACAACCGCACCAAGCAGCTTTTTGAAAAGAACGTGGCCTCCGAACAGGAGCTCACCGCCGCGGAGTCCGCCTACAACGGCGCCCGGGCCCAGGTCGATCGCATCAAGGTCACGCTCTCCTACACCCAGGTACTCGCCCCGATCGACGGCGTCGTCACCGAGCGACGCATCGAGGCGGGCGACCTGGCCGGCCCCGGCCAGGTGCTCCTCGCCGTCTATGACCCGGCCCAGATGCGCCTCGAGGTCCCCGTGCCGCTGCGCCTCGTCGCCAAACTCGCGCTCAACCAGCCGGTCGACGTAGTGCTCGACCACCCGGCCCGCACCCTGCAGGGCGAGGTGACGGAAATCGTCAGCGAGATCGATCCGCGCAGCCGCACGCAGAAAGTGAAAGTCCGGCTGTCGGATGACACGGGCGACATCCTGCCGGGCACGTTCGGCCGCCTCTGGGTGGAAGACGCCCCGCACGCGGCCATTCTCGTGCCCGCGTCCGCCATCTGCCGCGCAGGCCAGGTCGAAATGGTCCAGGCCGTCGAGGCCGGACACATCATCCGCCGACTCGTCAAGTCGGGCCCCGCGTACGGTGACCGCGTTGAAATCCTGTCGGGACTCCGCGACGGCGACCAGATCGTCGTGAATCCGGATCGTGAGGGGTAACGCCATGGAACAGCCCACCTCCATGTTTTCCCGCATGATCGGCGCCTTCCTGCGCGGCAACCTCTCCGTGCTGCTGATCATCATCAGCCTCGTCGCGGGCGCTGTCGCGCTGATCGCGACACCGCGCGAAGAGGAGCCGCAGATCGTCGTGCCCCTCGCGGACGTGCTCATTTCCTACCCCGGCGGCAGCGCCGAGGAGGTCGAGCGCATGGTCGCCTCGCGCCTCGAGCGCATGCTCTACCAGATCGACGGCGTGGAATACGTCTACTCGATGTCGCGCCCGGGCGCCGCGGTCGTCACGGTCCGGTTCTACGTCGGCGAGGACCGCGAGAAGAGCCTGATCAAACTCTACAACAAGATTTTCCAGAACCTCGACCGCACCACGCCCGGCGTCGCGGGCTGGGTGGTCAAGCCCATCGAGATCGACGACGTGCCCGTAATCAACGCAACGCTCTTCAGCGAGCACTACGACACGCACGACCTGTACCGCGTCGCCGAGGAGGTCGTCGGCAAACTCCAGCACGTTCCCGACAGCGCGAACATCACCATCCACGGCGGGCAACCCCGCGTGGTCCACGTCTACCTCGACACCGAACGCATCGCCGCCTACGGCCTGTCGCCGGTCGAGATCGCGGGCGCGATCCGCCTTTCCAACAGCCAGGGCGAAAGCGGTTCGTTCCAGCAGGGCGGCGCGGAAATCGCGGTCGAAACCGGCCCGTTCCTGCGCGACGTCAACGAGGTGCGCAACCTCATGGTCGGCACGCATGGCGAAGGGCCGGTCTACCTGCGCGACGTGGCGAACGTGGTCGACGGCCCCGAGGAACTGACGTCGTATACGCGCATCGGCTTTGGCCCGGCCGCCGAGCGTCGGCCTTCGTCCGACAGCTACATCCCGCCTGGTGTAGCCGCGCCACAAAGGGGCGCGTCGGCCGAGGGCGTCCCCGCAGCCGAGCGTCGGCCTTCGTCCGACGGCTACAT
>JAZDKY010000123.1:0-18467 GCA_043802525.1 bacterium
CCTCATGAGGGCCTGCCCGCCTCAGGAGGGCCTGCCCGCCTCAGGAGGGCCTGCCCGCCTCAGGAGGGCCTGCCCGCCTCAGGAGGGCCTGCCCGCCTCAGGAGGGCCTGCCCGCCTCAGGAGGGTTCAGTGGTTTCCTTCTTCTTCGGTTGTGGCTGTGCCGCGCCGGGTATTTCGTGGTTCCCCCGATTGAATAGTCAACCGGACAAACCCCTACGGAAGTGACATGCGCCCCACCCCGCCGGGTGTCAGCGAAGAAAAGAGTGACCGCCGCATGTGTGCTGACACCTGACACCTGAAACCTAGTTCAACGCCATCTGCGGATACAACTCTTCGACAAATGCCCGGATCTCGTCCTTGTAGGCATCCGACTCTTCCTGGCGCATGCCCGAGACCGAGATGTAGGCCCAGCGATGCGACACGTTGTGAAAGATCCGGTCGGTGGCCATCCAGAGCATGCGCTGCATGTGGTAAGGCGTTTCCCGCCCCTTGCCGACGAACCAGTACGCAAAGTAGCTCGCCGTGCTCGCGCGCTCGCCGCCGGCCATTTTGCGGCTTTCCAACAGGTCGAGCACCATGACGTTGAGCGGCCCGCGACCCGCCATCGGCACTTCCAACGTTTCATCGTGCACGATGACGTTGCCCTGTCCTTCGAGGCAGATCTGCGGGCGATGGATGCTGGCGCGCTCGCTGCCGCTCAGCACGATCGTGACAAACACCGTGCGCCGCTGCGCATCCCGGTAGAGCTTGCGCAGGAGTTGCGTGTCCGGCGGCAGCAACTGCTTCTCGTCGAGCGTCATGCCGGCAAGCTCGCCGCCGCACGCCTCGCAGATATCGCGGTTCGACAGTTCGTCTACGGTGAACGTCTTCCTGCACGTGCGGTTCTGGCAGAAACGCATCTCGCGTCCGGACCATGTGCCGACCGTATCCGGCAGCACGACCTTGATCCCGGCCTGGTCCGTGAGCGTCACGTCGACGGTGTACGCCAGCGCGATCGAGGTCAGGACCAGCAGCGCGATCAGGGTGAAATAGGGCTTAAAAGTTCTCGTTTCCATCGCTCACGCACCTCTGCAAAATCCAGTTTCAGCACCTCACCCAGCGCGATCATGCACAACGTGTCCACGATGAACACGATGTAGCCCGACAGGTCATGGACCCTCATCGCCGCCTCGTTCCCGAACGCCTGGAAGGCCATGGTTACCACGATGATGCGGACGATGTTGCCGATGACCGGAATCGGGATGGCCATGAGGAAAAGCGCCCACTGCTTCGCCAGGGTCTTTTGCGTCACGTGGCTGTAGACCGCCGCCAGCGCCGCCATGGCCATGATCGATCGGATGCCGCTGCAGGGGTCGGCCACATCGAGCTGGAAACTGCCCGAGACGGAGTAGATCGCCGAGCCGGATCGTTCGACCGCAATGCCGAGCCCGTTCAGCATGCCCGTCGCGACCACCGTCGCGAATATCCGCAACGGAAACGTCAGGCTGTCCAGGAAGTTCAGCGGAATACACAGCACGAGAAACGAGCAGGGAAACAGCAGCAGCTTTGCGACGTCCCGCCCGCACAGGTAATACGGGATTCCCCACGTCAGCAGCGCGAGCCCCATGAGCGACACGCGCGTCTGCTGCGCCTTCGCGCCCAGCCAGTGCAGTAACAGAGCGAACACCACGACCGCGAGCCCGGCGGCGCTGACCGACTTCGACGCCGCGGCCAGTTCGCCGCGTTTTCGCCAGATAAGCCACGCCGAGGCGATTGGAATCAGCCATCCGTGTGAATAGTCCGCGCCGGAGAAGAACGTGTCGTTCCACCGCTCCACCATCCAGACAAGCGCCGAGCGGCTGAACATGCGGATGTCGGTCGTGTTCCCCTGGAAGTGGAAAATGCCGAAGACCAGTGCGATGATTAGCGCCACAAAGCCGGCGCGGACATAATCCTGCGCAGTGAGTTTTCCCGCCGAGGCTTGCATCCGGTTACTCTACGCGCGGCAGCGGGGTGGGTCAAACAGGCATGAACCGTCCGTCCGGGTGTAGCCGCGCCTCTGCGAGGCGCGTCGGGCACGGCTCGCAGAGCCGTGGCTACACAGTCGCTACAAATGCTGACTCAGCAGGTCCGCCAATTCTGCCATACTCTTCAGGTGAAAATCCGCTACCGTGGGCTTTGCGGTATCCCGCACGAGCACCGTCTTGCCGCATCCCGCCCGCTTGCCAGCGACAACATCCCGCTCCTGGTCACCGATCATCCAGGAATGCGCCAAGTCGAGGCCGTACTTCTCCGCCGCGTCCAGCAACATGCCCGGATTCGGCTTGCGGTGCGAATGACTGTCATCGGCCGACGTGCAGACCATGACGTCCAGCAGCCCAAGCCCCTCTTTTTCCAGCTCGGCATGCAGGTGCTCGTGGATCTCGTCGACCGTCTCCATCGTCATGGCCCCCCGCTCCACGCCGCTCTGGTTCGTGACGACGACGGCCTTGTACCCGCGCGCGTCGACCACGCGCAGCGCCGCGACGAACTCCGGCAGGAGATGAAACGCATCCACGCCCATGACATAGCGCACCGGGTTCGGGCACCGGTTCACAATGCCGTCCCGGTCGAAGAAAACGCACTTGATCGATTTCGAGGACATGGTTATGTTCAATATGTATTGAACGTTCTGTGTTTACCGTGCGCGTTCACGGCCTTCCCATCCGGGAAGTGACGGGGACGAAGTCTGCGGTGATGTCGTCGTTCATCGTTTCTCGTTCATCGTTCATCGTTTCTCGTTCATCGTTCATCGTTCATCGTTGTCCGAATCCACCAGAGCCTACCATGAATAAGGACCTCCACGCCCTGCGCAACGAGTTTATTGAGGCCGCCGGTCATGTCACGCAATCGTTTGGATTCGGCCGCATCCTCGGCCAGATCTACGCGCACATCTATTTCAGTCCGGCGCCGCAGACGCTCGACGACCTGACCGCCGGCCTCGGCATCAGCAAGGGCAGCGCGAGCATGTCCGTCCGCCAGCTTGAGCAGTGGACCGCCCTCAAGAAAGTCTGGATCAAGGGGGATCGGAAGGACTATTACGAAACGACCGACGAGTTCGGCCGGATCATTCGCAAGATGGCCATCGAGCTCATCGGCCAGAAGATGGAAACCGCGGATCAGCTCCTGCAGGACGCAGAGTCGCGGCTCAAACGTTCGGCCAACGGCAACGGCGACATGGACCATTTCCGCAAACAGGTTGGCAAACTGAAGAACTTTCGACAGAAAACGCAGGGCTTGCTCGAAAGCCCGATTGTTCAGATGCTGATGAAACGCAAATAGACTTTCGGGAAAGGGAAACCACGAATGAACACGAATTCACAGGAATGCGGACGCGACGGATCGCGTCCCTCCGGTTCCCGGGAGGGCCACGCTTTGTCGTGGCCGTGTCCAAAATGTCCATGCGCGGTCGAACAACATTGCTGCACGCACCCATGAACGTTCCCTTACTCGATCTGAAAGCCCAGTACCGCTCGATCAAGGCCGAGATTGATGCCGCCGTCGGGGCGGTTTTCGAATCGCAGTATTTCATCCTGGGCCCCACGGTGCAGGCCTGCGAGAGGGACGTCGCCGCCTATTGCGGTTGTGCCCATGCCGTCGGCGTCTCCTCGGGCACCGATGCCCTATTGATCTGCCTCATGGCCGAAGGCATCGGCGCGGGCGACGAAGTCATCACGACGCCGTACTCCTTCTTTGCCACGGCCGGCTCCATCGCGCGGCTTGGCGCGAAACCGGTGTTCGTCGACATCGACCCGATCACCTTCAACATCAACCCCGCGCTGATCGAAGCAGCCGTCACGCCTCGCACCAAGGCAATCATGCCCGTGCACCTCTTCGGGCAGGTCGCGGACATGGACCCGATCATGCAGATTGCGCGTTCGCGCAATCTGGTTGTCATCGAGGACGCCTGCCAGGCGATCGGCGCGGAGTACAAGAGACGCCGCGCGGGATCGATCGGCCACTACGGATGCTTCTCGTTTTTTCCCTCAAAGAACCTTGGCGGCGCGGGGGACGGCGGCATGGTGACAACCAACGACCCTGCCCGCGCGGAGAAACTGGTCTGGCTGCGCAATCACGGGATGAACCCGAAGTACTATCACAAGATGCTCGGCGGAAATTTCCGCCTCGACGCCCTGCAGGCCGCCGTCGTGCATGTGAAGTTGAAACACCTGGACCGTTGGACCGAGGGCCGCCAGGCCAACGCGGCGCGCTACGACAGTTTACTCGCCGACACCAGCGTCCAGTTGCCCGCGGTAGTGATGAACCGCCACATCTTCAACCAGTATTGCATCCGCACGGCGCGGCGGGATGAGTTGCTCAAGCACCTTCAACAGAACGGCGTCGGCTGCGAGGTTTATTACCCCGTCCCGCTGCACCTGCAGGAATGCTTTGCGCCGGTCGGTTCCAGGCCCAGCACCTTCCCGGAGAGCGAAAAGGCCGCGGGCGAGTCATTGGCCCTGCCGATCTTCCCTGAGCTATCCACCGACCAAGCCGCATTCGTAGCGGAAACCATTCGTGGTTTCTTCCGCTGATCCGGCGCAAGCCTGCCACCGCAACCCTTCATGCAACGAGGCCGCCACATTCTGCAGGCGCTCAGCCTGTCATGGTTATCACTGGTTGTGACCGTGGTGACTCAGCTGGTTCAGATTCCCATCGCGCTCGCGCATCTGACCAAGCCCGAATTCAGCCTCTTCGCGATCTTCTCGCAGCTATTGGGCTATCTGTTCATCCTCGACTTCGGAGCATCTTCCGCCTTTGCACGCCTGCTGATCGACGGACGAACACAAGGCGACCAGACGTATGGATCCGTATGGATGTCGGGTTTCGCACTCTTGGCCATCCAGGCAGGCTTGATGTTGGCGGTGGTGACCGCGGCAACGCCGTTGATCCCGAGTCTATTCAATGTCCCGGATGACCTGGCCGCATCAAGCAACAGGGTATTCTGGTGCCTCGGCGCCGTGCTTGCACTCCGGCAGGCGACGGTGATTATCGCATTGACCATCTGGGCGGCCCAACGCATCGCCCTTGCAAACGTCATCCAGCTCTGCGCCACCCTGCTTCAATTCGCCGTGTTTGTCGCGACAGTGGGTCCCCTTAAGCTTTGGTCTTATGTGTTGTCCATGCTGGTGGGAAGCCTGCTGCCTCACGCCTGCTACTTCGTCGTCTGCGTCCGCGCAGGCCTGCTTCCCAAGTGGTCAGCAGCCCGGGCATCCCGCCGGCAAGTGGCAGGCATCTTTTCGCTCGGCCTTGATGCGCTCGCGATCTCGATTTTTGGCATCGTGGTCAATTCGTCCTTTCTCGTCTTCGCGGGGATGGTGCTACCGCTGGAGCGTGTGGCTGCGCTTTCGGTAAACCTCAAGCCGGTTCAGCTTTTCGCCGAAGCCATCCGCCGCATTCCCCAAAATTGTGAGCCCTACTTCGCGAACCTGATCAGCTCAGGTGATCTGGTCCGGTTTCGATTCGGCTGGATGCTGGAGGGTAAGGCGGTCCTCTTCCTCGGTCTTCTCGGCGCCGCAGTGTATGCGGTCCTCTGTCCGTGGATCATCAGGTGGTGGACATCGGCCGATTTCGTCCTCGGGCCTAGCGAAATCGCCCTCTTGAGCCTGATCCCCCTGCGACAGGCGTTACACGTGCAGTTCGCCAATCATCTCTTCCTTTTCAAGGCGCTTTACCGGATTCGCCTGGTGCTGCTGGTGGAGGCCATCCTTTTTGCCGGTAGCGCGTTTTTCCTCGGCAACCGATTCGGTGCCACCGGTCTCCTCGCAG
This sequence comes from bacterium, assembly GCA_043802525.1. Taxonomy (GTDB): domain Bacteria; phylum Verrucomicrobiota; class Kiritimatiellia; order CAIVKH01; family CAIVKH01; genus JAZDKY01. The sequence continues at coordinate 5,785 of JAZDKY010000123.1, forward strand.
CCTACTTCTTGACCTTCGCAGTCGGCGCTCTCCTGCCGGCCTCGCGCGAGCTTGTGCGGCTGGCCGAGATATCGGCCTCCGATTTCCGCGGACTGTTCGGCGGGGCCACGAAACTCCTGGCCGCCGTTTGCTTCGCAGTGCTGGCGGGTCTGCCCTGGCTCCATGATCGCTCGCTCGCTGTAACGGTGGCCGGTGTCGCGGCGGCTGCTGCGGCGGCATCCTGGTTGTTCGTGACGCGAAGTCTGAGTCCCGAGGAGAAGGCGTACGCCGCGGTTATTCTTCGAGGCTCGGGCGTCCGCCAGGCGGGATCATGACGGCGTCTCCGCCGCCGCCCCGCGTTTTCGAATCGTCGGTAAGCCGTCCATCGCTGCCAATGAACGACATTGAGTAACCTTCGGGCGTCATGGCGCGCAACTGATCGTCGGTAAGGAAAATATGCTCGAAAAAGATGTAGGGTTTGTGGAATTCCACAGTTCGACGGAGCCCCTGGAGCACTTGGGCCTCGAACCCTTCCACGTCGATCTTGATCACGCGGGGTGGCGGGGCGGTTTGTTTCGATACAACGTCATCGCCGGTTATGACGCGCACAGTGACCTGCTCCTGCCCTGCGCGACTTCCCGCGACAGTGCTGAGCGAGGAATCACCGCCGACCAGCGCCAACTTCAGCTCACCGGCTTCCGCGCCAAGGCCAAACGGATGGACGTGCACGTGCCCGTGTCCGGCGAAAAGCGACCGGAGCATGGCCAGCGCCTGCGGATGCGGCTCGAATGCGTGGATCTCGGCCGCGTTGAGCCCGGCCGTCGCAAGCTTGTACGAAACCACGCCGACACTTGCCCCAATGTCCCAGATCACGGCACCCGGCCCGGCGCAGCGTGCGATCAGTTCGATCAGGATTGCGTTGGGGCCCGGGTCGCCGAGCGAGAGGTTCAGCAGCGCGAACGCCTGTAGGTCGCGAAAGTCCAACAGGGCGACGCCGGCGCCCGGCATGGGCAGAGGGCAGGCCTGGAGCGAGCGAACGTGCGGCGCGAGTGTCCGGATCAGCCAGCCTGCGCCTTTGAAGTGAAGTCGGCCGTGCCATGCCCTATAGAATGTGAGCAACGCTTTCATGCATGCGCGCCCGTGGCGGCGACTGTCGACATATAGCGGATTCGCATGGAAACTGCACCCTGGAAGTTGACGCGCTGGTACACGGCCATGCCCATGCCTTACCAGGCTGATGGACGTTTCTTTGACCGCGACGCGGGCCTAGTCTGCATGGGCCTCCGTAGCCGCGGGATCGACAGCAAGCTGGTGCTGCTCGACGGCGAAGCGCCAGATCCAGCCCTGCCGCTCATCACCACCACGCGCCCCAACATGGGCAACGCGAGCTGGTGGAAAACCTGCGGCGCGGGAGGCGTGGTCCTTAATTCCTGGGGCGGTCCGCGCTACGAGGATATTGCGCGCGCAATTTATGAAGCAGGATTGCGGCTCGTCGTGCGCCTGGACTCGAATGGAATCAAGAGTCCCGTCGCCTACTTCCCCCAATACGTGTCGAGGGAGTACAGCTGGTACCGAGACCTCAACTACCCTCTTCCCGCCGTTGCAGCGTTGGGAAAGGCAGTCCTGTTCCGCTATTTTCGCGGCCTTCACGACGAGAGCCTGCTGCGCCACCTCTCCTATGCCGACGTCATCGGTATCGAATCGCCGCTCGCCCGGGAATGCCTCGTTCACGTCTTGGGTCTGCTCGGAGGGGATGACCTCGCGCATCGCATCAGGGTCATTCCCCATCCTGTGCTTGACGCAATGGCATACGAGCCACAGATACCGAAGAAAAAAATAATCGTGGCAGCCGGACGCTGGGAAGCATTCATTAAGGATGCGCCGATGCTGGACCGTGTCCTTCGACGCATTCTCAAGCAGGAACCGGGCTATCGCGCGCGTATCGCGGGATCGGGCGGTGACGTCATCAGGCAGAATCTAGACTCCTGGCCAAAAACACTTCGCGAACGCGTCGAGTATGTGGGAGAAATGGCGCCCGGCCAGATGCCCGCGTTCTACAAAGACGCGCAGGTCATGCTGGTCACGTCGCGGTGGGAAAGTTTCTGCATCGCGGCCGCGGAAGCTGTCTGCTGCGGGTGCAGCATCGCGGCGCTGGGCCGTATCGCGTCCATGAACTACTTTGCATCACACGCCTCGGGATCGCTGGCTCCGCGCCGTAGAACCGATGCCCTTGCCGGCGCCGTCTTGAACGAGATCAACGCATGGCGCGAGGGCGCGCGGGATCCGCAGGCCATCAGCGAATACTGGCGGCACATCCTGCATCCCACCACTGTGGCCGATGCCGTGTTGGGCGCCGAAAAGGAACCACACAATGAATCCTGAAATCGAATCGTTTCAGAAACTTTGGAATGGCGGCTACATGGAGGGCGACCCCCTCGACCCGCTCGGTCACTCGGGTTATGGCGGCTTCGGATACCTCAGCTCGCTTCACGCCACCTACCTGCGATGCATCAAACCGTACGTCAGGCCGGACACCGTAGCGCTGGAACTGGGACCCGGGCGCGGCACATGGACGCGAAGCATGCTGAAGGCACGTGAAATCTGGTGCCTCGACGCGCTGCCCGAATCGCACAACCGCTTCTACGAACACATCGGCCCTGCGCCCCACGTCAACTACGTCCACGTGGAGGATTTTGAATGCACGGCGCTGCCCGAGCAGCACTTCACCTATATGTTCTCGTACGGGTGCCTCTGCCACGTTTCGTTCGACGGCATCCGCCAGTACGCCATCAACCTGCATTCCAAGCTGCGCCCCGATGCCGAGTGCTTCTGGATGGTAGCCGATTACCGGAAGTACAACGCTGCGATGGAAGACGCCGCGAAACTCAACATTTACGTGCGGGCCTTCCCGAACCGGTCCATATTGCGCCCGATCCGAAAGATCGTGGGCGCTTTCGCCGCTCGCAAGGCCCGGCAACTCATCAAGCCTCTTGATGAGAAACCCGCTCCCAGTCCGGGAAGATGGTTTGACGCTGGAATCGAGCGGACGTGCGAGATGCTCGAGAAGACCGGTTACCGGATTGTGGACGCCGACACCGGCGTCAATGTACGCGACCCCGTTATTCATTTCGTACGACGTTGAAGTTGAAGGCCGGAGAAACGGGGCGCGTGCCCGCGCGCCAACCTCAGAGCAATGGAAGGTCATCGCACATGAAGAACCATATTCTGGACAAAGTTTCAGAGGACCGATGGCAACAAGCCCAGGCTTGGGAGGCCGAAGTCTGGATAAGCACGGAAAAGGCTCGCGCAAAATGGGGAAAGAACCTGGTCTGGCGCCTGCTCGCAGCCATCGGCCTGAAACCGCGCGATCGCGGCGATGACTGGAACCAGTGGTGGGCTGACCGATTCGACCAGTACCGGTTCCTGCCGCCACGGATAGAACGAGCCATCGAGCTCGGCTGCGGACCATACACGAACATGCGGCTCGTGCTCACGTCCTGCCAGCCTCGCGAGATGGTGCTAAGCGATCCCCTTATTCGTACCTACCTTGAGTTCCCGCTTTCGTTCGTGCGACGCATGCAAATCGAAGGTAAGTGCACGATCGACGACCACGCGATCGAGGAATGCCCCTTTCCCGACAGCTCATTCGACCTTGTGCTCATGATCAACGTGCTCGACCATGTGCGCGATGCCGACTTGTGCATGGCAAGAGCCGCCGCCCTTCTCCGTTCACAGGGATGGCTCATCATTGGCCAGGCAATGACCGATGAGCAGGACTTGAAAGTACTGGAAGGCAAGGAAGGCGAAATTGGACATCCCATCAAAGTGAATGAAGCTTGGATGGCCACACATCTGGCCGGCCGGTTCGAGCCGGCTATCCAGAGGTTGCTGAAGCGCGAAGAAGGCCGCGATCCCGAGCACCACTGTGGAACCTTCCTGTTCGCCGGAAGCAAACGCTGATCCTTCACTGCCCCGGGCGGGACCATGACAGCGCCGACCATCCATCTTGTTTATCCTGACGGGCCGGCCATTTCATGCCCCGATGCCATCGGCCGAAACCTGCGGGAACGTTTGAGCGAGTCCTACCCGGTGCGCACGTACACATGGGACGATCGGAGCACCGTCCGGCCCGCGCATGGCGACATCCTCATTGGCCACCCGCACCCGAATCCGTGCACCGTCTTCCGAAGGAGTTTACACCTGCCAGGCTGGAAACGCATCCTTATGCTCTGCCCATACGCCCACGGCGATCTGCGACAGGTCGCCATGTGGGACACGGTGATTCCGCGGTGTGACGCTTTCCTCGCCATCACGGGTCGTTACTGGTTTGAAACCATGCCGACATCCGCGTTCGCGCACTGGTACCCGCGGACGGTACACATGGATCTTGCTGTTGACCGCGGCGACTTCCCCTTCATCAAGCAGCGCTTCAATCCCCCCGGTCAACGCAAGTTCCTGTATATCGGCAGCAAGATATGGCTGAAGAACACGACCTACATCTCAGAACTCGCGCGCCGTCTTCCCGGCACTACGTTCCGATGGATCGGGAGCGGACGCGGCGGCATCAAGGGAGTTGAGTCTTTGGGCCAGCGTTTATTCTCTGACGCAACGACACAACGATTGGTGGCCGACCACGATTTCCTTATCTCGGTGGGGCGATCGGACGCCAATCCGGCCACTATCCTGGAAAGCATGTCGTGGGGCCTCATCCCGGTCTGCACGCCACAGAGCGGTTACGTCAATTACGCTTCCATACCCAATGTTCCGCTCGACCAACCCGACACCGCGGCAGCGGTCCTCCAGCACCTTCAACAACTCTCGGAGCATGATCTCGCGGCCATGCAGGTTGCCAATCACCGGCTCCTCGACGAGCATTTTAATTGGGATCGATTCAATCGCCAGGTAGTCAGTGCCATCGAGTCGACGGCGCGGCCCGCGCTTGGCGTTGAACCATCCATGCGGAAAATCAGGCTGCGGTGGTCAGCGCTGACTTCCCCCTACGCACCCTGGCATCCCTTGAACGTGGCGAGACGAACCGCGCGGACTTTGCTGGGACCGCCGCGCTCATGAACATACATACGACCACTCATGACGCACCTCGCTGCCGCGCCTGCGGGAATCCGACGTCCGAGCATGGACGCGCGGTCATCCTGAGCCGGCACAACGCGACATACTGGCGCTGCACGTCCTGTGGCTACATCCAGACGGACGTTCCGTGGTGGTTGGACGAAGCCTATGGTGAGGCAATCGCCGCCAGCGATGTCGGGCTCGTCAGCCGGAACCTCGAATACGCGGAAATCACCCGCTCACTTATCCACGCGTGCTTCAACACCGACAGTCAGTTCGTGGACTATGGCGGAGGGTACGGCCTCCTGGTCCGCCTGCTGCGCGACGCAGGTCTGGACTTCCGCCGCTACGATCCGTTGTGCCGCAATATACTGGCTCAAGGCCTGGACGCAGCCCCCGGGGAGGAACCCTCCTGCAACTTAGTTACGGCGTTCGAAGTCTTCGAGCATCTGGTCGACCCCGTGGACGGACTTAGCCGCATGCTGCAGTTTTCCAGGAACGTCTTCCTGAGCACGCTTCTCGTAACGGACCCCGCGCCCGCGCCGGGAGCGTGGTGGTACTACTGCCTGGAAACAGGCCAACACGTCGGGTTGTTCACCCTGAAATCGCTGCACGCGCTGGCGCAAAGATTCGAGCTGAACTTCGTCAGCGACGGCGTCCGCCTCCATCTTTTCACCGAACGGTCGATCCCGTCCTGGAAATTTCGTATCGCGACACGGTATCGCGTGGCTCGTGCTCTCAAACCGCTGCAGCGGCTGAACCCCCTCACGGAGAGCGACTATCGAAATGCGCGGCGACAGGGGGCGCCGGTTTGAATATCCTTTACGATTACCAGGCCTTCAGCAACCAACTTGCTGGCGGCGTGTCGCGGTACTTCGTGGAACTGTTCAAGCAGTTCGACGCGATGGGATTCGACAACTGGGAGACCCTCGCCGGATTCTACATGAACATCCACCTCAAAGAGGCGCGCAGAACCCTGCATCATATCCGCGGCGCTCCAGTGCCCGACTGCATCCCCGTGAATCCGCTGATCTCCTTCGCCAATCGCGCGGGGTTCATTGTGGCCGCGCGCATGCGACCGGCAGATATCTACCACGCCACATACTTCAATTCCCTGCCGGCGCCTCCACGCGCCAAGCGGGTCGTCACCGTTTTTGACATGACCTATGAGAAGTATCCGGCGTGTTTCCTGCCTGACGACCCGACTCCCGCGCGGATGAGGCGTGCTTTGTCCAATGCGGACGGCATTATCTGCATTTCCGAACAGACGAAGCGGGACCTGCTGGAATACATCAAGGTGGATGCCTCGCGCGTCCAGGTCATCCACCTCGGAGTTCATCCCGCGTCCCCGGAATCGCGGCGCGCCACCGACACGGACAGGCCCTTTTTTCTCCATATAGGAAACCGGTACGGCTACAAGAATTTTGAACGCGTTATCGAAGCCTTTGTTTCAGGGCAAGGACTCGGTTCACCATGCAGAATAGTATGCTTTGGTGGTGAAAAACAGGGCCGGCGCGACCGCGCCCTACTCGACCGTTTCAAAGCCACCAACCTGGTTGAGTTTCGCCGCGGATCCGACCTCGATCTGGCTGACCTCTACCGGCGCGCCACGGCACTGGTCTATCCCTCGCTCTACGAAGGATTTGGCCTGCCACCTCTAGAGGCGATGGCCGTGGGTTGCCCGGTTCTGTGCAGCGATATCCCGGCACTGCACGAAACGGCCGGAGATGCAGCCATCTACTTCGCTCCGCACGATCCTGCCGCGCTGGCCTCCGCGATGCGACAGGTCCTGCGGACACCGGAAGGCCACCAAGAGCGGGTCGCCCGCGGCCGCGCCCGCGCGGCTTCGTTTAGCTGGGCATCCTGCGCCCGGAAAACACTGGAATTCTACCGTGCGCTTGTGGGGCGGGCTTTGTAGTATGGCAACGTTGCACGAAACATGATCCCTCAGCACGTACTCATCACGATCGCGGTTCTGGCAGGCGTATTTATCGCCTCGGTGCTCGGCTTCAAGATGCAGAGCAATCTGGCACTTGCCGCGCTAGTGGCATTTGCGCCGACGATATACCTCGTTTCGCGACCCGATGTATGGCTGACCGCCACGATCGCTCTGTTTGCCAGCACGGTCACCCTTCCCGGCTTGCCAGAGAATCTCAATGCTTTCTACATGTTCGCTTTTTCTTTATGCGTCCTAATGGTGGCGCAGAAAATCATTAACAAAAACCGCAGCGCCTGGCATACCGCCCACTACTGGCTCCTCGGGCTGGCTTTCGTCCTGCTGTTTACCGCCAGCGTGCGAGGATTCGGGTTGCGGATACTGGGCGATTCCAAGTGGGGCGGGGCCCAGTACATCCAACTGTTCATTGGCATCGGGCTGGTCTTCGCCACCCGGGACATTAACGTGTCGCCCAAACTTTGGCGTCGGTGCGTGGTTGCCCTCTGCCTTCTCTCCACGCTGCCATCGCTGGCACAGGCGATATACGCCTTGAGCGGTGGTCGCTTCTACTACCAGTACTATTTCATCGTGCCCGACTACGGCGCCGTCGGATACATGCGGGGCCTACAGGCTGGCAGCGGTCTGACGCGCATGCAGATCGCGAACGTGACGAGCAGTTACATATTCACGCTCGCCCTGCTCGCACGGAGCTGGAGGAAATCATTCCTTTTTTGCATGGCGCTAATTGTCGCATCCTTCCTCCTCGCCGGCATTTCCGGCCACAGGATCGCCGTCGTCTACAACCTCATGGTCGCAGGCGTCTTTGCGCTGATGCGGCGAAACACGCCCCTCTTCACGCGGCTGATCACGCCTTACACCCTCGTCCTGGGTGTTGCCCTGGTCGTCCTCGCACTGTCGGCCCAAGAGCTGCCGCTGAGTTTTCAACGATCCTTGTCATGGATCCCGTTCATCCAACTGTCGCCCGAAGCTACGCTTGACGCGTCAGGAACTATTTCATGGCGGTTCGACGTGTGGCGCTTGATGCTTGAAGAGATCCCGAAGTACCTGCTGCTCGGCAAGGGCTTCGCCTTTTCCGCCAGCGACTTGCCGACGTTCTTCAACGGTCAACACCTCATGAACTCGAACGACTTCGTGATGACGTCCAGAAACTACCACAACGGCATGTTGAGCCTCCTGCTTGACCTCGGCGCCGCCGGATTTGCCTGCGGGGTGGGATTCAGCATCGCTGCCCTGCGCATGCAGTGGAAAAATCTGAACAGCGCCTGGCACGACACGACACTGGGACATTTCCATCGCGTCATGTTCGCATGTTTTGTCGCCCAGATCGTCGTCTACTTCGTGCTCGCAGGCGGTGCCACTTCGTTCGTTGGATTTTTTGTTTACTTCATAGTCATGGAGGGCCTGGTCGCAGCCGACAAGAAGACGGCGGACGCGCCGGCGCGCGCTGCAAGAAACGCCGCGATCGACAAGAACCTCCGCTTTCGCCGAACCCGCGCGCTTCCCATCGCCATTCATTGACATATCCGCGCCCGGACGGCCGCAGGCACACCATGTCCGCTCCCGACATCTCCATCATTACACCCGCCTTCAATGGCCTTTCGTATCTGAAACGCTGCTGCGGGTCAGTCCGCGACCAGGCGGGCGTAAGCGTGGAGCACATTGTCATCGATGCGTCATCCACCGATGGCACGAAGGAATGGCTGGTTCAGCAATCGCATCTCCGCTGGATCAGCGAGCCGGACCGCGGCATGTATGACGCGGTGAACAAAGGCATCCGGATGGCGCACGGACGCATCCTTGCCTACCTGAACTGCGACGAACAATACCTTGAAGGCGCGCTTAACAATGTCATCACGTGTTTCGACGGAAACCGGCACGCCGATCTTGTCTACGGCGACATGTTGGTCGTGCGGCCCAACGGGTCCCTGGCCGCGTTCCGGAAATCGTATCCGCTCCGGTGGTGGGCCGTGCTAGCAGGCCACCTCTATGTGCCGTCCTGCGCGCTTTTCTGGCGGCGGCGCATCACAGAGAATGGCCTCATGTTCAATGATTCATTCCGCGACACCGGTGATGCCGAGTTTGTCGTGCGTGTACTCCGGAGCGGCTACGCATGCGTCCATCTCCGGCGCTATCTTTCCGCATTCACGCTTACAGGCCAGAACATGAGCGCCGGGATCAACGCGGCGAAAGAGCGCGATCGCATGCTTGCAGAAGCGCCCCCATGGGTCCGACGCCTGCGCGGCCCCATCAACGCATGGCGACTCGGCGCCAAGCTGGTCAGCGGCGCGTATGTCGAGTCGTTTCCCCTTCCCTACGACCTGTTCACCGCGGATCCGCCCACCGCGCGATCTGCATTCCGCTGCGACAAGGCGAGCTTCCGGTGGCCGACGGATGCGGAAGGCCAGGGCTCATGAGGCTTCTGCTTGCCCATAATTTCTACCAGCAATTCGGCGGCGAGGACGCGGCCTACCTCATGGACAAGCGGATGCTCTCCGAACAGGGCGCCGGTTCGATAGAGGTCCGTACATATGAGCGGAACAACAAGGACATTCGCACGTTCGGGCTGCTGGACATGGCCCGTTTTCCCGGCGCGACGATATCTTCACGCCAGACTCGCGACGACATCAGAAAACTAGTCAATGCATGGAAGCCGGACGCGGCGTACATACACAACGTCTTCCCCCTGATCTCGCCCTCACTGTATTTCACGCTTCGGGATGAAGGCGTGCTTATCATCCAGATGATGCACGACTTCCGGTTTCTATGCCCAAACGGATGGTTCTTCACGCACGGCCATGTCTGCGAAAAATGCAAACACGGCAACACGCTGCCCGCCATCGCGTTCCGCTGCTATCGGGACAACTACGCGCTCAGTGCCGTGTACGCGGCCTCCGTTGCGGCCGCGAGACGCAACGGCGTGCTGGACGTGATCGACATCATCGCCTGCCCTAGCCCCTTTATGGCCGATAAATTGGAGGGGGTCGGCGTCCCGCGAAGCCGCATCCGTATCAAGCCCCACCACATCGACGCGGCGTCCCGACGCGCGTCCCCGGGCCAGGGTGACTACGTGCTCTTCATGGGCCGACTCTCACCCGAGAAGGGCCTGCGAACTCTTCTCGATGCAATCCGACTCGCGCCCGAAATTCCGCTGCGGATCGCAGGTACCGGACCATCTGAGACCGATGCACGGCGATTCGCGGCGGATCACCAATTGCACAACGTTTCCTTTGAGGGTTTCCAATCCGGCGAAGCCAAATGGAAACTACTCGAAGGGGCCCGCATTGTCGTAGCACCCTCCGAATGTTACGAAACATTCGGCATGGTTGTGCTCGAAGCCTTCGCGTGTGGCAAACCCGTCGTCGCAACATGGATCGGAAGCTTCCCCCACCTGATTGAAGACGGAGCGACCGGCCGCCTCGTGCCACCGGGCGACCCGGCGGCCCTGGCCGAAGCCATCAAGGTGGTCTTCAACGATGTTGCCGCCTGTCGTACGATGGGGACGCGCGGGCGCGAGCTCGCCGAACAAACATACAACGCAGACGAGAATTACCGGATCCTTCACGGAATGATCGAGACGGCAGCCTCGCGACGCGAAAAGAACGCCTGACCGATCACCATGAGCCGAGCATTCATAACGCAATTGGGCCCTGACTACGGCGACGCCCTTCGCGCCGGCCTTGGCTGGGTAACGGGCATGAGCCCGATAGCCCGCGACGCGACTGTCTTCATAAAGCCTAACCTCACGTTTCCGGTGTACCGGAAAGGCGTGATGACCAACCCGGCGTGCGTGGAGGCATTGGTCGTGGCTCTGAAGGATTACACCGACCGCATCGTCATCGGGGAGGCGGACTCCGGAGGCTACAACCGGTTCAGCATCGATGACGTGCAGGAGAAAATCGGGCTGAAGGCCCTGGAGAAGAAGTATGGCGTTCGCGTGGTCAATCTCAGCAAACTGCCTCGCCGCGAGATCGTCATCCGGTCAGGGCGCACCAGCGTCCAGTTTCCCTTTCCCGCCGCGCTCGACGAGGCGGACGTCGTGTTCTCCGTGGGTGTCCCCAAGATCCACATGAACACGCTGGTCAGCATGAGCGTGAAAAATCTCTGGGGCTGCATTCCCGAAACGACGGCTCGGCTGAAACTGCATCCGTACCTCGACGACGTCCTGCGCGAAGTGGTGCGTAACCTGAAGCGGACCGTCGCCGTCATCGACGGCCGCTACGGTCTCAATCGGAGCGGCCCGATGCTCGGCGACCCGGTCGACCTGAACTGGCTGATGATGGCGGACAATCTTTATTCAGCCGATACGGCGTGCTGCCGCCTAATGCAGATCGATCCGTCGCGAGTGCCTTACCTGCGCCACGACGAACCGGAGCCCGAGTGGAGCCAGGACTGGCGGCCGTTTGTTCGAGAGAAGTTCTATTTGAAACGCGCGTGGACGGACTATCCCGGCCTGTGGGCTTTCCGCTCCCCTGCGTTGAGTTACCTCGCGTACTTCTCGCCGCTCGCCGGCGTGCTGCACAAACTGCTCTATCTTTTCCGCAAGCCGTTCTACGATTACGACAACCCGGACCGCACTCACGTCTGAGTTTAACCACGGATGCACACGGATAAACACGGATGAGACCCGCAATTCATCAAGCAGCATCCGATTTTTCATTGATCCGTGTCTATCCGTGTTCATCCGTGGTTTCCTACGCTTATGAAACCTGATCAACCGGAACGGTTCAACGTCCTCGGCATCGGCGTCCACGCCATCGACATGAGCGATGCCCTGCGGATCATGGAATCCGCGATTCGCGAGGGGCGGAAGGGATACATCTGTGTGACGGGGGTCCATGGGATCATGGAGGCGCAGCGCGATCCGGAACTCAGGAGCATTCTGAATCAGTCCCTCCTGACCACGCCCGATGGTATGCCCGCCGTATGGGTCGGCCGCCTGCAGGGATTTCGCGACGTCCTACGCGTGTACGGCCCGGACCTCATGATAGATTTCTGCACGGCAACTGCCGCATCGGGGTTCCGCCATTTCCTGTATGGCGGACAGCCCGGCGTCGCCGAAGAGCTTGCCGACAAGCTTCAGGCGCGCATCCCCGGACTCAACATCGTGGGCACGTTCACGCCGCCGTTCCGTCCGTTGAACCCGGAGGAGGAGGAGCAGCTACGGTCACTCGTCGCGTCAACCAAGCCGGACGTCATATGGGTCGGGCTCAGCACGCCCAAACAAGAGACGTTCATGGCGTCGCATCTCGAAGGCATGGATGTGAAGGTCATGGTCGGTGTGGGCGCGGCCTTTGATATTCACACCGGCCGGATCAAGGATGCACCGGCCTGGGTGAAACGCTCGGGTCTGCAGTGGCTGCACCGCCTCTGCCAGGAGCCGGGTCGCCTGTGGAAACGGTACCTGGTTAATAACCCCCTGTTCTTGTTGAAGATCACGGGGCAGTTGATGGGGTTGAAACGGTACCCACCCCCGCCGCGTCGGTGACGCGGCCTACATCGTTGTAGGCCCGGTCACCGACCGGGCGATTGTGCCCCATACCTCGAAACCCTGCGCCGCGTCGGTGACGAGGCCCATACCGTTGTAGGCCCAGTCACCGACCGGGCGATTGTGCCCCATACCTCGAAACCCTGCGCCGCGTCGGTGACGAGGCCCACACCGTTGTCGGCCCGGTCACCGACC
>JAZDKY010000124.1:0-33097 GCA_043802525.1 bacterium
AGTCTCTGTTCTTTCTCCGACGGAAGCCGCAGTGCTGTTTTCATGAGCGGGGAGCCTAATAAAGTCGCACTCGCTTGTCCCGCTAATTCTCACAAACGGTTCACACCACACAGGTTGATCAAGGTTGTGCATTTGCCATGCCGCTGACCCCCATGCGCACGGATGAACCGATATTGCTGACTTTGCCTGTGCCGGCCTTGACTGCTCGCTCCTCTCCATTCAGATAAATTCTGGCCGTCGAACCATCGTACGTGGCCGTCACGTGGCACCACATTCCGGTCAAGACGGAGTCTTTTCCTGTCCCGACGCTTCCCACACTCGTCCCCCCAAGCTCCAGAATGATCTCCTGAGAGCCGGTCTGATAGTAGAGTCGGAAATCGTACTCTGCCGGAGCACGGATCTTGGACACAATGCCGAAGGGTGCCCCACGAAAGGCCTCCTGCACAGCGTCCATCTTCACCCACGCATCGATCGTGAGCCCATGCTCATAGGCGAAGCTGGAGTTTACGGGAACATCAACACAACCCTCAGCACTGCCGGGCAGGCACAGTCCTCCGCCCTGTTTTCCCGCCGCCCAGACGGAGTAGAACTTGAGCGTTCCAACGTTCCCGTTGCCGGAACTGTCCGCCGCGGTCGTGCCGCTCTGCTCATCGAACCGCCAATGCGCCAGCAGGTCGGGCGTGCCGTTCTGGCCGGTGTATCCGGGAACCCGCCGGTAGCCGTTGGCGCCCACCGTCGAAGCGGCGAACCGCATCCGGGTGTTGGTGGGGTTCAGGTAGTTCGCGATGCTGAGGAAGATCATGGATTGGTCCAACGCGAGATACTTCGCCGTGGGTTGCCCCACCGTGAACGTCGAATTGTAGACCACGGAATCGTAGAAGCCGTGGAGCGGATAGCTTTTGAACCGCAGGTCCTTTTCCAAGGCCCTCAGGTTCCCGATCACGCGGACCGGCAGGTCCGCCAGCGCCAACGCGCTTGCGTGCGGCGTGACGACGGTGTCGACAAGCTGCCCGATGCCCAGATAGCCGCTGGGAACCGCGCAGGGGGACCACCCCCACGCGGGGTAGTTGTTGAGCGCCTGACGCGTGATCTGCGCCTGGGCGAACCGCGCGGCCGACTCGGCGACCTCCGTGCCGACCTCGTTCATCCACAACGAGCTAACATACGGCATGAACAAGCCGCTGGCCCATCCCGGCTTGAAGTACTTCAGGCCATACAGGGTCTCCTCCGTCCGGTTGAGCGTGTTCCAGGAATCCGGGGGAATCCGATCCAACGCCATGGCCAGGAAGTACGCCAGCCGGGTGTCCGCCGCCAGATCGCTGAGAATCCAACTCGTGTTGATCACGTGACTCGCCGTGGTCCCGCCATACAGCCGCTTCGTGCTTGTATTGTAGTACTGCTCCCACTTCATCGCGTTCACGATCGCGTCGCAATCCGCCTTGAACTGCGGGAAAGCCTGCCCGACCACGATCAAGCCGGCCGCCAGGTGCGCCGAATCCAGAATCGAAGCCGTGAGGTCGCCGGGATAGCTCGCGGGGTCCGCGACGTAATTCCAGCAGGCGTGAAAACCGTCCGACCCGCCGCCCATCTTTTTGATGCCACTCATGGTAGCAGTCAGCCGCTTCACCGCTTCGGCGTAGTTGATGAAGCCGAGGTCATAGGCGGCGACAATGTCGGTCAAGTAGAACCCAATGTTGGAAACGGAGGTCTTGACCGGTTTCCCGTCGTGGTCGTAGGGCAGCCCGGTCACGGGATGCGCGAGGGCGGCGATGCAGTTCCACGTGTCCAACGCCAAGGACCGCAGATAGGACCGATCCGCGTCGCTAAGCTTGCCGACAAGCTCAAAGTCGTCGAAGACAAACGTATCGGGATTGCTTCGCGTCCCGCTGCTCGCGCCAACGGTGATCCGGACACTGACCCACGCGGTTCCCGCCGGCGCGGTGGCATTGCCGACTGCGACTTTCTGGAAGGCTTGATCGGCGGTTACGCTCATCGAAGGGTAGTTGGCCAATTGCGTCGCCTTGTCCGATTTGAGGAAGACGATCTCCATCCTGGCCCAACTGTTTTCCACACCGCTTGCCTTGACATACACGGAGGCGTCGAAGACCTGGCCCGGCGCCGCCGGCATGAATTGATCAAGCTGGCGGGTGTATCCGGAGTAGGGGTCCACCGAGGGCATCCTTGCGATCAGACAGCCCGCGCCGGTGCGCGGCGGTACCGTGTTCCCGCCATAGAGGAATACATCCGAATTCCAAGACGGGGTCCATCCGCCCGTGGATCCGACTTCGAATCCCGGATTGACCAGCAGGTTGGCTGCATGCCCCACCCCCGGCACAGCCATGCCGAGAACGGCGGCGAGTAACGTGAATGTGATACTGAACGAGGCCTTCATGCTGCATCTCCTGATTGTTGCGGTTTCATCCTTCCACTGAGAACGTGCAAGACGCGGAGCAAGGAAAACAACGGCCAGCGGGCTTACAACCGACTTCAACCGAAATGGCATCGACCCCGCGTTCATGAGCTTGCCCCTTCACACCTCGCGCGCCTCGCGATGGAGTACGCGCGTACACTTGGTATAGTCGAGCGCCCCTCGTGTTTTCTTCCCATGGGAAATAGAAAAAAATCGCCCCCTGCCAAATGGATCGCAATCGTCATGCAGGATGCTCAGCAGCGCTATGCATAAGCCGTTGCCATGCCATGCGATACGACTGCCGCCCCGTGCGGCGCATCAAGAGATGGGATCGAACGGTCGTTCAGGGAACCCGCGCCTCAGCATTGCGCACGCGGCTGATGTGAGTAATCGGGTACGTAGCGTGCGCGATCTGACCCTTCGCATGGCAAGTCATGCGACTTCAGATCAACCGCGGATCTGTTTGAATCTGCACGAAATCGGACGAAGGCCATCATCCGCACAAGATACTCATAAGCAAGATGTAGCACGAGATGCGAGGCGCGCCCGTGAGCCGAGCATTTGCACGGCACGCAGTGCCGTGGCTACACCACGCGTGAATCAGGTTCTCGACCTGTGTAGCCACGCTTCTATGAAGCGTGCAGGAACCACAGGCCATGCACGGCTCGCCCTTCGACTTCGCTCAGGGCAAGCAGCGCCGTGGCTACAACGGAAATAGTCAACCCAGGAAGAGCGGCTCACCGGATACGTCTTCCGTGGTTTCATCTTGAGGCGGATAAGTTCGCGGGTGTACGCAGGGTCGCCGGCGTTGTCACCGGGGGCCGACACGGATTCGGAGGTAGCCGGAGGCGGGAATGGCGTCGGGCAGAAAGCCGTAGCTATTGGTCACCGCCGTGGGAGTGCTGTTCGTGGCGACGATGGTCCAGTCGATCAGATTTTCTGAATGTTCCAGGTACTGGGTCGCCGAGACGCCGCCGGCCCATTCGAAATAAAGCATGTTGTTTTCGCGTTTGAGTTGCGCGGCGCGCAGGAAGGAATCAGAGGCGGCGGGATCGGTGTCGGCAATGAACTCCTGGAGGTTGTTGTAGCCGTCTTGGTCCAAATCCTCATTTGCGTCAAACGGATTGTTCCGGTTCAACGCCGCGTACTGGTCCTCCCAATAGTTGAGTATGCCGTCGCCATCCGTGTCCGCCTGGTCCATGTCCGGCGTCTGATTCGTGGGCGGATTGCTCCACAGCGCCCAGACGTATCCCTGCGGAGGAATTCCGTAGCGACTGTAGACAGCGACGTTCGTCACGGCCACACACTCGCCCGGATTCAATACCGAATCGCCGTTCCCGACGCCCGACAGGGCGTTGGTCACGGCTTCGGATAGGTCGACGTAGTCACACCCGTCGGTGGTGACGCCGTCCGGTTCCAGCAGCCAACTATCCTCCGTGGCTCTGACGGCATACCAGAAGGGTTCGCGAAAATCCTTTGCGGCGCGCGCTTCGTTGGACACGCTGACCGTAGCGAGCCAATATCCCGACTCGCCTTGGAACTCCCCCGGCAAGAGCGAGGCTTGAACTTCGTTGCTCATGGCCATGAATGCGCGCACGAAGACGGCCGTGATAGTCCGCGATGCGGTGACCGCCACGGACAACGGGATCGCGGAACCGGCGGGACTGCCATCCACCTCCCAGTGATCGAACACATACCCGGGATCATTGGTAGGAATCAGGTCGTAGATGAACCCGTCCGTCTTCCAGCCCTGGGTCGCGCCGGTAATGCCGCCGTGGGCGGCGATCAGGACGAGGGAATGCTCGGTTTGCCAGTTCCAGGTAAGCGAAGCGTCTCCCGTCACACGAAATTCGATTTGGTCCTCCGTACCGGTCCACGACGCGCCGGCCATGGAGTAAATCCAACCGGTGCACACATGGCGCGTGCCGTTCGAGAGATCGATTGGCGTCGAAACGCTGTTGGTGTAGAACCGTCCCCAAATGACCTCGTACTGACCGTAGCCGAGTGGCGCGGGCATGCCGTAAGGCGTGGGGGCCGCCTTAATTTCCAGCGTCTGCCGCCGGGGCGTCATCAAGGTCTCATACGCTTGGTGCAACGAAGGCACCGCATGAAAGGCAGCGCGAGCCGCCTGGGCAACACCCGTGTCAGAAAGCGCCCAGCCTTCGGCCTGGAGCGCGAGATTCCATGAGCCTCTGAGGTAGTTCACCGTCTCGATAACGCCGCTGGCCGGATTGACCGCGATCGATTCCACGTTGTTCAGCGGACTGAGCAGGCCCATGGTCTTGAGCTGTTGCCACATCTGCTGGGCCTCGGCGGGCCTCAGCGCGGCGATCAAGCCGGCGTAATGAGGCACCGCGACACGATGATTGCCGTCGTTGTACGGCGTGGGCTGGCCGCCGGTGCCGTAGGCGCCGTAGGCGCTTCCATCCGGGATTTCAGCAGCGGACAATCCAAAAAGCCCGCGCTGGGCCAGGTAGGGGTTCTCGTGGCCCGCGGAGGCATACCAACTGAGCTGTCGATCACACTCTTCTTCCCGCAGATCCGCCCACACATTGCCCCAGCGGTCCGTGCCTTCCGGAAGCACCGGATAGGGCGCGTGATAGATGAAGCCGCTGCCGTTGGCCGAGGGCGGCCACAAATAGGTTTCGGTGAGAATCCCGTCGCCGGCAAGGGCCGCGAGCATCACACTCAACGTCTCCACGCCGAATCTGTCCCACGAGTACGGAATCAAGTCGCCGGCGGCCGTGTACCCGTGAGAAAAGTAGCCCGCGCCGTCCAGCAACGCTGCCCAGTCGATATCTTCGAGAATAGCCAGGACGCTCGCCCCCTGACCCTGTGGATCGCCGATCATCTGAAGGGCAACGACGAGGTCCATCACGGCATAGGCCGTATCGCCTGACGCCCATTCCGTATCCGGCAGGCGGATCGCACCACCGTTCGCCGTAAAGTGCGGCAGCAAGCGATTGACGCCGGCCGGACCGCGAGGAATGACGTTGATAAAGGTGTCGGCGATTCGCGTAATGGCCGTCTTTGCCGCGGCTTCGTCGACCATCCCCTTTTCAATGGCCATGGCCAACAGCTTGGCCAACTTGGCTGTTGCCGTCACATTCTCCATGTTGCCCCTGCCCCACCAACTGCGGTCCTGGACCATGCCGCTAACATCATCGAAGTTGTCCAGCAACATGGTCAGCGATGTGAGAAACGCTTCCTGGGGCGTACTAAGGTCCGGCATTTCCACGCGCACGTTGACCCGGTCCACTTCGATCGCATCGCCGACAGCGCCGTAAACCACCCATTCCATCGCGGCCACATTCGAGACCACGGCAGGATTAACGCTCATCGAGAACGTCTTGGGGAATGGTCCATTGGTCAACGCCGCCTTGTCCGCCCATTGAGCCACGTCCCAAGCCACATACGTCCCACTGTCATCGACTCCAAAGAGTACCAAGACCAGGGCGAGGTTGCTGGTTCCCGAAGACGATTCGAATGCGTTGACCACGAGATCGACGCCGGTCAGTCGCGCCTGGTAGTTCGACCGGATCATCGAGTGAAACATGGCTTGAGGATTGTAACGCGATCCGTCCTGGAGCAGATGACCGACCGAATACCACATTCCGAGGTACCAGTTGGTTGTCATCGCGAACCGATAGGCGCTCGGTCCCGATTGCCAGTAGGCCGAAGATCCAAAGGCCTCCCGCTCGCCGCCAACTTGATTGTAGTTCCACGACGGCGGGACCGGACGGGTGTGGTCGTCCACCACGCACACGGTCTCGATTGCCTGCGCGGGTCCCGTCCAAGCCAGCAGGACAGCCGCATATCCCAACGCCATGAGAATACGGGTGCCCTTCCAAGGTGAAGACGGGAGACTCACGTTGCGACCTCCAAAGATGAGGGAAACGGCCCGTTTTTCAAACTGGAGCGACCCCTTCGGAGAAGTTCCTCACCGATCGGTGAGACAGAACCGGCGCGTCTGATGATTGCTCCGCGACCTTTCTTGTGCCTTTTTGTGCCTCTTGGTGGCCAATCCGGTTGCATCGTTATGGCTAAGACCGACTTCAACCGAAACTGCATCGAACACCCGTTCATGAATTTGCCCCTTCGAACCTCGCGTGCCTCGTAGTGGAGTACGCGCGTACACATAGTATTGTCGACTGCTTGTCACCTTTTCTTCCCGTAAAAACAGAAGAATGAGTTCTCCCCATGTCAAAGGGATCACAATAGCCATGCAACATGCTCAGCTTTGCTATGCAGCAAGTCGCTGCTATACCAAGTGATACGAATGAAGGATCAGGCGCGACAACCCGCTGCGCGTCAAGAAACGGGATCGAACGGCCGTGCAGGGAACCCGCCCCTCAGCATTTCGCGTGCGTCGGATGCGGGTAGCCGAGTACGTAGCGTACTCGATCTGACACTTCGTCTGCCAAGTCACGCAACTCGCGCTCGTGGAACTGGATCAGGTTAAGATTCGCGCCCTCATGGCATGGTGAACCCGCCTGCCTTGCCGCTTTCGATGAAAGGCGGAGGGATGATCCGCGGCCTGATCCGGGCATCGTCGGGGAGCGGCGCGCAAGGGACTGCGCGCCCTACCAGAGCTGATATGTGTTCTCAGCGGGCGAGGTGATGTAGCGTTCGCTTACCCGCCCAATCGGGCGGGAAGCGAAAAGGAGATCCGACATTCTCCGCTTCCCCGCGCCGATCCATCGGTGCGGGGCAGGGTCTTTGCGTTCCCTTGCGGCCAAAAGGTTCTTCGCCGAACAATCCGGCCGCCGCCGGGGCCGGACTGTGCTGAATTCTGATTGCGCCTACGGTAACCGGACCCGCACATTGAAGAGACGGAAGGCGGACGGGTTGTCATTCGTGTACACCATGGCCGCTCCGGTTCCCGTGACGTCGATGCAACTCGGGACGGGATACCACGCGGCTTCCGCGCGCAGATTGGTGCAGGACATGAGGGTATAGAGTCGGCCCGTGACGGATGGCCAGGTGACAAGCCACGGGTCGTTTGATACCGCCTCGCCATCGATCTTCACCTGCAGGGCGTCGTAGGTATCGAATGGATTCGTGCCGGCGATGGATTCATCGCTATTGCAAGCTCCGTCGTCGTCGGCATCCGCGTCATCGGCATTCGGCACATCGTCCTGGTCCACATCGAGAAGCGTGGTTGTTGCGGTATCGGCATTGTTGGCCAAGCTCAGATCTTCGGACAAGGTCGAGAGGCTGACGCGGTTGGTCAGGACATCGCTTCGGGGTTGCGCCAGTTCCACGCGCACGGTGTAGCTGGTGGACATTCCAGGGCCCAGCTCCGCCAGATGCCTGGAGAGCGTGCGACCGTCGAGCGACCAGCCGGGGCTCGATGAAGCGGCCAGGAACGTCACGCCCTCGGGCAGCTCATCGATAAGGTCCATTTCGCTCGCGGAATAGTAGCCCCCGTTCAGGAGATCGATGGTGTAGGTGAGGGGCTGGAATGCGGACATCTCCGCGATATCCACCGACTTGTTGACCGAGAGGTCGACGAGATTGCCGACTTCGTAGGCGCCGATGTCGATGCACGCGTTCTGCACGCGCGGCAAGCCGCGCTGGTCGGTTCCGCCTATCGCGTAATCGCCCCGGTCGCCGCCGTCATAGGCGGGGCTTCCGGGAAGGATCGGGTACGTTTCGGTCGGCCCTCCGTGGGGTCCAAGCGGGCCGAGGAGGGGCTGCGCGCCGATGCGATTGCCGGTCATGTTTCCGGTGAGCTGGATGCCGGACAGGTCGGTGATGATGTTGTAGCCGAGCGAATCGATGGCGCCGAATGCGTCGGGTCCGGCCCCGCCGTCGTGAGCCGTATTGTGGGCGAGGATGGTTTGTTTCATGCGCAAGGTACCCACGTTGCAGATGCCGCCGCCGTTCGCGGGTCCGTACATAGCCGCGCGCGCGAAGTTGCTGACGATCGTGCAGTTGAAGATGTCGAGCGAGCCCGCATTATAAATGGCGCCTCCGTCGGCCGGGGCATAGCCATCGCCGTTGCTGTTGTGACTTAGCGTGCAGTTGCGCAGCGTGGCGGTGCCCTCGTTGTAGAGGGCGCCGGCCGCGCTCGCCGTCATGTAGCTGGCGGCGGCATTGCGCGCGATGAGGCTGTTGAGGATGGTCACCGTGCCGATGTTGAGAACTGCGCCGCCGCTCCCCCTTGGGGAATGGTTGTCGACCAGGGTGCATCGTTCAATGGTGAGGGTTCCGGAATTGCGCACGGCCGCACCGCCTTCGCCTTCCTCATCAAGCCCGCCGCCGCGGCTCAGGGTGAGGCCGATCAGAGATGCGGTCACGTTGGATTGAACGAGAACAATCCGATTGCTTGGATTTCCATACGCATTGAGCGCGGCCTGGAGCGTGGTCTTGTCCGCCCCGCTGCCTTTGATTCCTATGTCTCTGTCGAGAATGATGCACTCGCGGTAGAGGCCTGACACGACGTTGACGGTTCCACCCGTGAGGGCTTGGCTCATCGCATAACCGATTGTCCGACAGGGCGAGGCCGGATCGCCACAGTCACCCACGTCCATGCCCGAGGTTGAAACGTAGCGATCGTCGCGCACGGTGACCGATACCTGTGCGCTGCTCGAGCTGAACGGGGAATCGCCGCCGTTCGGGGTGGCGCTGAACGAGGCGCCGCGCAGCCCGCAGCTCTGGTCCCAAATCCGGATGGTCATCGTGGCCGTGCCAGCAAAATCCGGCGCGGGAACGAAACGAACGAGGTCAATGGCGGCGAGCAGAGTGGCCGAGGTTTCCGATGCGGAACCGAGATCCATCCAGTTGATTCCGGCATCGGTGGAGAACTGCCACGCGCCGTGGTCTGTTGATACGGCGACGACAGCCAGGCCCGTGGTGGAGCGTGGATCGGCATCGGACACCGAACCTTCCGGCAGACCCTCGAACAGGCTGGCGACGGGTGTGCCGCTGGGGTCGCCATCATTGGCACGCACGTCGGGCCAACGCAACGCGGTACCCGACACCAGGAAGGGCGCGTGGTTCGACGCCTCGTAGGAGCCGATATCGATGCGGCCGGCCTGCACGCGCGCGGTTCCACGTTGGTCGGTGAGGACGTCCGCGTCCAGGCCTGGCCTGCCGTTGTTGAGCGCCGGGCTATCGAAGGCCAGGCTGAAGCACTCGGTGGGGCCGCCGCGCATGCCGTAGGGATCCAGTTTGGCTTGGACGCCGGTGATGTTCCCCGTGGCGGCATTTGCGAACACCAGCGCCGTGTCGACCAGGTTGTAACCGTCGGACAGGACGGCCGTCGCGGCGACGGCATTGTTGGCGATGATGGTATGCCCCATGGTGAAGGCGCCGCAGATACCGGGACCAGAGCCATAAACATAGCCATGGAAGTACCAGTTGTACATGGAGCCGCAGGTATTCATCGCCACGGTACAATGATGAAGTTCGAGTTGGCCCAGGTTGAAGATGCCGCCGCCGCTTCCCGGGCTGCCTGAGCCGCGATACGCTGCCCATCCATTCGCTGTCCCGTTGAAGGCGATGGTGGAATTCGTCATGTAAACAGCGCCGAGGTTGAACAGACCACCCCCGCTCCCCCCCCGACCACCGGCGCTTCCCAAGTCAGCGTCAGCCGTGCTGTTATAGGCCACAGTGCACCGCGCGAGGGTGACGGTTCCGGCTTTCACGTAGATACCACCGCCATCGACGCCATGGTTGTGGTCGACCGTGCCATTGCCCACGATGCGGCAGTCTGCGAGGTGGACTGAACCGCCATCGACGTGCAGCCCGCCGCCGGAATCCGAATGCCCGCCCGTGATCGTCAGGTTCCGCAGATGGACCGTCAGGCCCGCGCCGGAGCAGGTGAGAACGCGGGATACCGCAGCGGTGGCGTCAGCTTGGATAACTGTGCTCGTCGCGGCCTCGCCGGAAAATGTGATGGACCTCGTCGTGCCTGAGGCGGCGCTGATGACCAGGTTGCTGGTGATGTACGCACCTGCCGCGAGCATCACCGTGTCGCCGTCGGCACTGACGGCGGCGGCGCGCGATATCGAGGCACAGGGCTGCAGCGGATTCGTGCAGTCATTGGAATCATCCACACCGATGGGAGCGACGTAGCGAACCACATAGTCCGTGTCGGCAAGCACAAGACGGGGCGCAAGAGAGACAAGGGCCATGGCAAGGACCAAGGGTCCTGCAACCCACTTCAACCGAACCTGCATCGCATACGCGTTCATGAGCTTTCCCTTCCACATATCGCGCGCCCCGCAGTGGAGTACGCGTGTACATCTATATGGTCGAGCGCCGCTCACCTTTTCTTCCCTCCAAAAATAGAGAAATCAGCAACCCCATGCCAAGGCGATCACAATAGCCATGCAAGATGCCCAGCTTTTCTATATGTAAGACGTTGCGCTGCCAAGTCATACGAATGAAGCACCAGGCGCGACAACTTGGTGGTGTTCCGTGCTGCGCATCAAGAGATGGGATCGAATGGTCGTTCAGGGAACCCCCGCCTCAGCATTGCGCACGCGGCTGATGCGAGTAATCGGGTACGTAGCGTGCACGATCTGACACTTCGTCTGGCACGTCGCGCGAGTTCAGATCAACCGCGGATCTGTTTGAATCTGCACGAAACGGGTGAAGGTCATCATCCGCACAAGATACTCATGAAGATGTAGCCACGCTTCTATGAAGCGTGCAGAGACCACAGGCCATGCACGGCTCGCCCTTCGACTTCGCTCAGGGCAGGCAGCGCCGTGGCTACAACAAAAGTGGTTTCATCCTGAGACGTATCCGCCTTCGGCCATGTGCATCAACCTACGCCGTAACGATGCAGACGGATTGGCCACGAAGATGCACAAAAAGGCACAAGAAGAAGGCGCTGATCAATAATCCGGTTTTGGTTCACGGAACGGTGAATATTCTTCTCGATAGGGCCGCCCTCAAACCAAGCTTCTTTGTGTATCTTGTGCGTTTTCGTGGCCATGGCAGCTGCATGGATAAGGCTTAGGTTGATGCCCATGGCCTTCGGCGGAGAACTTACGCGTTACGGCCTGCGCGAACTACTTCTCGCCGGAAGGGACGACTTTGCCACCTCGTTTCAGCTTCGACCCGCACGTGTCGCGGATACAGAGCTGCCCCCTGAGCACAACCTGGCGCGCCTTCCCCTCGCCAGTCGGCGCAGCGAGGGCCTCCAGCAACATCTGGGCGGCCAGAACTCCCGCGTCGAACAGCGGCGTCTCGACCGTGGTGAGACCGACATAGCGGGCCTCGGGAATGCCGTCGAACCCGACGACCGCGATGTCTTTCGGCACGTCAAGCCCGCGCTCGCGAAGCCACAGCACGATCGCGATGGCCATCTCATCGTTGAATGCGAAGATCGCCTCCGGCCGCGGCCCGGCGTCGAGCCGCGCGGCGAGCGCCTTGACCGCATGCGCGGCCACGTGGTGCCCTTCGAGAATGTTCCCGGCGGGTATATCCACGTTGAACTCCCGTAGCGCGCGCTGCGCCCCCTCCAGTTTCTGCATGGAGTCCGGACTACTCCGCGATCCGGTTACCAGCACGATCTGGCGATAACCCAGTTGCAGCAGGTGGCGAACCGCCTCGTAGCTGCCGTCCCGGTTTTCGATCAGCACCGAGCCGACTTTCGGATCGGCCACCGGCATCTGGATCAAGACGAGCGGGAATCCGAGATCCCTTACCTTGGCGACCATGCGCGGGCTTACACGCGGGTCGAGCCAGATCATCCCGTCAACCCGGCGTTCCGCAAGCATCCGGTTGGGCAGCTCGAACTCGTCGCCCTCCCGCGTGGAAAGGGCGGTGAGCACGTGATAGAGCCCGCTGCAACGCGCCATGATGCCCCGGAAGATGGTCAGGAACCACCCCGACGTGAGATCCTGAAACACCACGGCGACCGTGTCCGTCCGGGCCTTCGACAAGTGCCGCGCCGCCGCCTGCGGAACATAGTTCAGTTCCCGCACGCTCTTCAGTATTTTCGCGCGCAGTTCAGGCCCGACGCCCTTCTTATTGTTCAGCGCCCGGGAAACGGTAGCGGTCGACACACCGGCCGCGCGGCACACGTCATCCCTGGTTGCTCGTCTGACACCCGTGCCGTCCCCCTCCGCTGATTTCCGCTTCTTCTTCATCACCATCCACTGTCCCGCGCATACGAGGGCTGCCCGCGCACGCGTACGACAATGTGTACGCCGCATAAGGACCGGAAGTAAAGAACGGCATGCGCGCCCGACAAGTCCCGTATTCGGAGCGTATGAGATACATCAGTGGCAAACCCTCGCCGCGGAGAGGGCTTGTTCCAGTCTTCCATTCCCCTATCATCTCCTGCTGGAGACGTCATCCGAACCTCCGCGCACCTCGGCCTGCCCTGAGCTGGTCGAAGGGCGTCCTCTGCGGTTCAAGTTCCGCCATCCGCCTTGCCCGCGATTTTCGGGCCCGAAAAATCCTTCTGAGGTCCCGATTCAGCGATTTGGCGCTCGGACCGTTGGTGACGAAGGCGGACATTACATCCCGGGCTTCGGCTCGGCACGCCAGCTATTTGGCGAAACTCCGAATGGACCGCCCGAATGGACGGAGAATCAGGCGAATGAACGCGTCTCGCGATGCGATTTCCTGACTTGCTGGTCTAGTTCTGGTCTTTTTGCACTCGAATCGGTACTTTTCGCATGATCTCAGACAGTTGAACGGCAAGTGTGGCCATGGTCACCGCGTGTGGAAGTCTTGCGGCATGGCGAGCCTCCATCGCGCGAAGAGCAACATCGTGGCTGTCAGTCAAACCATAGCGGCGGGAAACCGGGGAAGTATCAACTCGAGGCTACGGGGCTGGATCTTGTGCGGAAGACCGGTCGCGCATGGCCGTTACCCCATCCGTTGAAATTCTTCGGGTTCCCGGATGAACTGAACTCCTACTACCAGAATGCCGAAACGTTGAATGACCTGGTTCTCGCCATGCAGAACTTGCTGCGGGATCTCGCCTATCTGGGGCCATTGCGCGAAGAACCTAAGCGTCACTATGCTTGGGCGGGCGAGACCCCGGAGGATGTTGGCACCCGGGGCGACCGATGGGTCAGCGCTTTCCTAGCCGCTTCGGACCGCAGCATCAGCGCCGGTTACAGGAAGAAGGGCCTACCGTTCGAGGCGTTGATGGCCTACTGGCTGAAGGAACTCGGATTGATCCATTCCTTCGTGGTGGCCCCGGTTGGCAAGGGCCTGCGCGAATACCGTGTGCGGGTGAAGGTCAGCGCGGGAAGTCCCGAAGTGTCCATCCCGGATGTCGGGTTCGGCGTCTCGCAAGTTCTGCCTGTCATCGTCCAGAGCTTCTACGCCCCGTCCAACTCATCGGTCATCATCGAGCAGCCAGAGCTGCACTTGCATCCCGCCGTGCAACAGAATCTGGCCAACCTTTTCGTCGGCGCCATGAAAAGCCGGCAGGACGGGAAAAACCGGAACGTTCAATTCATCATCGAGAGTCATTCGGAGCACTTCCTGCGCCGGTTGCAACGATTGATCGCCGAGGAGCAGGTCGCCCAGGATGACGTCGCCATCTACTTCTGCGGACCGGGGGAATCCGGCAGCACCATCACGCCCTTGCAGTTGGATGAGTATGGAAACATCCTTCACTGGCCCAAGGATTTCTTTGGCGATCAGATGACGGACATTGCAGAGATGACCAAGGCCATGCATCGCCGTCGCCGGGAAGCCAGTCAAGCGCCGCAGGATTCGACGACAACATGAAAATGCCGAAGTGGTGTCTCATCGACACCAACGTGCCGATTCTGGCGAACGGCACTGTTGATCCGGAGCTGATCGCTCATTACACATACGCTTCCGGCAAGATATCCAGTCGCATCATCTCCGCGATCCACCCCGCATCCGTTTCATCGTTCGTCACCTTGATGCCGCCGTACTGGTCCATCTTTGCCGGATTGGCCAGCACCACCGGAAACCCCGCAGCGCCAAGCCCGTCCACCAGCCAGTACCAGTTGAACGTGGACTCCACTCCGACCCGCGCGATGCGCGCACGATAGGGTTCGAGCAGTTCCAGCACCGCATTGATGGATGTGTCCACTTTCCGTTTCAGCACCGTGCGTCCATTTTCATCACGCAGACTGCACATCACGTTATTGCTATGCAGGTCCAGCCCCGCATATATTTTCGTTTGGGCTTCGGTCGTCATGACGTCTTCTCCTTTCGGTTTGTTTCCCTACACAAAACCTAATCGAAGGACGGCGCGATCGAAGCCTTTTTCTCTTCCACCTCTAAATGCCTACAGACCTTGCTAACTTCTTGTTCACTAACACGTTGACTGTGATTTGACAGCTGGGAAATGCCCTATGCTTACATTCCGCAGTTCCGGGAGCGGTTTATGGCCTGATTTTCCCGTCCGATGTTCCCGACCAGAACCGTTCTTCGTTCAGAGCCGCCAGTTCCAGCACGGATCGGTGCACGGACTTCAGTTCATCTCTGTATTCCTGAACGATTCCATTTTCTCCACTCCAGCCTATAACTGGAAAGTCCGGCGAAGGTTTTGAGGACTTGGGAGGTCGTTTCGGCCAGAGCCTGCTCGGCCTTGCGTTGGTGCTCCTGGCGGGCGTATCGGTCGCGCTTACACTTTTCACTGGAAAGGAACCAGTAGACCGAATAGCGCCTTGTTTGAGGTCATTCTCCTGGAAAACAAAAACCCCGCCCGATGCCTTTCGGCGTGTCGGACGGGGAGCAATTCACGTTGTGAGGATTAACCCAAGCGCATGGGTTTTCAATGCCTATTTTGAAGGGCGCAGCGTCCATCGCGCCTTCCGGATGTGGGCTGCTTCTGCGCTCTTGTTGCGCGTGCGTCATCAAGCGGATCTGCTGCAGATCAGGACCTGACGGAAAGCCCCGCTTGGTGAGCGGGAATTCACGTTCAACGTGAAATATGGAAATCGAAGCGCCAAAGTTATTGTTTGCAAATGGATATGAACTGCGTATCCAAATGCAGAAGATAACTTCCATGGATTGAGCCTTGACAGACCGATACCATTCGGTTTTCATTTGCGTGAAAGGATGATAAACGTCTTATTCTGCAAATGAAACATGTAGGTATGGATTATCTCCGAGGGCTTCTGTCGCGCGGCCGTTACACCTTCACACGCTCAGAGGCCGCGATGGCATTGGATCGTCAAGGTTCCGCTTTGGACAAGATGCTGCAGCGGTTGAAGCGGGGAGGATGGGTGTTGCCGTTGGGAAACAGCTTCTTCACGATCATCGACCCCCTCAATCAGGCGGCAGGATCGATTCCAGCTTCATGGTTTCTGGACGAGTGGGCTCGATTCAAGGGAATCGAGTACTACGTGGGTGGCGTCAGCGCCGCCGAAATGCACGGAGCCGCCCACCAGAGGCCCCAAGTCTTCCAGGTCGCGGTGAGCCAAAGCATAAGGCCGTTCAGCCTGCCATCAGAGAAAATCGTTTTCCTGTACCGCCAGCGTATCGTAAACGCCATGTGGGAACAAAAGAAGGTCCCAACGGGTTACTTTCGCGTGAGCACGCCCGAGATGACCGCTTATGATTTGCTGGCGCTGCGCAAAGCGTGTCCGTCGCTGGATCGTGTGGCCACGATCTATGTGGAGCTGGGGGAAGTCATGCGAGCGCGAGCGGTCGCGGGGTTGTGCGATTTGGGGTGCGAAACGGCTATTCTCCAGCGTGTGGGTTGGTTGCTGGATCATACCGGCTGGAGCCATCTAACGGGCGGACTGTTCAGGAAACTGGGCGCCCAGCGTCTGACTTGGGTGCCCCTTCACCCGGGTCTCGCTGTGCGCGGAGCCCGGAGTGACAAATGGCGCGTGATTGAAAACACGGACATCCAGCCGGACATAGAGCCACGGGAGCAGGCATGATCCCGGATTCCTACATACGGGATTGGAGAGCGAATGCTCCGTGGGGCGACTGGTCCAAGATCGAACAAGATCTCGTCATCTGCCGGAGTGTGGTCGAGATATTCCGCCATCCCGTCTTGTCCGAACGCCTCGTATTTCGCGGCGGCACGGCCATGCACAAGTTGTTCTTCAATCCTCCCCGGCGGTACTCGGAAGACATCGACCTCGTTCAGCTCAAAGCTGGACCCATTGGCCCCATCTTCGACGCTTTGCGCGATGCCCTGACGCCGCTCCTTGGAAAGCCGCAGCGGAAACAGGGGCCCGGGGTGGTCACGTTGACCTATCGCATGGCCTCGGAAACTCCGCCGATCGTGCCGATGAAGCTGAAGGTGGAAATCAATTCGAGGGAGCACTTCACGGTGATGGGCGTCCAGAAGAGGCGGTTCTCCATAGCTTCGCCCTGGTTCACGGGCGAATGCGAGGTGCCCACGTTCGACCTGAACGAACTGCTTGCAACCAAGCTTCGAGCCCTCTACCAGCGTCGAAAGGGGCGCGACCTGTTCGACCTGTGGCTTGGCCTGACGGAGGGCAAGGCAAACGGCCGGCAAATCGTCGGCACGTTCCGAAAGTACATGGAGTTTGGATGCATCAAGGTCAGCCACGCCGAGTTTGCCGCCAACCTTGAGGCCAAGCGCAAGCATCCGGGCTTCACGGCGGACTTGGGCGACTTGCTCCCCGTGGGAACGGATTACGATTTTGAGACAGGGTTTGCTGTGCTTGAACGCGAAATCCTGCCGTGGCTGTAAGAGGAACTAGTGCAGATGTACGCAGATAGTAGGAGGTTGTGGCATTTGATCGTCTCACCCGGATGGTGAGGCCATCGTTCCTTTTCTGGTCTTCCTAACCCAACTTGGCGGATTCGCAGGTCTTTTCATTTTGTTGCAGGGCGGAACGGTGGGAATCTGAGGAAAATCGAGTGTTGAAGCGGAAAGAGAGGCTGTAGTGCAGACCTACCCCATTTACGAGCTCAAGGAGCCGGTGATATTCTGGCGGCACGATGTTTCTCAGAGAGCACAGACGTAAGAAGGACGGCAAGGAACACCGGTACTGGAGCGTCGTAGAGAGCCGGCGGATCTCGCGCGGGCGGGTGGTACAGCGACATGTGCTGTATCTTGGAGAGATCGACGACAGCCAGCAGGCAGCCTGGCGCAAGACCATCGAGGTGTTCGACGAGAAGGATGCGGAGCCGAAGACGCTGGCCTTGTTTCCCGATGACGGAGCCGTGCCGCTTGACGACGAGAAGGTCGTTCAGGTTCGGCTGAGAGATTTTCAGTTGAAACGGCCGCGGCAATGGGGCGCGTGTTGGCTGGCGTGCTGGTTGTATGAGCAACTCGCTCTGGACGAGTTCTGAAAGATGCGGCTTCCGGCGAGCCGGAAAGGGACGCGCTGGGATCGGGTGCTCAAGACGCTGACGGCTTATCGATTGTTGGATCCCGGGAGCGAATGGAAACTGCATCGTCAGTGGTTTGATCAAACGGCGATGGCCGACCTGTTGGCTGGCGATTTCGAGTTGGCGGAGATTCATCGGCTGTATGCCTGTCTGGACCTGCTCCTGAAACACAAGACGGCGCTGTTCGATCACCTGACTCAACGCTGGAAAGATCTGTTCAACGCTTCCTTCGATATCCTGTTGTACGATCTGACCAGCACGTACTTCGAGAGTTCTCCTCCCTTCGGCGAGAAGGATAAGAGGAAATTCGGCCACAGCCGGGACAAGCGTTCGGACTGCGTGCAAGTGGTGATTGCGCTTGTGGTCACGCCGGACGGGTTTCCTATTGCCTACGAGGTGTTGAGTGGGAACACCTCGGACAAGACGACGTTGAAACTGTTTCTGGAGAAGATAGAGAAGCAGTACGGGAAAGCTCGGCGCATCTGGGTAATGGATCGTGGAATCCCTACGGAAGAAGTGCTGGAAGAGATGAGGAAGAGCGACCCGCCGGTATATTACCTGGTGGGAACGCCGAAGGGTCGGCTGACCCGTTTCGAGAAAAAGTTGCTGGACCTGCCTTGGCAGACGGTGAGGGACGGAGTTACGGTCAAACTGTTGGATCACGAAGGCGAGATGTATGTGCTGGCGCGCAGTGAGGGGCGCGTCAACAAAGAACGGGCGATGCGGCGACGGCAACTCAAGACGTTGTGGCGCCGTCTGCATGAACTGCAAGACATGGAACTCTCGCGCGACGAGTTGCTCCTGAAACTGGGGGCCGCACGGCAGCTGTCGCCATCGGCCTGGAGGCTGGTGCAGATCGGTCTGCCGTCAAAGGACGAGCCGGTCAATACGAAGACGTTCACGTTCCATCTCCGCAAAGACCGTTTGCGCCAGACGCGCCGTCGGGAGGGCCGCTATCTTCTGCGCTCGAACTTGTGCGACCGACAGGGCGATCAACTGTGGAACTTCTACATGCAACTGGTTCATGTTGAAGAAGCGTTTCGCAACCTGAAGGGCGATCTGGAAATCCGTCCCATTCATCACCAGAAGGAGATTCGTGTCGAAGCTCACATCTTTGTCTGCTTCCTGGCCTATTGTTTGCACGTCACGTTGCGCAACCGCGTCAAGGCGCTGGCGCCAGGACTCACTTCGCGGTCCGTGCTCGATAAATTCCGCTCGATTCAGATGATAGACGTGCATCTGCCAACCACGGACGGACGCACGATCATCCTTTCTCGTTACACCGAACCAGAGAACGAACTCAAAGTTCTGTTGAATCAACTTCGCTTGACGCTGCCACAGCAACCTCGCCCAAGACTGGTCGATCTCCCGCCAGCCACAATCCCCGCTTGTAGTGCAGACCTTTCAAAAACTCGCGTTGATTTCCAATGACTTATAGAAAAAATACCCTCGAATCCGCCAAGTTGGGCTAATTCTCTGCATCTGCGACATCTGCGAAATCTGCGGTTGTTCTGAACTGCCGGATTCAGGCTGAATAGTTACGGCCAGGAAGCCTCGAACTTGGCTCGCTTACTGCTTAACTCGTTTGCATACAAGAACCCTCATGGACCCGGACAGGCCCGTGCGCCGGAAACATCGAGTTGAGACATCTGAAAGGAGATCCATCATGACAACGCGCCAGAGAACATCCATCGGCCGGTTGACTTTTCGAGTGGGGCTGCTTCTTCTTTCGCCAGGCGTCTTTGCGGAGACCCTCTATGTGGACGTGAACGGGATCAATCCGATTGCGCCCTACACGAATTGGGCAACTGCCGCTACCGCCATCGGCGACGCGGTGGGCGCGGCCAACGACGGCGACACGGTGCGGGTGACGAACGGGACATATGTTCTTTCTTCGCCGGTCTACGTCACGCGCGGCGTGACTGTCCAAAGCGTGAACGGCCCCGCCCTGACCGTTGTGGACGGCGGCTATCCGGCGGCAACGAACTTGTGTTTCTACCTGATGCACGCCAACGCCGTGGTCGAGGGGTTCACCATCACGCATGGGCGAAGCATGTACGGCGGGGGCGTCCTGATCAATGGCGGAGGCTGCGTGCGAGATTGTGTGGTCCGTGACAACGGGGCTGTCGATGCCGACGCCACGTACGGGGCCGGAGGCGGAATCTATTGTTGGAACGGCGGAATCGTGTCGAATTGCACCTTGGAGGGGAACTGGGCCCTGGTCTATGGCGGAGGCGTCAACTGCGACAACGGCGGCGCGGTCGAGGACTGCGTGATCACGAACAACTTCGCCTCGTGGGGCGCAGGCGTGCATGTGCCGGCCAACAGCTTGGCCAGGAACTGTCTGATCAGCGGCAACGTGGCGACCCACGGCGGCGGGGGCGTTTTCTGCGCCGCGAATGGCATCGTCGATCACTGCGCGATCGTCGGGAATTCGGCAACCGGAAGCGCGTACGGGGCGGGAGGCGGCGCCTATTGTTGGGGAGGCGGCACGGTGTCGAACAGCGTGCTCGAAGGGAACTGGGCCATGAATCGCGGCGGGGGGGCGCACTGCGAGTCCGGGGGCGTTTTGGAAAATCTGTCGATCGTGAGCAATGCCGCGACCGACGGCGGTGCGGTCTCATGCTACCAGGGCGGGCTCGTCCGGAACTGCATGATCAACGGAAATACGGCGACGCTCCGGGGCGGAGGGGTGTTCTTCGACCAGGGCGGTAGCGCGGAAAATTGCACCGTCAGCGGTAATGGTGCGTTCGAGGGCGGGGGCGTGCGCGGTTACTACGGCGGCTCGGTGCTCAATTCGATTGTCTATCTCAACAGCGCGTCCAACGGCCCGAACTATGTGAACTCCGAGATCGGCACGGTCTACGCCTTTTCCTGCACCGAGCCGGATCCCGGCGGAGCGGGCAACATCACCAGCGATCCCCAATTCACGGACGCGGCGGCGGGCGACTATCATCCTGCGACGCTCTCGCCGTGTCTGGATGCAGGAACCAATCAGGCGTGGATGGCCGGCGCCAACGATGCCGAAGGCAAACCGAGGATTCTGAACGACCTCGTGGATATCGGCGCGTACGAATCGATTCCCACCTCGTGGGATGCCAACAGCAACGGCTTGCCGGACTACTGGGAGTGGCGGTTTTCCGGCAGCATGACAGGCATTACCGCGACGGCCGACGACGACGGGGACGGCTACGGCAACTGGGAGGAATATCGAGCGGGGACCGATCCAACCAACAGCCGTTCATTCCTGGGTCTGCAATCGGGTGACACCGCCTCTTCGAGCACAGGCATCGTGGTTCGCTGGTCGAGCGTAGCCGGCAAACACTACCGCATCGAGCGCTCCACCAATCTGGTCGCGGGCTTCGACGTCTTGGTTCGCACGAACATCCTTGCCGTTCCTCCGATGAACACGGAGACCGACACGACAGCGACCGGCGGGGGGCCCTGGCTGTATCGGATCGGGCTGGAATAGAAACATCCGATACCCTTGACGGCCGGGGGCCGAACTAGCCTGAAACTTCAAGCCAGGCTTGATGTTTCTCACTTGAACGATCCGGCCGCCGCCGGGGGCCCTACGGATCCGAATCACAGCGTCACACCGGCTGTTGCTTCTCGACCCCGGGGAAGAGGTGCACGACACGGTGGAAGAGGTAGAGGATGAGGAACGGCATCGTGAAAATCACGACGGCCGTCACGATGCCCTCCTTCTCCAGCAACCCGGGCAAGTAGGTGGTGAACCCGCGCAGGCTCTTGGACAGGATCTGGCCCCCGATCACCACATTCCACCGCATGAGCAGCACCTGGACCAGAAGCATGGTGGATGAGATGAACACGAGCGCGTGTGACACCTTGTTCCTCGGCTTGAAGAGCGCGTTGTACGCGAGCATGAAAAAAGGAATGAGCGACAGAATGAGGAACTGGAATACCACGTACGTCCAAAACAGTTTCTTCGTGATCAGCTCGTAGAGGACCTCCCACTCATTCGTCTGCTTGTACGCGATGGACAACACCTCCATCATTTCGAGGCCCACCGCGATGATCATGAAGCCCCAGAGATACCGGCCCAGCGCGTGGACGCAGTCGTAGTCGATCTTCCAGCGGTTGATCCTGCAGACCACGCTGTAGTGGAAAATCAGCACCGCGATGCCGCTGACGATGGCGGAGAACAGGAAGATGATGAACATCAGCGGCGTGGACCACCACGGGTTCGCCTTGATCGAACCGAACAGGAACCCGACATAGCCGTGCAGCACGCAGGCCATCGGGATGCCGAGGCCCGCCAGGAACGTAATCGCCTTGTGATCGATGCGCCGCGTGTCTTCGTTGACTTCGAACTGGTACAGCGTGATCACGCGGCACAGCGACCGGATGAACCCCTTCGGCCCCAGCGCCCGCGCGATGAATTCCTCGCGCATGACGAACCAGATTTCCAGCGCCACCACGATCAGGTACGAGGTGTAGATGAAGCCGAACCCCGCCATGGCCGAGGTGAAATTCGGCGTGACCATGATGTTAAGCGCGCGTTGCGGCTGCCCCAGGTGAATAAGCAGCGGAAGCGGCGCGAACAGAAGAAAGACAAACGCGGAAGCCAGGGAGAAGCGGGCCACGGGCTTGATCAGCTGCCGGTTGAAAACGTGGTAGAGGGACGACACGATGAACGCGCCGGCCACGAGGCCTGTGATGTAAGGATACAGCACGATCATCACCGTCCAGGTGACGTTCAACTCGTTCGGGAATACAAAGCCTTCCATCAGTGGACCTCCATGTCCAGACCGAGGTAGTAGCACTTGGGATGCGTGCCCATGTCCGGCTTGAGCAGCGTGTAGCGGCGTTCGCGGAGCAACATGGAAATGTCACTCTTCGGGTCTTTGATATCCCCGAAGATGCGGGCGCCGACCGGACAGACCTCGACGCACGCGGGCTTCAGCCCCTTGGTGATGCGGTGGTAGCAGAGCGTGCACTTGTCGGCCATGTGCGTGTCCTTGTTGATGAACCGCGAGCCGTACGGGCAGGCCTGGACGCAGTACCCGCAGCCGATGCAGCGACTTTGATCCACGAGCACGACGCCGTCCTTCGTGATGTAGCTCGCGCCGACCGGGCAGACCTGCGTGCACACCGTCTTTTCGCAGTGATTGCAGAGCTTCGGCACGAAGAACGCCTTGAGCGGGGCTTTGCCCGCGCGATCAGCCGTGAGCTTATCCACGTCGAACGTGACGCCCGGGTTCGACGCCACATCGACGTTCACATGGCCTTCGTCGTCGATTTCGTAGCGCTCGACCCATGTGCGGTAGTTCCCTTCCGGCACGTTGTTCTCCGCGCGGCAGGCGCGGACGCAGGAGTTGCAGCCGATGCACTTCGTGGTGTCGACCGCGTACGCCCAGTAGTGTTTCGTCCAGTCGTAGTCGGCGGGCACGTCGGCCGAGCCGTCGGCGTCGGCGCACAAACCGGGAAGGGTCCAGACGAACACGCCGCCCGCGGCCGTCATGATGCGCTTGAGGAAATCGCGCCGCACTTCGGTTGCCTGGGGCACCTCCACGGGATCGAGCAGGTTGAAACCATCGCGTGGTTCACTCATGACCGTCCCCTCCCTCCGGAGCCGACACCAGCTCGTCGCGCGAGGTCGGCTCCAGATGAAACGCTTCCCGGTGGCAGTCCGCGCAGACCTTGTCCTTGTCTTTCTCGAAATCATCGGCCATGTCCTCGAGGTGCGCGGGCCACGCGATCGTCGGCACGACGTTGTCGTCCTTCGCGGGTTTGTCGCTGTGGCACAGCAGGCAGAAGCGCGGGTCGCGATGCTTGATGATGCGCACGGCGCGGTCCGACACGGGATAGGTCTGGTGACAGATGCCGCATCGCAGGTCCTTGTGGGCGCGGGTGCTGTAATCCTTCGCAATCGCCTTGTGGCAGTAGCTGCATTCGAAAAGGACCGGGTGCCGGGCCGGTTTCTCGGCCAGCTTGTCCTGCTTGTGCTTATGGCAATCCACGCACTCGTTCATGACGGGGTGCAGCCGGGCCTGCCGGATGTTGGTGTCGAGGAACAGCGGTTCGTGGGGGTCGTGGCACATCGAGCATGCGGCGTTGGTATCGGTGACGTGCAACATCGCGAAGTGCTCTTCGCGGTCAATCTGGGGGAAGCTGGCGGGGCGCGCCTCGAGGCGCCGGTGACAGGTCAGGCACTGGCCCGTCGTCTTCGACACGATGAGCGGCTTGGCGTCCGGCCGGGCCACGGGATTTCCGTTCTCATCGTCCATGTGCGCGCCGCCGGCCCCGTGGCAGGTCTCGCACGCGACGTTTTCGTGCACGTCTTTTTGTTTCGCGACCACCTGGTCCTCGTGGCATTCGGCGCACCGGTCGATGCCGACGTACAGGGGAGTCCGCACATACATGGCGTCGCGGACGGCGTCGCCCCGGTAGTGGCCGTACAGGCCAAAGCTTTTCGGGTAGGCCAGCCAGCGGGCCGCGACGGCAGCGGCGATGAAGATGAGCAGGACCGTCAACACGACCCGGACATGAGCCATCGGATGGATCTGTCGTGGCTCCGTCATCTCTGCTTGCTTTCCTTCAACGGTCCTTCTGCTTAAAGCGGGTTCACAAACTTCGTGGCCGCCTGTTTGTTGTAGCCGCCCCGCTCAGCTTGCCGCGCCGAAGCCGGCGAAGGCGGGTCGGGGCGAATAACGGACGCGGCGACCCCGCCCGAAGCGGGGTAAACAGAGCTCGCCACGCTCCGAGCGTGGCGCCGCGGCTACAGTGTTTCATAACCCGTTCCAAAGGTTATCGGGCGCCCGCGGAAGATAACAGCCGGAGGGGAAACAGGAAACTCCTGATTTATGGTTCGGGAATACTACGATCTGACAGCGATCTGCGCGGCGGAACTAAGCTGCCCTCCCCGCCTCGGGGTAGCGGGTCCGTCACGCGTGAGCGGCTCGTTTGTCCTCGCCGAAAAGGATGCTCACCGAAACCTTGACCATCAGGGTAAAGAGCAGGAAGCCGACGCCGAAAACGCCGACGGCCACGCGGACCTCGGTGGCGCTTGGAAAATAGGCGTAGACTTGGCCGAGCGTGTCGGGCGTGTAGCCCGGGATGATCAGCGCGATGCCCTTCTCGATGTACACCGACAGGTAGATCATGACGCAACCGATGTTCATGGTCAGCGGCGTCGTCCGCGTCCTCGGAATCAGGAACAGGAGGAAGGCGATGATCGAGAATGCCAACGATGTCCACGCATAGATGGCGATTGGCGAGCGCTCCCCGTGCAGACCGAAGAACAGGTACTGGTAATGCACGACGTGATACGTGTTGGAGTAATACTCCTTGAACACTTCCGCGCCGAACAGGAAGAGGTTGAGCGCCATGGCGTAGGCCATCAGTTCCGCGACCTTGTGGATCGCCTCATCCTTGATCTCGAAGGCGGACACCTTCCGGAGAATCTGGAAAAGGATCAGGAGCACCGCCGGGCCGGAACAGAACGCCGAGGCCAGGAACCGCGGCGCGAGGATCGCGCTGTTCCAGTACGGCCGGCTCGCCATGCCGTTATAAAGAAACGCGGTCACGGTGTGGATCCCGACGGCCATGGGAATGGACAGGATGACGAGCGGCACGACGATCTTCGCGTTGTAGTGACGGCCATGGAATGCGCAGAACACCAGGTAACTCGCGACGAAGAGGTTGATCAGCAGGTACGCGTTCAGCACGAGCGCGTCCCACGCCATGATGGAGCTGGGGAAATGCATATGGCCCAGCCCGGGAATAATGTGCCAGAACCGGTCCGGGCGACCCATGTCCACCAGCACGAAAAGCAGGCACATGACAATCGCGGCAATGGCCAGCAGTTCGCCGAAGAGGACGACTTCCTTCATGGGCTTCCAGTCGTAGACGTAGGCCGAGATCACCAGCATGACCGCGGCCGCCGCCACGCCAACCAGGAACGTGAAATTACCGATGTAGAATCCCCACGAAACCGAATCGCGCATGTTCGTCGTGATCAGTCCGCGCTCAAACTGGTGCGAATAGGCGAAAAGGCCCTGCACGATGCACGCCGCCAGCACGAGCAGCCAGGCGTAGTAGGCCGGGTTCCCGCCGAGGAACGCCATGCGCCCGGTTCCCGTCACAAAGTTGCCGACCTTTCTTAAGATGCTCATGGCGCCACCTGTCGACCATGGACGATGGACCATAGACCATGGACTTTGGGGACACGTATCCGTGGGTCAATTGTCCGTTGTCGATGGTCCATGGTCCTTCTCACAATCCGTAGTAATAGAAAAACTTCGGCTGTGTATTCAGATCTTCCTTCAGGATGAAGACGCGCTTGTTCTCGATGATGTAGCGGATCTCGCTTTCCGGGTCCAAAAGGTTGCCGAACTTGCGCGCGCCGACGGGGCAAACTTCGACGCACTTCGGGTAGAGCCCCTTGCGCACGCGCTGCAGGCAGAAGGAGCATTTCTCGACGATGCCGCGCATGCGCGGGCGGTTGCCGAGGTATTCCGTGTTCGGGTTGAGCTGGTCCGGCGGCACGTGGGGCTCGCCCCAGTTGAAACGGCGCGCGCCGTAGGGGCACGCTGTGATGCAGCAGCGGCATCCGATGCACCAGTTGTAGTCGATGACGACGATCCCGTCCGGGTCCTTCCACGTGGCCCCGACGGGGCAGACTTTCACGCATGGCGGGTTCTCACAGTGCTGGCAGGCTATCGGAAAATAAAACTTGCCGGGCTGCGGAACGGTCTCGGGATTGTAGTTGGGCGTCGCATGGTGGAGGTCCACGCCCCGCTCCTTGTCCATTTCCATGACCGTGATCCAGTGGACCTGTGGATCGCGGGACTGGTTGTTTTCCTCGACACAGCCGTACACGCACCGGCGGCAGCCGATGCAGCGGGAGATGTCGAGCGCGTAGCCGAAACGGACCCCCGCGAGCGGCGGCGTGGCGCTGACCTTGACGGGCTTGCCGTATTTCTTGGAATAGCTGTGCTCGTACCGCGCCAGCATGTCTTTGAGTTCATCCGGGGTCAGGTCGTGGAAATGTTTCTGAACGAAGGCATCCAGCGCCTCCTGATCCCTTGCGCATCCGGACGCGGTCACGGCGGCTGCCAGCGCAAACAGGCCCAGCACGATGGCATCACGCCGCGTGTGGCCGGACACCGGCGGTTCGGGTGGCGGCAGGGGCTTGTTCTCGTGCTCGTTCATCGCAGGGCCTCGGGTCGCAGGGGCGGCGGAAGCGGCTTCAACGGCTTAAACTTTGGCGAGTGCGGGTTATGGCAGCTCGCGCAGAGGAGGTACTGCTTGGCGCCGGACCACGAGCCCGTGCGCTTGCCGTGTTCGCCGGCCTTCCAATCCCGCAACGTCGGGCCGTGGCACTGCCCGCACAGGCGGTACGACTCGGTGAAATCCACGATCCGGCCGTCGGCGAGGTGGAGCTTGTCACGGTTCACGGCATCATGGCAGTCGAGACACCAGCGGTTCTTCTCGTCATGCTCCAGCACGATGTTCTCGTGATCCTCCACCGGATGGGGCGTGCGGTTCACCACGTCCGTCGGATCGTGGCACTCGGAACAGGGGAAGATGCCTTCGGAAAAGGGCGGCGGCGCCACCGGGAACAGAATCGCGTTGGTCTTGGCGGCGCCGTCCTCAACAGCTTCGCCGGACGGCTTGTCCGACGCCTGCTCGGAGCTGCAGACCATCGTAAGAAACAACATCACGGCTGCGCCAGTAACCGCCAGCCGGCTTGATTTCGTCCGCGTCATGGGGCCCCTGGGTGGATCGGCTTCGTGCTACGGATCGGCCTGCCGCATTCCTTATCGGGCAGTGCCTTTGTTTCAGATAAGTTCGGCCCCCGGCCGCGGCCGGATCGTTCAAGTGAGAAACATCAAGCCTGGCTTGAAGTTTCAGGCTAGAGTATCCTCGAAACGATTTCTCCGGCCAAGGGAAATTCAGGGAATCCCTGACCCGATCCG
The DNA here is from genome assembly GCA_043802525.1 of bacterium. GTDB lineage: Bacteria > Verrucomicrobiota > Kiritimatiellia > CAIVKH01 > CAIVKH01 > JAZDKY01. The sequence goes on from JAZDKY010000124.1 coordinate 27,634, forward strand.
GCTTTGACACATCGGACCACGCTCGATCACCGTCCAAGGTGGTGAGCTGCGAGTCGTGCCATGGCCCCGGCAATAACTATTAGAAGAAGGAGACCATGAAGAACATCGACATGGCCAAGGCTGCCGGTCTCTTGGATGCGAAGGAAAGCTGCACGCTATGCCACAACGACAAGAGTCCGTCGTGGAAGGCGGATCGCTACACGCTGGAGGACGGCAGCAAGGTCGGCTTCGATTTCGAGCAGGCGTACGAGAAGATCAAGCACGAGAAGCAGAAATAAGGGTCCCTCACGGGCACCGGTTCAATTTGAAACCGCCTGGTGTAGCCGCGCCTCTATGAGGCGCGTCGTGGCACGGCTCGCAGAGCCGTGGCTACACTGCAATCGGAATCAAACGGCCGCCGACCGCTTCGCAAACGGAACGGTCGCCAGCACGAACAGCACTTCGGCCGAGCACGCGATGGCCAGGCCGCGGGCGATGCCTGACGTGAATCCGTAGGAGTGCAGCCCTACGTTGAGCAGGTTGACGCCCAGCCACGCGAGCAGGACCCAGATCACACCGAGCACGCAACCCGCCGCAAAACCGCGCGGTCCGATCAGGCGGTCGAGCTTCGCGTGGAAGAGGATGGCGGACCAGAGCACGATCACGAGTGCGCCGTTTTCCTTCGGGTCCCAGCCCCAGAACCGGCCCCACGACTGGTCGGCCCAGACGCCACCGAGCATCGTGCCGAGGAACGAAAAGATGAGGCCGAACGCCAGCGCGCCGTAGACCGCGTTGTACGTCTCCTTCAGCACGGGGTCACCGGGTTCGTGACGCAGCGCCTGCAGCAGGTAGATATGGCCGAGCAGCCCCGCCGCGATGCAGCCTGCGTAGCCGATCGAAATGGTGACGACATGGGTGGCGAGCCAGAAGTTGGAATCCAGCACGGCCACCATCACGCCCATCGTATCCCCGTCCGCCCCGAAACGACCCGAGGTCAGGAGCAGCGCCAGCCCCATGGCGCTGGCCGTGATCAGGCCCAGGCGGTTGCGCTGGAAATATTCCACCGCCAGCCCGAGGACGGCGCAGGTCCAGCTGACGAACACAAACGTTGAATAGAGATTCGTCACCGGCGGGCGTCCCATGATGACCATGCGGGCGACGATGCCATACGTGTGGGGCAACAGCGCGAGGACCACGAGAACAAGGGCTGTGCGGTACATCCACTTGCCGCGGAACGGAACGGACAACAAGGCGGCCAGGAAGGCGAGGCCGTACAGGAGTTCGGAACGGTAGAAGGCATCGGACTTGTTGTAGCGGACTTCGGCCTTGATCGTCTTCAGCGGGCGGGAATCCGCGACCCGCCTGGTCACCGAGTTCAGGTACGTCCGTACCGCGATGTCGAACGGGATCTGCTGCCCGTCCCGGTAGGCAACCGACATGTCGCGCAGCGCGCCGAGTTCCCGCTGCAGGTCCTCCTGTCCATCGCTCCTGTCGAGCGCGTCCCACGCGCTGATCCACTCCTGGTCCTCATGGCCATGGAGCGGGATCATCGCGAGCGGAACATCGTGGCGCGCCTGTGACCACATGCGCGCCGCTGTCGCCGCGCGGAATAATTCCTCCTCGTAGTCATCGCGCGCCTCGTCGGAGACGTTGTGCTTTTCAAGCAACGCATCGAGCCGGCCCGTGCGGCTGCGCAGGTCGTACATCGTTACGGCTCCGTCTGCGGGCAGGTCGAGATCCCGGCGCAGGTCCTGATCCTTGATCTGGAAGTCGGGCCGGGGCAAAGCAAAGTCAAGAGCCTCGGACAAGCGGTTGTACAGCGAAAGGTTGCTGTAGAGCCGCATGACCTCGTTCTCGACCGGCGAGCGCGCCTCCTCCTCGAGATGGAACGCGGCCCGCGCGAGGCGGGTCAATTCCGCCAGTTCGGACTCGAGTTGGGCATAGCTGTAGCGGCCCCGACCCGTCGCCGACAGCCCGAGCGCCTCGACGACTTCCGGGTTGTTGACGAGGAAGATCACGTCGTCGCGCGTCGTCTCCGGTGCAAACAACACACGCGCCAGCCAGCGCGAGGCCGGCTGGCGGTTGAACGTGCTGCGCCCGGAGAAGCCGAGCAGCACGTTCCGCGCGTAGGTGTCGATCGGCATCACGCGACCGTTCTGGAGCACAGGGATGTGCTGCCAGACCGCGAGCGAGGACACTTCGGCCGAGACGGACACGCCGGGAAATGCGCACGCGGCGCACAGCATACCGACTATCGAAGCACGCAAAATATTGCTACGGGCCGCAGAGCCAACGCCGCGTCGGTGACGCGGCCTACAACGGGTGTAGGCCCGGTCACCTGACCGGGCACCGTCACCATATTTCGCGAGCATCAATAGTGAAAGAGATCTCAGGTTCACGCCGGTACCTCCTGCGGTCGGCGTCGGCTCAGGCGATGGATGAGCATGCCGATGAAATGCAGGAGCATGCCGGTCACCGTGGCGCCCGTGGCGATGTAGGGCATGAGCCGCCCGTAGTTGCGCACGACGGACAGCGTCGAAATTTCGCGGCCGCCCGGGCCGGATGAAAAGGAGGACTGATAGAACGTGAACCCGCGCAGGCGAAGCGGCTTGTTCATCGAAATGAGCATCTGCCGTTCAAGTCCTTCGCCGGATTTGACCACCACCTGGCTCGAATAGCTCTTCGCAATTCCGCTGCCGGGATGCAGTTCGCGTCGGAAATCGATCAGTTGGATCACGGTGGGCAACGGCATCCTCTGGCGACGCAGGCTCATCGGGCGATCCTGGCCGTCGACGCTCAACATGGTGGGCGCCGGATCGCCGCCCCAGACAAGGTGGCGGCCTTTTTCCTTCCCACCGTCGACCAGGGTGAAAACAAGACCCGGCAGGTCCTCTGCAGGCTCCCTGTTTCTCGGACGAGGCGTCAGCGTCGTGTACCCCGAACCGCTTTCGGGCGCATGCTCGACGCGATCTCGCGTGGCTTCACAGTTCCTGTAAAACTCGTCGACGCGCAGGGCGAGGCGACCGTCCGGGAACGAAATCGTCTTTCCGGGCCGCAACCATTTGGCGTCGAGCGATGATACTTCGCGGCCTTTGCCCTCGGACGAGGGAAGCATGGCGAGCTCCCATTCGTTGTACGACATCGCGACATTCGAGCCTTCGCCCTCGACCAGCGAGAGATGGGACTCCTTGCCGAGATAGAACGTCACCGCGCCGGCGGCGAGCATGAGCATCAGGCCCAGGTGCGTGATCACCAGGCCCCACTTCAGACGTCCGCGAAGCGCCCGCAGCAGCATGGAGGATACGAGGTTGATGAACAGAACGGACATCACCATCTGCGCACCCGGAAACGGAAGGATGCCGCCGACCATGAAAAACCATGACTGGTAGAATCGCTCCTGGGCGCCATAGAGACCGTAGTCCGCCTGGTACAGTGTGCCCCAGACGGTCAGGATGAGCAGGAAGATCAAGCCGATCACCGTGACGCGGAGCGAGCCTAGAAGTTTGAGAACGCGCAGGATCATGCGGAAACCCTTATCCCCCCGGCCTCAAGGAACGGCACAGCTTCGTGAACGCGTCCTTTTCCTCTCTAACGAGACGCTGCGGCCCGGTCAGTTTCACAAACACGGTCGCGCCGTCGATCGTGAAGAGGGCGGCAAGCATGGAAGCCGCGTCAGGTTCCTGGCTCCCGAGTTCTGTCATGTCCACGAGCGCGCCTTCGAACCCGCCTTCCGTGCGGATCCTTTCCTGCCGCTCGAGGAACGCGAAGAACATGTTCGCGGGAGGAACATCAATTTGGAGTTGGCCCAACCAGCGGCGGACATTCGACTCCAGCCCGCCGGCGGCGGCGCCCAGCGAGACCACCGTGCAGGTTCCCGCTGATCCACTGCGCTCGACGGCAAACGTGGCCAATCTCATGCCGGATCCGGCTTCTTCGCGCCACCCCTCGGGCGCGGTCCATTTCATGGAGACGGGCTTGGTTGCGGGAGCCTTGCGGCTCATGGGCATGGACGCCGACTGCGATGACGGCGCCGAGTCGATGGTCACTTCTTCATAGGTTTGCCACGTGGGTTTCTGAAGCCCACAGCCCGTCAGCAACAGGGCGACCCCCATCGCGACTTGCGCTGGACCGGCAAACGACATGGCACAGTTGTTCTTCATGCAAAAGGGATTCCTGCATCCGGAAAAAAGATCCCGGCTAAGGTATGCCAAGGCCTTGTGATGTCAAGCCGGTCATCCTGCCGCTGATGTCCTAATCGGGCCTCTTCGCTGTAGCCGTCGCACAAAGGGCGACGCAGCCTATGGACCGGTGTCGCGCGCCCCGCTGTGGCGCGGCTACAGGCAAACAAACCTGGCAGCCCGCAGCGGAACATTTCACTGGAACTTGCCGAACCCGGCCGTTCTCGGCACACTCTGGCCATTCATCTTTAACAAGGAATCATCCATGACCACGCAACCGTCCGCCCGCAGCATCCTCTTCAAGACCATCCTGGTCCTCGGCATAGTCGCGCTCGCGGCCGCCTGGTGGTGGCGGCACGAGGACCTCGCGCAAACCCGCCAGGAACTTGAACAGCTGACCCGGCAAGACCGGGCCCCCGGGCAGGTGCCGGCTTCCGACAACGCGCGTCACGAAATGCCGGATCCCACTCAGCCCGCGCCTTCCGGCCCAGCGCCGGAACCGGAGCAGCCGCAGGCGCCGGTGGTTTCCGCAGAATCAACGGCCGAGGTGGCGCCGGCCCGGCAACCGGCACAGCCGCCGAAGCCGGCCGAAGAGCTCGTCATGACGCCGACGGGACGCGCGCCCGCGCCCCGCGCGGGTGGACTCACGCTGGCCGGCACGCACGTTGCGCCGGTCGAGGGAGGACTGAGCACGACGATGCAATTCAACCCGACCACGACAAAACCGATCGGCCTCGTCGCCATCGTCGTGCGCCTTCCCGCAGACGGGGACAGCAAGATCCTCGATCTGGTTCCCGTCGGCTCCATGAAATTCAAGGACGTTGCCGGGCGGGTCTCGGAGGATGGGAAATTCGCGGTCTTCCAAGGCACACCGGAAAGCGTCGCCGCACTTGAGTTCGCTCTTTCCGTTTCGGGCCCTGCGGTTGCCGACGTGAGGGGCACGACGGGCATTGGCGCGTTTAGCCTTCGCGTGGGTCCAACCGGCGCAGAGGTGACCCCGAAGTAACCGCTGCCGGTCTGCCGATTCGCAAGCGCTAGAGCAACTTAACCAATATTCTGTAGCCGATCTTTTCAGGTTGCAGGTGTAGCCACGCGTCTGTGACGCGTGCATTCGCGCGGCGCGGCTCACAGAGCCGCGGCTACACTTCGGCTTAAGAGGCGCTAGTCCTGCCCGTTACCCGTAACTAAAGCTGGACATTGCATGTTCGGCTGCGTATGTTCGCGGCATGAACACGCAAAGCCAGATCAAACGCAAGCTATCGAAACCGGCAGCCATCGAGTATGTCGCCGGACTGCTGGACGTCAGC
>JAZDKY010000125.1:0-43990 GCA_043802525.1 bacterium
GGGCGCATGGCAGTTCTGCGGGGGTCTTTTCCGTGGAGGCCGGTGAGGCACGGCTACAGGCGGTTCTGATTCCTGTTCGAGCGACGGGCGAAGGCGCTCGGAGGCGGTTTGGCCCTTGTGGTTGGCGTTTAGGGGCGGAGAGGGTCACATCTCTTCATTCTTCAATGTCTTTCCATTCTTCGAATGGTGCGGGCCAGTTGCTCATGCCGCGCCAAGCGATATATGGCAAATCCAATCCTGACCCCAATCACCAAACCGCTTGGGAAGAAAGCTCAGCAGCTCGACAAAGCACCGGTAGTCAACGTCGTCACGGTAAGCAACTCGCCCATCGTTCCCCCGCGCCGTGCCGTGATACCAGCCGCCAGCCATCTCCAACCTCAACGGCCTGCTCATGCCCACAGGAAGACCTTCAGCCTCCTTCATGCCAATTGAGGAATGAAGAGATGTGAGCCCTTCACAGCCCCAGCAGACCCAGAAGTCCTTTTCGACAACTTCCGACGGAAGCTTTCTGATGGTGCCGGCTTCCCGTATCAGGTCAGCGCGGTCCGACTCCGGCCAGGCGGCAACGCGGTCCATCAGGCGCTCTCCTCGCAGACCTTCAGAATCGCGTTGCGAATCCAGATGGGGGCCGTCCGAGTGTCCTTGAGGACCTTCGGCCTCAAATCTCTGGCAATGACGGTGCGCAATCTGCGGATGGTTTCCGGCGTGATCCGTTTCGGTCCGAGGGTCTTAAGCGCCTGCACAAGCAGGGAACTCTCTTTGTATCGGAAACCGGCTTCCTTCAGCACCGTATGTTCAAAGGTCAGCTCCCGTCCCTCGATTCTGTAGGTGCGGGTGGGACCGTCGGAAAGGTAGGCCATGCGGCCCGCAATCCCGAAAATCGACCCATAGCCCTATTTTCGGTCTCACAAGCGGGCCTTATTGATTCGGCGTGTCGCCGAACGCCCTCGCGCAGCAACTACCTGGTTACAGGACGGTTCCGTCACCAACGACAACCATCGGCGAGACGCCGATGGCAGCACGCGAGACGCATGCGCTCCCCGGACATCGCGGACTCTGCTTCACAAAACTCAAGAATTCGGGACACGGTCCAGGCTTCCCCGCATTTTCCTTCGAAACGCCGCGAATCGTGTATTTCCCGGTTTCCCTGCCGAGCCGCAAGTAAAAGCCCTTCACTTGCAGATGGACTTCGGTACTATATACATATTCTTCAACTCAACACCCGACCCGGGATATTTTGATGGATGATGCCGAAAAAACGCATTCCGAGCTCCCTCCCGAAGTCGGCATGGATGATATCAAGGAACTCGTTCGGCTGTTGGGCCAGGTCGTCAGCAACGCGAGCCTGTACGGCGCGCAGCACAAGGTGGTCAAACAGTCGCTCGAAACCGCCCACATGGTCCTCGACCTGATCCTTGAGCACTGCGGCACGCTGACGCTGAACACCACGGAGGACGACCTGCTGGTGGACGGGCGCCAAGTGGACCAGTCCAATCCGTTGGTCGCCAGCTTCGTAAGGCAACTCCAGGTCCTGGAACTTGGCGGGTTCACGCTGACCAAGGGCCTAAGCATCGATGAACTGGGCAAGCTCCTCGAGTTGATCAGCATGCATCCTGACAAGTTAAAGGAGCAGGGTTCCTTTGGCGACATTCTCAAGAGTCATGGCATCACGAGCGTCCAGGCCCGCGCGGTCGTGTACAAGCGTATCACGGATGAGGATGTCGTCATCGCCAAGGGTGACCTTGTCGACAAGACGGGTGGTGCAGGCGATGGCGCAGGGGGGGGGGGCAGGTGATGGGGATGGCAAGGATCTGACGGAAGAGGAGAAAGAAAAGAAGCAGCAGGTCATGGTGGACCAGATCGTCGCCTTCCTGAAGGGCGACGTGATTTCCGACGAGCAGAAGGCGATCGGAGAGCTTGAGAACATGACGGCCGACGCCAGCAAGCTGGCGGACCTGATCCTGCGCACCGCACAGGTTCAGCAGAAGGCCGCGAATCTCGAAGGCGGGGAATCGCTGGCCGATTTCGTCGTCGGCTGCATCGAGAAAACCTACGATGTGCTCATGGAGCAGCCGCGGGCCAAAAGCCAGCAAGGCAAGAAGGATTTGGGCAAGGCCATGATGCTGCTGGAGAAGAACATTCTCGACAAGTTGCGGTCCATGACCGCGGTGACGAATTCCGCGCTGAGCGCCATCACGTCGGCCGTGGAGGACATTGACACTGAACTGGCCATCGAGGCGATCTCCTCCGAATACATGAAGAAGCGCATCGCGCTCGAGAATACGGAAGCGAAAGTCATGCGCTTCATGAAGAAGACGGAGAAACGCAAGCCCGGGGCGTCGGGCGTCTTGCAGGAAAAGCTGATGGGCAGTGGCCTCTCGCTCGAGGGTTGGAAGGAAATCGTCATGAAGAGCGGGGAGGGCGGCGGCCCGGGCCGCGGGCGTGGCCGCGGCAAGGGCGGCGGCGATGCCGCATCCGACAGCATGCACGGCATCGGCATGCTGGCCATGCTGCTTTCCAAGCTCGACGAGATGATGGGCACGATCAAACGCGCATCCGACGACTCGGCAGTCACTCCTGAGATTGCCAGGGTCGTGGAGGAGATCGACAAGGAGGTCACGCAGGTCGTCGCGAAGACCGAGAAGAAGGTCGATGAACTGGTCTTGGCGGCGCGGCAACTCGATTCGATCGGCAGCGAGGTGAATACGGTCAAGGAGGCTTCCGAACGCATCGCAAAATGGAAGGAATCGCTCGCGGAAATCGTCCAGGAGCTCTGCCAGCTCATCACCGTCATCTGCAGCGCCATCGAAATGATCCGCAGCGGCCGCCTGGGCGATGTCACGCACGACCAGGCCGAGATGCTCGCGCTGGCGTCCAGCAGCAGCGATCGCCTCAAACAACTGACGGACCGCATGCTGGCCATCTCCGGCGTTCCGACCTCCTTGGAACCGGACGCCAAGCTGCTCCGGTCGCTCTTCAAATGATCGCCCGTCTTGTCCTAGTCCAAGCGCGTTTTGCTGAAGACCCCTGCGGCCTTGTGCCGCGGGTCTCAAAGCTCGATAACGCGCTTGTTTTGGGTCTTGTACCGCAGAGATATCCATGACCGGGCCGACGACGACACCGCACATCATCCCGCGCGCGGAGCACAACATCAGCCGCAGGCACATCAGCCCCGCGGCGCTCTCCATCATGCAGCGGCTCCGCTCCCAGGGCTTCGTAGCCTACCTCGCGGGCGGTGGCGTGCGCGACCTGCTGCTCGAACGGAGTCCCAAGGATTTCGACATCGTCACCGATGCCAAGCTTCGCGACATCAAGGGGCTCTTCCGCAGTTGCCGGCTGATCGGCCGCCGGTTCCGCATCGCGCATGTCTACGTCCACGGGGAACGCACGGAGGTCTGCACGTTCCGGGGACCGGTGGACGCGGAGTCCGTGGTGGAGCATGGCCACCACTTTGAGACGCGCGACGGCCTGATCGTCCGCGACAACGTCTTCGGCACGCCCGAGGAGGACGCCTTCCGGCGCGACTTCACCGTCAACGCCCTGTTCTACAACCTCGGGGATTTCTCCGTCATTGACTACGTCGGCGGCATGCAGGACGTGAAGGATCGCGTCATCCGCAGCATCGGGGATCCAGGGCGACGCTACGTCGAGGATCCGGTCCGCATGATCCGGGCCATTCGTTTCGCCGCCGCGCTCGATTTCACGATGGAACCCGCCACGTACGATGCGATCGTCGAGAAGCGCGAGCACCTCGCCAATGCCACGCCGGCCCGGATGTACGAGGAAATCCAGAAACTGTTCTTCTGCGGCAAGGCGGTCAAGGTGCTGGAACTTCTGCTGGCCACGGGCCTGTTTGAAATCCTGTTCCCCGAATTCGATTCTCGCCTCCGCGAGAGCGAGGTGGACAAGGCGTGGGTATCGCGGGTCATGCGCCAGCTCGACATCTGGCGCGGCGCGGGCATGGAGGTCTCGCCGGAACTGCTTATCGCGCTGTTGTTCGGCAAATACCACGAACACCTCGCGGCGGCCGCCGTCTCCACCGGCATGTCCGAGTTCGAGGCGCTGGGCACGATGACCGTCGAGCATCTCAGCCGGGTCTGCGCGCGGATCACGATTCCCAAGTCCATCATCAACCACGTCGCCCAGATCATGGTTACGCTGCCCCGGTTCCGGAAAATCCAGGGCCGCCGGGTCGACCGCTTCATGCATCGCAACTCGTTCCATGACGCCTTTCTCTATTTCAAACTCAGCGCCCGCCATTCCGGGGAAAACGCCGAGGAACTCGCGTGGTGGGAGGAGCACGTTCGAACCTGAGCGAGCGCGGAAGCACAACCGGACGCGACAAAGCGCGTCCCTCCAGCATGAAGAAACGCCCCTTTGCAGGAGATTCGGAGGGCCACGTTTACCCGCCTTTGGCGGCGCCGGAGGCGACCAGGGTTTTGTCGTGGCCGCTGGCGGGCGTGCGTGAAGCCGCGGCCGCGCGCGGCTTGCCGGTGGACGGAATACTTCTTGTCGTCGACGTATCCAGGCAGCGCCTGGCCCTGCTGCGAAGGGGACAGGTTGAGCGAGAGTACCCCATCTCCACCAGCAGCAAGGGCGTTGGCAATGTGCGCGACACGTACATGACGCCGACCGGGTTCCATGTCGTGGTGGAGTGGATAGGCGACGGCGAACCGATGGGTCGCGTCTTTAAGGCACGGAAGCCGGTGGACGAGGTTGTGCCCGAACCGGAGTGGGCGAATTCATCAGCGCCCGAGCGGATCACGACGCGCATCCTTCGGCTGGATGGGCTTGAGCCTGGTGTGAACCGGGGTGGGGATGTGGACACCTTCAGCCGGTTCGTCTACCTGCACGGCACCAACCACGAGGATAAACTGGGGCAACCCGCCTCGCGGGGCTGCGTCCGTGTCGGCAACCGGGACATGATCGATCTCTTCGACCGCACCCGGGGTTCGATTACGTGGTGCTGGATCGGGGGGTAGAAATGCTCATGGACGCGCGCCCCTGCGTGGCGCGGCTACAGATGCGCAGATCATTCTGTAGCCGTCGCACGAAGGGCGACGTCAGGGCCGATGAGCGTCCCTGAGGCTCTTCATCTTCTCCCACCGCACCTGCATGCGGCGTTGGTCCGCGCCGATTTCCGGCGCGGGCACTGCGGATACGGGTCTGGCCCGCTCCCCGGCTGCCAGCGCGTTCAGGGCAAGCCATGGATTCTCCCCAGCGTCTTCGACGCGGGCGCCCATGTCGCCCAGCACTCTTGCTGCGACGGCCTTGAGCGACACCGCATCCGCGGCGCAATATCGTTCCAACTTCTCCCGTGCGCGGACGTCACCGCGCGCCTTCCACGCGCTCCAAAGCCAGATCGCTTCCTCGCCGTCCACGCCCTGCAGGTCCGGCGGGCGGATGATCCCGAGATGGCGTTCGATGTGTTTCAGGCCGCCCTTGAGCTGATGGTGATAGCACACCCATCGCAGGTCGAGATGCGGGCAGGGCAGGGTGGGAATGCGGTATGCGTTACGGATCATCGGCACGTCAAACGAATCACCGTTGAAGGAAACCAGCAGGTCCACCGCCTCCAGCAGCGCAAGGAAATCGTCCAGGTTCTCACCCCGCAGGAAGGTCCGCGCCACGCCGCGGTGGTAGCACGCGATGGCGGTGACGACGGGCATGGTCGGGCCGGAGATCTCGATGTCGAAGAACGAGGCGCGGTCGAAATACTGGCCGAGGATGCGCCAGTGATCCCTTCGTGAGAGGTTCTCAACAAAATAGGCGATGTCCTCCTCGGCGAGCGCTTGTTCCGCGCGGAGAATTTCCCCGACGATGCGTTCGCGGTTGCGGGCGCTGACCGGGATTCGCTGGGGCTGGTCGAGCAGGTGCTTCCAGTCGCGGAGCCCGGCCTGCTCCAGGAACTTAAGGGTTTCCGTGCCGATCCCGGGCAGGTGTCTGAGGGCGCCGCGGATCATTTATGGCTCATCGGCTGGAAGGTAGGGCGGGTCGTCCCCGCCTGCAACGCTGCGCGCAGCATGGCGGGCAAGCCGGCCCGCCGCCGCTTGGACCCGGCGCGGCAGGGACGCCGCGCCCTACCTTCAATGACGTCTGGAGGGCGACGGCCACCGGCTGTCCGCATCCGGACACGCGGAACGTGTCCCTCGACCGTGCCTCTGGAGGGCCACGCTCTGTCGTGGCCGTTCCGGCGCACTGGCCCATGGCGGCGTGTCCTCAATGCAGCCGTTCCCTTTTCTTCTGCAGGATGGTCGCAGCGCGCGTGAGGCGCTGGCCCAGTTTCACCGTTTCCGCGTCTTCCTCCGGCGGCACGACCGCGGGCGCGAGCTCGCGACGGAGGGTGTGGATCTCGGGCATCACGAGGGCACCGTCGAGCAGCATCGTCAGCAGGCTGTGCGCGCACTCGATGGCGGCGTCGGATTCGACGAGGAACCGTTCCAGTTCCTCGTTGTTCACACCCGGCGGCAGCGGGGGAATGCACGAGGGGCAGCCGGACTCGCATTCGCACTCGTCGACGATGCGGCGGCACAGCGTCAGCGCATCCTCGAGTTTCTCGAAAATCTTCTCGGCGTAGCCGACGCCGCCTTCGTGCGCGTCGTACAGGTAAAGCGAACTGCGCCACTGGGGGTGCTCTTCCTCCAGCAGGGAGACGTCGGTCTCGACATCCTTGACGTCGGCCATGCAGAGGCTGGGCGCGGCGCGGTTGAGGAGGTAGCTCAGTCCGAAGAGCGCGGCATCGACGTAGCGTTTGTCCTTCTCCTCCATCGCCTTCTTCCACGCGGGCGGGGGGATGAGCGAAAAACCGGTCGTATCGTACTCGAATGCCGGCAGGGTGATGGGCCCGTAGCCGATGTTCTCATAGGTGCGTTCGCGGATCTTCTTGTAGAGTTTCGGCTGCTTGTTGACGTGCACGTAGCCGAACTGGACTTTCGAGCCGTGCAGGTCCCGGTTCTCGTCCGGATCGGTCATCTCGATCCGTTTTCCCCACACCGCCTCGGTGTAGTAGTCGACGTCGACCTCGTCAACGCGGCAAAGTTTCTTATCGAGGTCGAGGTCGAGCGACATGTACCTGCGCCCGAGGTGCTGGTAGATCGCGTCCTTGTAGAGCGTTCCGCGCGCGCCGATCGGGTCGAGTTCGCCGATCACGGTGGAGCCGTGGTGGATCTCGATGTTGTAGTCCGTCATGCCGCGCAGGTTGACCCCCCGGGCCGGGTAATCCGACAGCGCGTAGCGGTGGCAATCGTGGTACGGCACCAGCGTCTTGTCCCCGGCCAGGACGTTGACCGCCATCGCGTAGGCGGGCCCGTCGAACTGCGGCTCGTCCGGCCGGAGCGGATGCTCGTAGGCCGCGCAGGGCAGGTGTTGCAGGATGATGTACGGGTTGTTCGCGTTGAGCCACGCCTGCTCGACCGGCGCGCTCGTGATGAAGTCCGGATGGTGCACGAGGTACTGGTCGACCGGCGCATCCTTCGCGATGAACACGATGACCGCCTGCTTGCCCTTGCGTCCGACGCGCCCCGCCTGCTGCCAGAAGCTCGCGACGGAACCGGGATGCCCGGACAGCAGGCAGAGGTCGAGGTCGCCGATGTCGATGCCGAGTTCCAGCGCGTTGGTCGTGATGATCGTGTTGAGCTTGCCGCTGAAGAGGTCCCGCTCCAGTTGCCGCCGCTCGTTCGGAAGCAGTCCGCCGCGGTAGGGCTTTACCTTCGCCGCGAGCGCGGGATGGCCGTCGGTCACGGCGCGGTACATCCGTTCGACCTCCTGCCGTGCGCGGCAAAAACAGATTGTGCGGATGTTCAGCTCCGCGGCCTTGCGGATCAGCGGAACCGACACCGACCCGGGCCCCTTGCGGTACAGCGCAAAGCCCTGGCTCTGCACGAGCGGGGGATTGACGAAATACAGGTCCCGCCTGGGGCGGGGCGCGCCGTCGCGCGTGATGATGTGGAACGGCCGGTGGAACAGCGCCTGCACGTGCTCGTCCGGATTTCCGACCGTCGCGGAGGAGCAGATGAACACCGGCCGGCTCCCGTGGATTTCGCACACGCGCAGCAGGCGGCGGAACACGTTGGACACGTGCGACCCGAACGCGCCGCGGTACGTGTGTACTTCGTCGACGACGATGTACCGCAGCCGCGAGAGGAAGCTTTTCCAGCCGCGGTTGTGGTTCGGGAGAATGCCCGCGTGGAGCATGTCGGGGTTCGTGATGACAAAATCCGCCTGGCGCTGGATGTTGCGCCGCTCCTCGGCCGGCGTGTCGCCGTCGAACGTGCCGAGTTTCCGGTTATCCATCGCCGCGTGCAGCAGCTTGCCGAGCGTGCTCTCCTGGTCGCGTGACAGGGCCTTGGTTGGGTAGAGCAGCATCACGCCGAACGGCGCGTCAGCCCTGATGTACTCGTTCAGGATCGGCAGGAGAAAGGACAGGGTTTTGCCGCTCGCGGTTCGCGAGACAAGCACCGTGTCCTCGCCGCGCGTGATCGACTCGAAGGCCTCGCCCTGGTGGGCATAGAGCGAGGGAATGTTCTGCGCCTCCAGGACGCCCCGGAGCCGTGGGTCGAGATCCGCCGGGTAGTCGGAGAACTGTCCCGGTTCGGGATCGATGACGTGGTGCGCCTTGATCTGCTTGTCGAAGCGGCTTTCGAGGAACTGAATGAGATTGCCGGTATCTGCCATGATGTCCTGTCCCCGCCCTGTACTAATGCAGTTTGTCGCTTGATTCAATGCGGGACTGACTCAGGTCTGGTCCAGTCTGAACCTGCCTGGTGTAGCCGCGCTTCTCTGAAGCGCGTCTGAGCACGGCTCGCACCTGCCCGCCGTGCTACGCACAGCGGTGCAGGCGGGGAGCGGTGGCTACACCGGGCAGGTTCAACGTGAAGACGTATCGGAGCACGGCTCGCAGAGCCGTGGCTACACCGGGCAGGTTCAACGTGAAGACGTATCGGAGCACAGCTCGCAGAGCCGTGGCTACACCAGGCAGGTTCAACGTGAAGACGTATCGGAGCACGGCTCGCAGAGCCGTGGCTACACCAGGCAGGTTCAACGTGAAGACGTATCGGAGCACGGCTCGCAGAGCCGTGGCTACACCAGGCAGGTTCAACGTGAAGACGTATCGGAGCACGGCTCGTAGAGCCGTGGCTACACCAGGCAGGTTCAAACTGAACAAGTATCGGCGAAGATTCAAAGTCGTATAAACTTTTGCGGTGTATCCGGTTAGGCTAAGTGCTGAAAATATGTACCGTCGATTCCACTGGCATCTTCCGACACGGCATACGGTGGGGGTACTGATTTTCGCGACGATCCTCTTTTTCGGGCCGTGGGCGTTGCTGTTCCGGTACAACGTTCCATTCCCGCCGCGCGTGTTGGACATGGTCGGCCTTTGGTATGCCATCGGCAGCAGCGCACTCCTGGTCGTATGCATCGGGCCCGCGCACCCGAAGTTCCGGAAATAGGGTCGGATTGCATGTTTCTCCGGCGGCGCGTCCCTGCGTGGCGCGGCTACCCCGGATTATTCGCGAAACGCGAACAATCCGCCGCTCCGCGGCCGTGATGGATGCGGCTGTGCCGCATCCAAACGGGGTTGCCACGTTTGCAGGGCGGTGCGACACCGCGTTGCATCACGTCTTTGCCTGCGGTCACGCAGGAGCGCCCGCAGGCAAAGCGGCTTATTCATGAACGCTTCTTCGTTCATGAATAAGCCGGGCTACAGCATTTGGCTGATTCAGTTGTAGCCGTCGCACAAAGGGCGACGCCGGGTGCCGTGCCTCACTCGAACAGGTTCCCGGCTTCCAGCGCGTCGCGGATTTCCGTCTGCTGCTTTTCGAGCTCGTGGATTTCCTGCTTCCACCACGATGCGGAGCCCCAGTCGGGCGAGAGCCGCTTGAAGCCGCCATCAGCCGCCTGGCGGATGCACCATGCCGTGAAGTGGATGTACCGCATCGCGCGCAGCGGCTCGACGAGGGCCAGGCCGGTGCGATTGAACGGGCGGAACGTTTCGTAGCCCTCGATGAGGAAGTCGACTTCGCGGAGACAGTCCTTCACGCGCCCGGGCAGCAGCATCCATACGTCCTGCACCGGCGGACCGATCGACATGTCGTCGAAGTCGATGATGAAGAACGACTCGCCCGGCCGGTGGATGATGTTCTGGTGATGGCAGTCGCCGTGAATCCGGATCATTTCGGCTGCGTCGAAATGATGTGGGATCAGGTCCATCGTGTTCGCGGCCACTTCCGCGTAGCGATCGTGGGATTCCGATGTGATCAGGCCGGATTTGAGGATGTAGTCGAGCTGTTCGGCGGCGTGTTCCGGTCCCATCCGGATGCGGTCGCGCGGTGTCCGGGCCGCGCCGACCACGTGCACGCGCGCCAGCAGCCGTCCCAGTTCCTTCCACTGGTCCGCCGTAGGTTCCGTGCCGATCCGCCCGCCTTTTTTCGGAAACAGGGCGAAGGTGAGATGCTCGTGGATGAACAGTGATGCGCCCGTCGCGTCCCGCAACGGCGCGATCACGGGAATCTCGGCCTCCGCCAGTTCGAACAGGAAATCCTGCTCGTCCTGCAGCGCGTCGCGGCTCCAGCGTCCGGGGCGGTAGAACTTGCAGATGACCCCTCCGCCGTCCTCCAAATGAACGTCGTAGACGCGGTTGATGTAGCTGTTCAGGGGGCGGCAAATGTTGCTGCACCGCGTGTGGAGCGTCTCCTCTACGAGGTTGATGACCACGTCGGGCGTCAGGTCGTTGAAATCGGCTGGGGCGGAAGGTTGTTTCATGAGCGTGTCCATGCGCAACGGTACCTTAAACCACGGAAGGGCACGGATGCACACGGATAAATGGCGGGCTTGGCCGGGACTATTCAGACGGATGGCCACGAAGAGGCATAAAAAGGCACAAGAAGAGGGCGCGGATCAATAGTCAGACGCTCCGGTTCTGACACACCGATCGGTGAAGAACTTTCCCGATGGGTCGCTGGGCAGTTTCCTTCCTTTGTGCCTCTTGCGCATTTTTGTGGCCAGTCGAACTGCGTCATTCCGGCTTGGCTCCCCCGTATCGGCGCCGTTAATCTGCCCCCTGTTGCGCATGAGTGCCCAACTTCAGTTTGATTTCGAGAGCGTCTTGCAAAACTCCTGCGGACGCGACCCGCCTCCGGCGGCGCCGAAGGCGACCAGGGCTCCCTTGGCGCGGCGGAGCCATGGCGATGTAGGGTTCGCTTACCCGGCTCCCGCCGGGAAGCGAAGAGCCCCGAATACTCTCGGCTTCCCCGGCGGCGCCGGGGTAAGCCGACGCTTCCACCCCTGCGGATCCGCCACGTCTGACTACTTCCATTTTCCACGCCGAATCGCATCGTCTCCGAAGGTCTCGCGCAACTGGTCCAGCGTGCGGTCGAGACGCTCGTCTTTCGCTCGCCCCGGGGCTTCATTCATCTCGGGGAACAGGTATCCGGATTTCGCGACGGCATCGGTCTCGTCAAAACCGGCAACGCCAAATCCGAGCAGGCGGACAGAACGTTCCAGCTTCTGCGCGTCGTACAGTTCGAGCATGGCGCGAATCAGGTCGCGGTCGCTCGACGTCGCCGGCTTCAGCGCACGCTGTCGCGTGAAGGTGCGGAAGTCGTCGTACCGGATCTTGATCTGCGCGACCCGCGCGGTCTTGCCCGACCGGCGCAGGCGCCGGCCGACGTGCTCGGTCAGCTCGATCATCTTCCCCCGCAACGTCGGCGCGTCGTCGCAATCGACGTCAAACGTATGCTCCGCGGAAATGCTCTTCGCCTCGTATTCCGTGACGACCGGCCGGTCGTCGCGGCCGAAGGCGAGGGATAGGATGTGCGAGGCCATGGCCTCGCCGACGATCGATTCCATTCCGGCGTGCGATCGTTGCTGAAGATCCCCGATGGTCCGGATGCCGAACTGGCGCAGGCGCGCCGCCGAGACCTTGCCTACGCCCCAGATGCGCGTGACGGACAACGGCGCGAGAAAGGCCGCAATATCCTTCTCCTCCGTCGGCACGACGGTGAGTCCGTCGGGCTTTTCAAGGTCGCTCGCGACCTTGGCGAGGACTTTGTTGGGTGCGACGCCGACCGATGCCGTGAGTCCGAGCTCCGATTTGATCTTGTCCTTCAGCGCCCGCGCCAGCTTCACGGAGTCGCCCCAGCGCCGCAGGGCGCCGCGCACATCGACAAAGGCTTCGTCCACCGAGACCTGCTCGATGACGGGGGAGAAGCTTTCGATGATGGACATAACGCGGTCCGACATTTCCATGTACCGCTCCATCCGCACCGGCAGGAACGTGGCGTGCGGGCACAGCTTGCCCGCAGTCCGTGAAGGCATCGCGGAGTGGATTCCGAATCTTCGCGCCTCGTAGGAGGCGGTCGACACGACCCCGCGCTGGTTGGGCGGCGCGCCGACGACGACGGGTTTGCCCTTCAGTTCGGGGTGATCGAGCAGCTCGACCGCCGCGTAGAACGCGTCCATGTCGATATGGAGGATGGAGGCTGGTGAGGTCGCGCCGGTCATGACGTCTCGTCCTCGTCGATCAATTGTATTTGAAGACGATTCAGTTTGATTCGATTGTGTAGCCACGGCTCTGCGAGCCGTGCGAAGGCGCGCCTCGCAGAGGCGCGGCTACACCGGGCCGGTTCAGATTGAACCAGAACCGACAATTGCTACAGGGAAAACGTCTTCGGCAACAGTTTCCCCAACGTGGTCGTCTCGTAATGCTTCAGGTCCCGGATCGGCGCGACGTAGACCTTCGTGTCCGGGCCGCAGAATTCTGCGAGCACCTGGCGGCAGGCTCCGCAGGGGTAGGGCATCTGACGGCCGCCGGCCACGATGGCGACGGCTTTGAATTTCTTTTTTCCGGCGGCTATGCCGGAAAAAAGGGCGTTTCGCTCCGCGCAGATGGTGAGTCCGTACGACGCATTTTCCACGTTGCATCCTGTGAAAACCGTGCCGTCGTTCGCAAGCAAGGCGGACCCTACCCGGAATTTTGAATAGGGCGCGTACGCTTTTTTCGCTGCCGCGGCGGCGGCGCCAAGCAATTTCGGGGCATCAGGCGCTGGCACGTTGTATCTCCTTCCAGAATTGCAGGATGGTCAGTTTCATGCGGGCCATCGAGGCTTGCGTGGTCTGCGTGACCTCCTCGTGCGAGAGCGGCCGGCCGGTCACCCCGGCCGCGCTGTTGGAGATGCAGGACAGGCCCGCCACGTGCAGGCCCGCCGCATAGGCCAGCATCGCTTCGGGGACGGTGGACATGCCGACGGCGTCCGCGCCGAGCGCGCGGTACGCACGGATCTCCGCGGGGGTTTCGTAGGACGGACCCGAACCGGCAAGGTAAACGCCGTGGGCGAGCTTCTCGCCCGCGTCTGCGCCTGCCCGGTCGAGGAGCCGGCGCAGTTCCGAATTGTAAACATCGGTCTGGTCGGGGAAACGTGGGCCCCAAAAAGGCTGGTGCGGGCCGATGAGCGGGTTGGCGTTCATCATGTTGATGTGGTCGTCGATGACCATGAGCGTGCCGGGTTTCAGGTCGGCCCGGATGCCGCCGGCCGCGTTGGTGAGGAGGATGACTTTGGCGCCGAGGGCCTTGAGCAGGTAGACCGGAAGCGCAACGGGTGTCCAGCCTTCCCCCTCGTACCAGTGCCTGCGTCCCTGGAAGATCAGGGTCTCGATGCCCGACGATTCGCCCCAGACGAGCCTGCCGGAGTGGCCCTCGACACCGGGTCTGCCGAGGCCGGGGATGCGGATGTAAGGCGTGAACTTGAATGCGTTGAATGCGTCGGCGACGTCGCCCCAGCCCGATCCGAGGATCAGGCCGCAGTGGGGTTGCGCCGCCGGCCACATGTCGCGGACGACGCGCACGGCGCGGTCCAGCATCTCGCAGTTGATGGTGTTGTTGGGTGCGTTGGTCATTACAAGGTCTCGAGGATCAGTTTCGGAACGCATGGTTTTGTTTTGGAGATATGGAATGCGCGCTGCAGCAGCGTGTTCGCCTCCGCGAGGCGGGTCCTGTCGTTGGCATGCACGATGACAAGCGGGGCGCCCTTGGCGACGCGCTCGCCGATCTTCGCAAGGCCCGTGATGCCGACCGCGGGATCGATGGCGTCGTCGGTCCTGGACCGTCCCGCGCCCAGCACGAGAACGGCGCGGCCGACGGCGTCGGCGTCGACGCCCGAGACATAGCCCGCACGTGGGGAGGGGAAAGGGTTGATGATCCGCGCGGCCGGCAGGCGGCGCGGGTCGTCGATGGTCCTCACGTCGCCTCCCTGCAATCGGACCATCTCCCGGAACCTGGCGAAAGCTTCCCCGGACGCGAGCAGGCCGCGC
Source organism: bacterium (assembly GCA_043802525.1). Lineage (GTDB taxonomy): Bacteria > Verrucomicrobiota > Kiritimatiellia > CAIVKH01 > CAIVKH01 > JAZDKY01. Next base: position 14,308 of record JAZDKY010000125.1, read on the forward strand.
AGTTTCTTCTCCGCGTCGGCGCGGTTCTTCGCCTTGCGGGCCAGCACAAGCATCTCGACGGCGAACGCGACGGTCAGGCCGGTCAGGTCGTCCGGGCCGCGGCCCTTAAGGGTTTCGATCGACTCGGCGATCTCCACCGCGTTGCCGGCGGTGCGGCCGAGGGGTTGGTTCATGTCCGTGATGAGGGCGGCCATGCCCTTGTTCATCGCGCGACCGACGCGGACCATGCTCAGCGCGAGGGCGCGCGCGTCCCTGGGCGATTTCATGAACGCGCCCTTGCCGCACTTCACATCGAGGACCAGCGCATCGATGCCCTCGGCGAGTTTCTTGCACATGATGCTTGCCGTGATCAGCGGGATGGACGGCACGGTCGCGGTCACATCGCGAAGCGCGTAGAGCTTTTTGTCCGCGGGTGCGAGCTGTTTTGTCTGACCGATGATCGAGCAGCCGCACGCCTTGACGACGCGGAGGAATTCCTTTTCGGACAGGTTGGTGCGGTAGCCGGGGATCGCCTCGAGCTTGTCGAGCGTGCCTCCGGTGATGCCGAGCCCACGCCCGGAGATCATGGGAACAGCGACTCCGCAGCACGCGACGAGCGGGGCGAGGACCAGTGAAATCTTGTCGCCGATGCCGCCTGTGGAGTGCTTGTCGACCTTCGGAAGGCGGATGGATGACGTATCGACCAGGTCGCCGGATCGCATCATGGCGTCGGTGAGGATGGCGGTCTCGACCGGCGTCATGCCCGAGAAGTAGATGGCCATGGCCATCGCGGCCATCTGGTAATCGGGGATGGTGCCGCAGGTGAAGCCATTGATGAAGGACCTGATCTCGTCGTCCGAAAGCGCCTTGCCGTCGCGCTTCTTCTCAATGATCCACTGCGGAAGCATGTATGTCATTAAATAGAAAGCGAGGCGGGAAACGAAGTGAAATCTGGTTGCCGCGCGACGCGGGGGCGTATTCCACCCCCGTAGGGGTTTCTGCGTCTGACCTTCCGGTCATCGATGACCTGGCCTATCCGTACATATTCAGACAAACCACGAAATACACGAAAGAAAAGGCAGTTGTTATTCTGATTGAAAGTCAACCGGACCAACCGTTACGGAAGTGACATGTGCCCGCGACGCGGACAGCCGGCGGACAGCCGGAGGCTGTCCCTCCTGAACATGATTCATGACCGGAGGGACGGGCTCCCGCCCGTCCGCATGGGCGTCTTTGGTTACTTGCAGGTCAGCGCGTGGGCTTCGCTCCAGCCCCACTGCGCCTGGTACAGCGCGTTGTCGAATCCGCTGCGCTGGATGTACCACATGCCGGAGAGCTGGTCGTACACGGCGAGGTCGCTCTTCAGGTCGCCGTCGTAGTCGGCGGGGACGGGGTGGGCTCCGTTCCAACCCCACTGCTGCTGGCGCAACGAGCCGCCGCTGCTGCTCTGCGCGATGTACCACGTGCCGCTCAAGGGATCGTACACGGCGATGTCGGCCATGCCGTCGCCGTCGTAATCGGCGGGGACAGGGCGGGCCCCGCTCCAGCCCCATTGCTGCTGGCGGAGCGAATAGCCGTAGCGGCTCTGTTCGATGTACCACGTGCCGGTCGCGGGATGGTACACGGCGACATCGGCCTTGCCGTCGCCGTCGTAGTCGGCCGGGACGGTCAGGGTTTCGTTCCATCCCCACGTCTGCGTGCGGAGCGCCCCCGCGAAACCCGTGAGGTGCAGGTACCACGTGCCGGTCGCGCGATGGAACACGGCAACGTCGGCCTTGCCGTCGCCGTCGTAATCGGCGGGGACGGGCTCGGCTTCCGACCAGCCCCACTGCTGCTGCATCAGGGCGCCGTCGATGCTCCTGCGAATGTACCACGCGCCGCCCGCGGGCCAGTAGCACGCGACATCAGTCTGGCCGTCGCCGTCGAAATCGCCCGTGACGTTCCTGGTCTCACTCCACCCCCACGTCACGGGTCCGTTGAAGAGCATGCCGTTTCCGGTGCTGTGCAGGATGTACCACATCGCGGACGCTCGCTCGTACACGCCGATGTCGGCCGCACCGTCGCCGTCGAAATCGCCTTGCGCGGCCCTCGGTGCGGAAAGAGGATTGTTCGGATCGGTTCCGCGGCGGAGTTCAAACCCATCGCTGCGCCCGTCGCCGTCGGTGTCGATCCTCGACGGATCCGTTCCGGTGTCCGTGGGCGAGCGGTAAATCCCGGTGCCCGTTTCGTACGCGTCGGCGATGCCGTCGTTGTCCCGGTCGGCAAGCGACCACGATACCTCATCGGAAAAGTCGCTCTCGGCTCCGCCGCCGAGGTAGGATTTCACGGCGAAGAAATACGCCTGACCCATCTGCAGTCCTGTTATCCGGTGCGTCGTCTGTGTCCCGACATCGATCACCTGGCTGTATGACCGGCTCGCCGTGCCGTAACAGATTCTGTAGCCGACGAGAGGGGTGGTCGAGGCATCCCATATCAAAACGGCTGAGGTTGTCGGTACGCTTTCCGCGGGAGCAGGCACCGGTGTGGCAGGGCCGAGGATGAGTTGCCCGAGGGCGAGGAGAATCGCATTCATGCGCGATGCCCGCCTGAATACCGGATCCCTGATAGCCGCATGCACGATGAGTGACACTGCAGACGACTACGAAGCAGGAACCGTTCTGGAGACGGAGAATCAGTGAAAATAGATAACTCAAACATGGCCGCGAACGTTTAAACATCTGAAGCGGAATAGATAGCGCGAAATCATGAAGATGTCTCAAGAGAACGCGTGCCAAGCCTTTAGGCTGAGGCGCGTCGCATAATTGAGAATAGGATAGTCAGGTAAGGAAGGTCTTGCCCCTCGGCATATTGGAGATGCCGAAGCAGCCGACGACGGATTGGGCGATGTCAAAAAAGCCCTGGCGCAGGCCCAGGTCAATACCGGGTCTGCCGGGACGGTGGACCAGCAGCGGCACGATTTCGCGCGTGTGATCGGTGCCTTTGAACGTCGGGTCGTTGCCGTGGTCGGCCGTCAGGATCAGGACGTCGTCGTTGCGCAAGAGCGCGAGGTAGTCGCGCAGCCATGCGTCTGTCTGTGCCAGGCATTCCGCGTAACCCTTCGCGTCGCGGCGATGCCCATACAACATGTCGAAATCAATGAAGTTCGCGAAGATGAACCCGTCCTTCCGGTTCCGGGTGAAATCGACGACCACCTTTTGCGAGTCGCGATTGTTGCCCGTGTGGTTCGATTCCGTCACGCCGCGGTGCGCGAAGATGTCCTCGATCTTGCCGACTGCGTAGACCGGAACGCCCGCGTCGCAAAGCCGCTCAAGGATCGTTGGCTCGGACGGCTTGAACGCATAGTCGCGCCGGTCCTCGGTCCGCTGGAAGGCGCCGGGCTTGCCGCGGAAGGGTCGTGCGATGACGCGGCCGACGCGGTACGGATCGCACAACGTCCGCGCGATTTCACAGGCGCGGTACAGTTCGGGCAGGGGCGCCACGTCCACGTGCGACGCGATCTGGAAGACCGAGTCGGCGCTGGTATAGACGATCCACGCCCCGGTTTTCATGTGCTCCGGGCCGAGTTCGTCGAGGATCGCCGTCCCGCTCGCGGCCTTGTTTCCGATGATGCTGCGTCCGGTCTGCTCGACAAAGGCGCGTGTGACATCGTCGGGAAACGAAGGGTACTGCGGAGCAAACAGGTGAAAGCCCGGCTTCATCAGCAAGCCGCCGATTTCCCAGTGCCCCGTGATCGTATCCTTGCCCTGTGACAGTTCCCGCATCGCGCCGTAGCTCGCGGCGGGATTCCGGACGGGATCGACGCCTCGAATCGGCATCGGGTACGGCGTGACCGCGGGGATATTTCCCAGTCCGAGCGCCTGCAACGTGGGGAGATGAAGGCCGCCGACCGCCTCGGCGATGTGGGGCAGGGTGGCCGCGCCCTCGTCGCCGTACTCGGACGCATCCGGTGCGCGCCCGATGCCGACGGAATCGAGGACGATGAGAATGACTTTCATCAAATTGTAATCGTAATCGTAATCCTAATCGTAATCGAGGAATTCGATTGGGATTACGATCAGGATTACGATTACGATTAGGATTACGAGGGGGGGAGGGGCATGGCATCCGGAATCACGGATCAACTTGGCACGACGAGGCGGGTGCGTTGCGTTGCGAGCGAGCCTATGACCGGCTTGATCCGGCGCCCCGGCGTTCTTTGCGTGATTCTTTTTTTGCGCATTTTGCGCCTCGTGCGGTTAGTCCTGAAATTCTCTCTGGTCGGGAAGATGTCGACGCTTGTTTCCCTGCGGCGAGCGCCCGGGTTTCCTCCATGATCTCTACGCTGCTGCTGCAGCCGATCCGTGTCGCGCCGGCGCTGACCATTTTCACGACATCCGCGTATGTGCGCACGCCGCCCGATGCCTTGATCCCGAGCTTTCCCGGGGCGACGGTTCGCGCCATCAGCGCGATGTCCTCGGCGGTCGCGCCGCTCGTGGAAAAGCCGGTCGACGTTTTGACGAAATCCGCGCCGGCCTTCATACTGATCTCGCAGGCTCGCACCTTTTCCTCGTCCGTCAGCAGCGCCGTCTCGAGGATCACCTTGCACCGGCCGCGGCCTTCCTTGCAGGCCTGGACAACGCCCCGTATATCCTTGAGCACCATCGTGTCGTTGCGGTCTTTCAGCGCGCCGATGTTGAGGACCATGTCGATTTCCTTCGCGCCATCGCGCAACGCCTTGCGCGCCTCGAACCGCTTGACTTGCGGATCCTGCGCGCCGAGCGGGAAACCCACGACGCAGCATACCTTCACCGGGGTTCCGCGCAGGAGGCCTCGCGCGAGCGAAACATGGCTCGAGTTCACGCAAACGGAAAAGAAGCCGTACTTCCGGGCTTGCTCGCAAAGGTTCGTGATGTCCGCCGCCGTGGCGTCCGCCTTGAGGAGCGTGTGGTCAATGAGTTGCGCGAGTTTCGCCGGCGGGATGGGCGCGCCGGCCGATTGCTTCGACTCGAACCCGCCGTGATCGGCGCCGATGGCGAGTTTGAGGGGATGCTTCATGGGACCTGTAAGAAAATTACACAGGCGTGAAGACGGATTCAATCTTCAAGCTGAACGTCCAACGTCGAACGTCGAACATTGAACTCCGAACCGCGGTTCGACGTTCAGTGTTCGATGTTTTTCGATCACCCCGCCGAATCCGCCGCCGCCGGTTCCTCGGCCGGGATATCTTCTTCCTCCGGCTCGTCGCCCGTGTCCCTGGGTATCTCGCGCGGTTCGAACTTGGCCTGCTTGAGCAGGTACTGCTGCATGTCATCGAAGACATAGCGGCCGTTCTGGCGGCGGATGGAGCTGATGATCTGTTCCTTGAGCGATTCCATGGTTGTGGGGTCGCCGGGCTGGCGCTCGATGATGTGGGCGACCAGCACCGCGTCGTGCGCGGGCAGCAGTTCGCTGACCTCGCCCGGGTTCATCGTCAGGATGCCGCGCAGCAGGATGGGGGAGTAATCGTCATCCGTCGCCCCGCTCGACGCGGTGAACTCTTCGGTCGTGATCGGTTCGAGCCCGTAGGCCTGCAGCGCGTCGGCGAAGGTCTTGCCTTCCTTCACGGCGGTGTCCGCGGCGTCGCGGATCTCCCGGGACTTCGTGCTGAGCGCGTCGGCGATCGCCTGCTCGCGCGCGATGGGCAAGACTTCGTCGGCCACGTCGGCAAACGTGGGTACGCGCGCCGGAATACGTTCCTCCAGCGCGATGACGTACACGTAGTTCGATCCTTTGACCGGATCGCTGAAGTAGGCGTCCTGGCCCGTGGTCAGGTTGAACGCGGCGCGGTTGAAGTCCAATCCGGCATCGATGTCCTCCAGATTCTCGCGAAGCGCGAAGGGACCGGCCCGCTCGATCAGGAAACCGTTCTTCTCGGCGACGTCCTCAAACTGCGGAGCGTTGCCATCCTTGTCGGAGGTGAGGGCCACGACGAATTCGAGCGCCGTATCCGAGGCCATCTCCAGCGCCGCCTGGCGGATCAGCATGTTGGAGATTTCCTGTTTCACGTCGTCGAACGGCTTGTACTTGGAGTCCACCTTGACCGGCGCGAATCCGTCGTAGGTGTCCGCTGCGATGTCCGTCGCACCGGTGAAGATCATCGTGACGTTCTCGTTCGTGGCGCCGGCGTCGTCGGCCGGCGTGTCGACCGACGCGACCTCGGTGGTGCCGGTCGCCGTCGTCACGTCCGTCTCCGTGTCTTCGGTGGCTTCGGCGATCGACGTGTCGTTCGTCGCCGCGTCCGTTTCGCCCGCCTCTTTGTCCTCGGAGGCCTCGGCGATTTCGGTGTCGTTCGTCGCGTCGGCGGTCTCGTTCGTGTCCGCCAGGTACTCGTCCATGTGGTCGTCGTAGTACGTTTGCACATCCTCGGGCGTGACATGCACCTTCGGGATGAGGGGAATGGTGGATAGACGGACGTACTTGACCTTCACCATGTCGGGAATGGTGAACGCGGCGGGATCCTTTTCAAAAAAGGTCCTGGCGTCCTCGCGCGTGACGTTGATGTCCTGCTCCACGAGCTTCGGCGTCAGTTTCACGTACTCGATCTTGAAGGTGTCGCTGACCGAGTGGAACATGCGCTGGATATCGGCCGGCGCGACCAGGACCGAGCGGTTGACCAGGATCCGCATCTTCTGCATGAGGATCTCCTGGCGGATGTACGACTCGAACTGCCGTTCTGTGAACCCGATCTGGGCGAGGTAGTTGTTGACGAAGGACTTGTAGTAGCCCTTGTTGAACTGCCCCTCGGCCTGGAAACCTTCGTGCGACCGGATCGCCTCGAACACTTCGTCGTCGTTGACGGTCAGCCCCATCTTCTTGGCTTCGTCGATCGTCACGATGCGCTGCCACGCTGCGAGGCTGATCTGTTCGTCGATGTCGGGCGTGATGTTGATCGGGCGTCCTACCGCCATGATGACCGCGAGGTACGTGTTCATGTACGCCGCGCGGAACATCGCCGGGTCCACGGGCTTGCCGTTCAGTTTCCCGGGCGCATTCGCCTCGGCGGCCTGCCGGTTCTGCTCCGGAACCTGTGTGCCCCAGATCACGAACGAGAACACCACCACGATCAGGAACCCGGCCCAGAGCAGCTTCGACTGGATCAGCCGGTGGAACTTGGAAATCATCATCGTCATGGGATAGGGACCCTTCTGTGTAAATTCAGGGGTGAAACATATCCACGAGGCGTGGGGAGTGTCGAGTGTCGAGTGTCGGGTGTCGAGGGGGCGGAAGTCCTTCCCTCGACACTCGCCACACGACACTCGTCCCTCACATAATCTTGAACTTCGGCAGGTCCTGGATATCCAACATCCCGACCAGCTTGCCGGTTTCGTCCACGATGGCGACGTCGTCGACGTTGTGCTTCTCGAAGAAGGCGAGGACGTCGACGGCGAGCTGGTGCCCGGTCAGCGTGAGGGGCTTCGTGGTCATGACCTCGTCAATCGGCAGTTCCGTCAGGTTCGGCGTCGTGATGTGCCGGCGCAGGTCGCCGTCCGTAAAGATGCCCGCGAGCAGGCCCTGATCGTCTACGATCGCGACCGACCCGGCCCGGGCCTCGGTCATCGCCAGCACGGCGTCCTTCACCTTCGCGCCCTTGCGGACCCTGGCCATGCGGCTGTCCTTGCGCATGATGTCGGACACCCGGTAGAGCAGGGTCCGTCCGATCGCGCCGCCCGGGTGGAGCTTGGCGTAGTCCTCCTTCTGGAACCCGCGCGCTTCGAGCAGGACCATCGCCAGCGCGTCGCCGACGGCCAGGGTGACCGTCGTGCTCGCGGTCGGCGCCATGTTGAACGGGCATGCTTCGCGCTCGACCATCACCGGTATGACTTCGTCGCTCAGCCGCGCGAGCGAGTTGTCGCGTGAGCCGGTGATCGAGATCACGTGTACGCCGTTCCGTTTGACCAGCGGGAGCAGGCTGAGCAGCTCTTCCGATTCGCCGCTGTAGCTCAACGCGATCAGGACGTCGCCCTCCGCCAGGATGCCCAGTTCACCGTGCATCGCGTCGGACGGATGCAGGAACACCGTCGGGCTGCCCGTGCTCGTCAGTGTCGCGGCGATCTTCTGTCCGATCGGCAGGTTCTTGCCCACGCCGGTCACGACGATCTTGTTGCCGCGGTCCAGCGCGGCCAGCAGCCTTTCGATCGCCCGGCCGAACTCCGTGCCCAGCCCATCGCGGACCTTGCGGAGGCCGGCGATTTCGATATCGATGATTTCCCGCGCGCGTTCAGTGTGTTTCACGAAAAGTTCCAATGGTTGGAAGAAGCCCCCGAAAGAGTTCCAAGCATTGGAAGAGTAAACCACGGATGGACCCGCCTCCGCAAGCGCTACGGCGTGGCAAGCACGGATGGACACGGATATTTTTTATCCGGACGTGGCTTGCCCGCCGAAGCCTTGGCGAAGGCGGGTTGAACTCGACAGATATTCGGGCCTCGAGTACGTTGCCTTCATGAAGCGTCGCGCATTTACGCTCATCGAATTGCTCGCCGTCATCGCCATCATCGCGATCCTCATCGCGATCCTCATCCCGGCCCTCAGCGCCGTGCGCGCCAAGGCCAACCGCGCGAAGTGCCAGAACAATGTACACCAGATCACGGTCGCGGCGGCCAGCCTGTTCGACGATTCGGGCGACTACCTCCCGAACTGCCCGGACTGGCTCAACATGGGCGAGCGCGCCAGCCAGCTCATGCCGTACCTTAAGAACGTCATTGAGGTGTTTGACTGTCCTGCCAGTAAGGGCCTGAGCACGGGCCCCAACTACCTCATGACAAACCGGCCCGGTTTCTACAGCGAATACGAACTCAACGGTTACCTGTGCTCATTCGGGGCCGCGGTCGCCAACCAGCGCAGGGCCAGCGGCATCGTCGACTTGTCCCAGTGCGCCTACGCCTACGATAATCCCTACAATCCGGTTTTCGCCACTCGCGCGCACGAGGGCGGCGTCAATATCGGGTACCTTGATGGCCACGCGGCATTCGTGCTGGACGCCGACCTCGGAGCCCTTGGCACGGAAGACTCGACGTCCTTCTACGTCAAGGGCCACAAGTTCAGCGTAAATTCGCCGTAGTGTAGCCGCGCTTCTGCGAAGCGCCGCTAGGCTCGCGCCATCCGCGCCACAAACATTCCATCGCACGGTCCGTCCCATGGCCAGATCCAGACCTCGCCGTTCGTTTCTGCGCCGGTCAGCGGATGCGGGACCGGTTGAAGCGTGAAATCCGGGCGGCTCTTCAGGAATTCCGCAATGACGGCCACGGTCTCCGCGCGCGTGACTGTGCAAACGGCGTAGACCAGCGCACCGCCGGGCTTCACCGCATCGGCCGCGCGGGCGAGGAGTTCCAATTGGACCTTCGCCTTTCCGGCGACCACCGAGGCCGACGTTCTCCACCTCATGTCCGGGTTCCGCGACCAGGTTCCGATGCCGGAGCAGGGGGCGTCGACGAGGACGCCGTCGAAGGCGTTGTTCGTTGCTGGTTGCTCGTTGCTCGTTGACGTGCGAATGGTTGAAATGCCGGCCGCCGCGGCACGGCGCTCCAACTCGCGGAGGGCGGACGCGCGTATGTCCGTGGCCACAATCCGCCCGGTACGTTCCATCAGTTCCGCCAGGTGGAGGCTTTTTCCGCCGGCGCCGGCGCACACGTCCCACCACGTTTCGCCCGGCTTCGGCGCGCAGACGAGGCCAACGCACTGCGATGCGAGGTCCTGGACTTCGAAACAGGGGCCGACGTCCTTGCGGATGAGGTCGAGGTTGAGGGAACCGACAAACGGTAGGGCGCGCTGGCCCAGCGCGCCATGGACCGATGGCTTGCCCGCCATAGCCCGCAGGGCGACGGCGGGGCCAGCGGTCCCTACCAAGGCGGCAACGAGATTCAGTTTCCCGTCCTGGACCCGCAGCCACGTTGGCGGACGTTTCTGGATCCACTCGACGAATCGTTCGAAATGAACGTCCGTCTCAAACAACTCGCTGCGCAACCAATCGGGAACCAACCGCTCGGGCGGTTGCGCCGGCAGCTCACGAGATCGGTCGCCCAGCAGCGCATCGACGGCGGGGTGGGGTTCGTCCGTGTCCTTATAATAGGCGAGGGCGGCGGCCTGTCCGGGCTCGATCCCGTCGAGCCAGCCGCGCCAGCGGAACCACGAGAAAATGACCTGCGAAAAAAGGCGCCGGTCGCGCGCGCCGTATTCCTTGTGCGAGCGGAAGAACCGGCCGAGCGTCTCGTCCGCCGGCTCGCCGCGGACGACCGCATGGCCCGCCATGCGGATCACCTCGCGCAGGACGGCCGCCTGTCGCGCGGCGACATGGGGTGGGAGGGGACGGTTCATAGCAGCCAACGCTAAACGTTTAACGTTGAACGTTAAATGTTTAATGTGTGAAGCCAGAGCCCGGCCCTCCATGACCTCGATTGGAGGGCCACGTTTACCCGCCTTTGGCGGCGCCGGAGGCGACCAGGGCTCCGTCGTGGCCGTTGCATCAGCTTGATCGCCACGTCACAATACAACATCATGTTCGCCGTCATGAGAAGCAAGTTTTCCGTCGCGGGCGCTTCTGAAATGTTTCGGCCACGAGGTGGGGCGCTTTCGATGAAAGCGCCGCGGCGGCTCTCCCGCCTCATGCGGGCAAGTCGAAGCCGCCCTACCCATGGGGAAAACAGTTCAGAAGCACCCGCGACGAAGTTCCCCTGGCCCGAAGCGGGCGCCGCGGTACTCCTCGTGTTGTGGATCGCGCTCGTTGCCGGGCTCATGGTCACCGATGTGTGGGACGAGACGCTCGGCATCACCACGTTCCTTGCGAACTACCCGTCCTCCCCCGAGGAGTTCCTCATGCAGCGAAGCACGCGGCCGCTGCCGGTGATCGCGTACGGCGTGTTCTTCCGGTTCCTGCACGACTACGACACGGCCTGGCGCTTCCTGCGCGCCCTCAACGCGGTGTTCCTCCTCGGCGCGCTCGGTCTCATGTTCGCGACGGTCCGCCGCCTGAAGCCGCTCACCGCCCCGCGCCAGTTGTTCCTCCTCGGCGCGTTTCTGTTTTCAGGCGCATCGATCATCACGGCGGGGTGGTACGCGAACGTCTACGACGCCTCCGCGCTGATCCTGGTCTGGACGGGGGTGTTCCTGCTCGCGGCGACCGACTACGAGATCCTGCCCGCGGTGGTTTTCGGCCTCGCGTTCTTCTGCAAGGAAACGGCGGTGCTGCTGTTCCCGTTCGTCCTGGGCCTGGCTTTGACGAACCTCCTCGACCGCCGCCGGAGTTTCCTGGTCCTCGGCCTCTCGTCCGCGTTCTTCCTCGTGTACCTGATCTATCGCCAGAAGGTCGTCGCCCTGGGCGGGAGCGGGGACATCCACGGGTTCAGCGAGGCGGATTTCTTCCCGTCGGTCGTCGGCTGGTTCGAAAGCTTCTGGTGGCAGGATCTGAATCGCCCTGGCCCCGGCCTCGCGGGTTTCCTGTTCACGGGATTTTCACTCGTCGCGCTGCGGAACATCCGGCTCGCGCTCGTCATGCTGGCAACGCTGCTGCTGTGCCCGGTGATCTACTGCGGCATGACCGATGCGTACGAAACGGACCTGCTCGGCGCGCTCCATTTCATCGGGCGTCTCTACCTGATTCCGTTCTCGTTTTTCCTCTTCCTGCTCGCGTTCGACGCGCGCCGCTGGGCGCTGCCCGTGTTGCTCATTCCCATCCTGTTCGGCGCATTCCACACCGCGCGGAGCCACTACCAATTCCAGCAGTCCTTCGCCGCCGTCTATGAAAGGGCACGGCAGCGGCCGGCCGACCGGCCGCTCACGGTGAAGTACTCGCCGTTTCCGGGCCCCTTGATCGACACCCGCCGGCATCTGGTCATCGGCCGCATCCCGAAGGCGGAATACCGACTGCATGTGAAGGACGGAACACTCTTGAAAATCGCGGAGGCCGCTGCGCCATGAAGCGACCCGTCTTTGCGCTGGCGTGCCTCGTCGTCACGGCCCTCGTGCTCGTGATCTTCGTGCGCAAGCCCGGCATCAACGGCTACAAGCCCGCGATGTTCGGGGACATGATTCACGGCGACGCAAACCGTCCGTTCGTGAACCGCGCGTTGCTGCCCATGGCCACGCGCGCCATCGTTGCGGTGCTGCCGGAAAGTCTCCGATCCAGCCTTGGCGACGAAGCCCTCGCTCGCCCGGGAATCCACAAGCTGCTCAAGGACCTGAAGTGGGAGCACGACCTGCTGCCCGAATACCTCGTCGCCACTGCGCTCATGGGACTTTCGCTTCTGGGGTTCCTGCTGGTGGTCCGATGCCTGTTCCGCACGGTCGCGGAGGGCCCGGGATGGCTTTTCGATCTCACCGCGCTGCTGGCGGTGCTCGGGCTGCCGGCGTTTTTCAAGTACTACAGTTACATCTACGATTTTCCTGCGCTGTTCCTGTTCACGCTCGGCCTCGCGCTCCTGGCGCGCGAGCGGTGGGGCCTCTTCCTCGCCGTCTACCTCGTGTCCTGCTTCAACAAGGAAACCACGATCCTGCTGAGCGTGATCTTCGTCATCCGGTTTCTTCTCCGGGGCCGGCCCGGACGCGCCGATGCCCTGAAGCTCGGCGCCGCGCAACTGGCGATCTTCCTGTTCTCGCGCGGCGCGCTCCACGCGATGTACGGGTCGAACCCGGGCGGCACGGTCGAATTCCATCTTCTCCACAACCTGCAATTGCTGAAGCCGTACCCGCTGGCCACGTTCGTGGCATGGCTTGCCGTGGTGGTCCTGGTCGCGCGGGACTGGAAGGGGAAACCGGAGTTCCTGCGTGACGCCGCGTGGATCGTGCTGCCGCTCTTCGCGTTGACGATCACGTTCGGGCTCTATGACGAGCTGCGCGACTACTACGAGGCGTATCCGATCGTGTTCCTGTTGATGATGTGGTCCGTGGCGGATGTGCTTGGCGTGAAACTGAAAGCCCTGCGTTGACCACAAAACGGCGCAAGAGGCGCAAAAAATTCAGCAAGGGGTCGGATTGAATTTACGAAGGCTGCCTGGGTAGGGCCCGCACTCCGTTGCGGGCCGAGGTGCGGACGCCAGCGGAGTGGCGTCCCTACCCATTTTTGTTGCGGTCAAATCACTGTGGCTCATCTCCTCAAATTGTGGCGCTGGTTTTCCCCGGTCAACCGGTGGCTGCTGGCTTTCGCGCTGCTGAACAGCGTGGTGGTCCACTTCGTACTGCTGAAAACGTCTTCGTACCCGATCCTCACGTCCGTCTCCTACACGAAGGGCTTCCTGACCCAGGAGGCGTACGACGATTCCTGGACGCCGATGCGCAAGGCGCTGGCCTACCTCGACAGTCCCGGCGAGCAGTTGCTGTACGACAGGATTTTCTTCGAGCGGAAGGTCAAATTCCAGTATCCGCCGACCAGCCTCCTCGTCATCGACGGGCTGCGCCGAATCGACAAGGACCTCGCCCGCGAGAACGGGCTGAACGCGATCTCCTGGTTCGTCGTCTGGGCAACGGCATTCCTCAACGCGCTCGTGTATTTCCGCCTCGCGCAAGAGGAGCGCCGCTCGCAACGGGTGCTCGGGGCAGCGCTCGCGGCCGTGTTCACACTGACGTTCTATCCCGTGCTGCGTTCGTACTGCCTCGGCCAGATCCAGACATGGATCACGTGCCTCGTCGCGCTCATGGCGTGGCTGTGCCTGCACGGCCACGGGCGCGGCGCGGGCGTCGCCGCGGGGCTCATGGCCTTGATCAAGCCGCAACTCAGCCTGCTTCTGGTTTGGGCACTGTTGCGGCGGCGCTGGGGATTCGCCGCCGCGTGGGCTGTCACAGTCGGTCTCGGCCTCGCGCTGTCGATCGGACTCTACGGCTGGGCAAACCACGTCGACTACCTCCGCGTGCTTTTGTACATGGCCCGGCACGGCGAGGTTTATTTTCCGAACCAGTCGGTCAACGGACTGCTCAACCGCCTGCTCGGCAACGGTGAGAGCATGGTGTGGGACGCGCACGGCTTCGCGCCGTACAACGTCTGGGTCCACATCGGCACGACCGTCTCCTCGCTCGCGCTCATTGCCGCGGCGCTCTGGCCGCGCCCGGTCGCGGAAGGGGACGCGAGGTCGGGCGCCATCGATCTCCTCACCGCGGTCCTGTCCTTCACCATCGCGTCGCCGATCGCGTGGGAGCACCACTATGGCGTCATGGTGACGATGTTCTGCGTCGCGCTCCCGGTCACCCTCGCACGCGCGGACCGGTGGGGGTGGGGCATCGCCCTGCTGGCCGCCTCGTTCTTCGTCTCCGCCCATTTCTTCCAGACCGTCGACCGGTTTGCCGGCACGCCTTGGAATTTCCTGCAATCCTACCTTTTCTTCGGCGCGGTCCTGCTGCTCGTGCAACTGCACCGGCTCCGTTACCCATTACCCATCAACCATTAACCATTCGTCTTGCATTCTACCGCGCACTCCTTACCCTCTCCGGGCTACACCTTCTTGGAGGCTTCAATGGCTAAGGAACTCGCATTTGCCCTGATCAATCCGCACACCATCTCGAAATCCCGTACCGGCGGCGTCATCGGTCGCATTACGAGCCGGACGGGGCTCGACATGGTCGCGGCCCGGATGTTTGCGCCCAGCGCGGAGCTGGCGAAGAAATTTGCCGACCTCGTCCGCACGGTCGATGACGTGGATACGGAGGAACGCAAGGTCCTCGCCGACTACGTCGAGGCCAACTACACGCCCGATCCGAAAACCGGCCGCCCGCGCCGTGCACTCATGCTGCTCTTCGAGGGCGACGACGCGATCAACAAGGTTAAGGCTGCGGTCGGCCCGCTCCGGCCCGAGGATGGTTCCGGCGAGACGGTCCGCGACACGTACGGTGATTATATCGTCGACGACAAGGGCAGCGTGCGATACGTCGAGCCTGCGGTGATGATTGGCCGCACCAAGGACACCGTCGCCAAGGTCCTGAAACTCTGGGCCGCGTACAGCGAGACCTGCGGTGGCATCGTCGCCGCCGCCGCCGACGTCGAGTCCGGCCAGCAGGTCCAGAAGACGCTCGTCATCATCAAGCCCGACAACTTCCGGTTCCCGAGCCAGCGGCCCGGGAACATCATCGACATCTTTTCCGCCTCGGGCCTCCGCATCGTCGGCGTCAAGGTTCACTGCATGAGCGTTGCCGACGCCGAGGAATTCTACGGACCGGTTCGCAACATCCTGCGCTCGAAGCTCAAGGGCCACGTCGCCGAGCGCGCCGCCAAGGCCGCTGCGACCGAGTTCGGGTTCGACGTCCCGGACGACGCCAAGGCGCAACTCGGCGAGGTGCTGGGCCCGATCTACGGTGACCAGCAGTTCTTCCAGATCGTCCAGTTCATGACCGGCTACTGGCCGCCGTCGCTCTCCGACGAGGACAAGAAGCAACCCGGCAAGGAACGCTGCCTCATCCTCATCTACGCGGGTCTCAAGGCGGTCGACAAAATCCGCAAAATTCTCGGCCCGACCGATCCCAGCAAGGCCGAGCCCGGCTCGGTCCGCAAGGAATTCGGCCAGAACATCATGGTCAACGCCGCCCACGCCTCCGACTCGCCCGAAAGTGTCGAGCGCGAGATGAAGATCGTGAAGGTGGAACAGGACATGGTCCGTCCGCTGGTCGAGAAGTACTACGGCTGAGCCGGACTTCCTGCAGGTACGGGTTCGGATGTAGCGTCGGCTTACCCCGCCTTGCGGGGAAGCCGAGAGAACGCAGTCGCAGACCCTTCGTTTCACGAAATGGTAGGGCGTGCGGTCCCCGCGCGCCGCCCCTCGACGATGCTCGGAACGGGCGGCGGACACCCGGGACGACATTCAAAACCGGCTACATCACGATCCTTCCTTGGCGGGTCATTGCGTGCTATCTTGCTCTTGCGGCCCGCGCTTCCTTCGCGGACGTCAGCGCTATGAGCACGACGCTCCAGTGTGAATTGTGTCCGCGCGAGTGCGTCATCGGACCCGGGCAGAGCGGCGACTGTCGCATCCGGGTGAACCTCGACGGGCGCCTTGTCGCCGTCACGTACGGCTTCCCGTGCTCCGTGCATGTAGACCCCGTCGAGAAAAAACCCGTCTTCCATTTCCTCCCCGGGACCGGCACGTTTTCCCTCGCGACGGCCGGATGCAACCTGCACTGCAAGAACTGCCAGAACTGGGAAATCTCCCAGCAGAATCCCGACGTCGTCGCCGCGTCGCCGCTGCCGCCGGAACAGATTCCCCGTCTGGCGCAGCGCACGAACTGCCGCTCCGTCTCCTACACCTATTCCGACCCGGTCGTGTTCTACGAGTACACGTTCGATACCTGTGTCCGCGTCCGCGAGGCAGGGCTCCGCAACATCCTCGTCACCGCCGGTTATATCAGCCGCAATCCGGCGCGCGACCTGTTCGCCCACGTCGACGTCGCGCGCATCGACTTGAAGGCGATGTCGGAGAAATTCTACCGCGACGTCTGCTCCGCCACGCTGAAGCCCGTGCTGGATACGCTCGAACTCGCGCGCGACATGGGGCTCTGGATCGAGGTCATCCATCTCATCATCCCGACCCTGAACGACCGCGACGCGGACCTGACCGCGCTCTGCCGGTGGGTCCGGTCCAACCTCGGTCCCGATGTGCCGATCCATTTCTCGCGATTCCACCCTCAGTACCGATTGAACCACCTGCCGCCGACACCGGCGGAGACGCTGAACCGCGCGCGCGACATCGCCGTGGCCGAAGGCCTGAACTACGTCTATCTCGGCAACATCCTGCAGGAAGGCGCTGAAGACACGGTATGCCCCGGCTGCAAACAAAGGGTGATCCGGCGCACGGGCTTTTCGGTGATCGAGTGTACGCTCAAGGACGGCCATTGTCCCTCGTGCGGAAAGGAGATTCCGGGCCGATGGATCTGAACCGACGCCGTTTTCTCGGCCTCACCGTCGCGGCCATCGCCGGCGCGGTCGTCGCGGGCTGGGCGCTCCTGCGCGAGACTGCCCCGGTGCGCTGGCTCCGTGCCCAGCGCGGACGGAACTACCCGGGCCCCATAACGCGACTCGATCTTGACGATGTGCGAAAGCCCGGACGCTGGATAGGATGAAGGCGGAGCCACTTTGAATGTCTTTGCGATTGGTAGGGCGCGTTCGCCGAACGCGCCGCCGTTGACAGACGCAGGACCGGCGGCGGCTTGCCCGCCTCAGGCGGGCAAGTCGAAGCCGCCCTACCCATGGGTAAAGACCGTTCAAAGGGCCCCACGGCAGAGAGGATAGACGACAGATGAAAACGAACCTGATCATTGTATGTTGTGCCACCATGGTGGCTGTCTCGTGCGCCCAGGAGCCCGCGCCGGAAACCGGCGGCCGCGTGATCCGCTCGCCGATCGCGGGCTCGTGGTACCCGGGCGACCCGGAGGTGCTGCGTCGCGACCTCGCGTCCTACCTGGACGGTGCGGAGGACGCGGCGCTGCCCGGCGTCTGCGCGCTGATCGTGCCGCACGCGGGATACCGCTATTCCGGAGGTGTCGCGGGCTTTGCGTACCGGCAGTTGAAGGGGCGGTCGTTCAGCCGCGTCGTCGTCCTTGGGCCATCCCATTCCGTCGCCATGCGGAACATCGTCAGCATCCCGTCCGCCGCCTTCTACGAAACGCCGCTCGGCCGCGTCGCGATCGACGTGGCGTTTGTCGCAAAGCTGCGCGCCAGCGCCGCGTTCAAGGACATCCCCGCTGCGAGTACGGGCGAGCACAGCGTCGAGATCCAGATTCCGTTCATCCAGCAGGTGTTGCCCGGAACGCCCATCGTGCCGGTCACTGTGGGCCAGCTCGACGCCGAGGGCGTGCGCGCCATTGCCGCCACGCTGCGCGGCGCGCTCGACGAGCGCACCCTCGTCATCGCCAGTTCCGATTTCACGCACTACGGTCCGAACTATGACTTCGTCCCGTTCACCGAGGATGTGGAGAACAACCTGCGCACGCTCGACCTCGGGGCCATCGCGCAGATCGAGAAGAAGGACGCAGGCGGGTTGCAGGCCTATTGCGACCGGACGGGCGCCACCGTCTGCGGGCGCGATCCCATTTCCGTCCTCCTCGCGATGCTGCCGGAAGGGGCAAAAGCGCACCTGTTGAAGTACGACACGTCGGGACGGATGACCGGCGATTTCCAGAACTCCGTGAGCTACATGGCCGCGGCTTTTGAGGGCGCATGGGAGGCACCCGCCGCGCAAGCTTCGCTCGACGAGGAGGACCGGGCCGCGCTGCTGAAACTCGCGCGCGGGACGCTCGACTACTATTTCGCGCATGGCCGGCTGCCCGAGCCGTCGGACCTCGGCCTTGCGATCCGCCCCGGCATGGAACAGGTCATGGGCGCGTTTGTCACACTGACGAAGAATCACGACCTGCGCGGATGCATCGGCGAGATCCGCCCGCGCCGGCCCGTCTACCAGGCGGTGATCGAGCACGCGGTCGATGCCGCCGTCAACGACTCGCGATTCAAGCCGGTGACGAAGGAGGAGTGTGCCGGACTATCGATCGAGATCTCTGCACTGCTGCCGCCGCATGCGATCGATTCGTACCGTGACATTGTCATCGGGCGCGACGGGATCGTCCTCTACAAAGGCGGCGCGTCCGCGGTGTTCCTGCCGCAGGTCGCCACGGAGCAGGGCTGGGGCGTTGAAGAGACCTTGAGCCATCTTGCGGCCAAGGCCGGACTCCCGCCGGGCGCATGGAAGGAGGGGACGCGCTTCGAGGTCTTCCAGGCGATCGTGTTCGGAGAGAACGAGCGTTGAACGACCGGTCCACGTGGGATCGGTGGGCGGGCGCCGCGCTCGTCTTCGGGTTCGGCGCGTTTCCGCTGTTCGCGCAGGCGCTCCTGTTCCGCAGCTACCTTACCGTTTTCGAAGGGCACGAATTCGCCGTCGGCTGTTTCTTCGGATCGTGGCTGCTCTGGCTCTGCGCCGGGGCGCTCGTGGGTACGCGGCTCACGTGGCTGGACCGGGTCGGCGCGCGGATCGCGCTGTTGCCGCTGCTCTACGTGCCCGCTTTTGCGATCCAGTACATCCTGATTTCCGGCGCGCGCGATATCGCCGGTATCCCGTCCTACGAGTTCTTCCCGCTTGCCCAGGTCGTCCCCGTGTCGCTCCTGGCGAACGCGCCGGTGAGTTTCCTGACCGGCCTCTTGTTCACGCGGGCCTGCTCATGGATCGCGCAGGAGCGGCGTCTTCCGCTCGCATATGTCTATGCCGTGGAATCACTCGGAAGTTTCGCGGGCGGACTCGCCGGCACCGCGACGCTCGCTGCGGGTTGTTCCGTCGTGCGCGGGCTTGCGGGAGCAACGGTCCTGCTCCTCATCGCCGCGGCGGTCGATCTGGGCCGCACCGGCAAGCGCGCGATGGCTGCCGCCACCGTGGCCGCGGCGCTGGTCCTCGGCGTCGGCATGGTGCGGGGCGTCGACGAGCGCGTCGCGGACCGCGTTCGCGCGGGCCTTTGGCAGCGCCTGCTTCCGGGTGGCAGCTACGCGGGACATTTTGCCACGCCGCAGGGCGAGTACCTCTTCGGGAGCTACGGCGAGCAGTTCAATGTAATCGCGGGCCGGTCGATCGCCGAGACCGTGCCTGAACTCGAGCGCGCTTCGGAAATCGTTGCGTTGCATCTCGCGCAGAAGCCGGACGCGCGGCGCGTGCTGGTCATCGGCCCGGGCGCGTACGCGGTCTGCGCCCGCTTCCTCGATCTGCCCCAGATCGAACACGTGACCTGGCTGCACACCGATCCCGCGTACCCTCCGTTTATGCTCGCCGCATTGCCGGGCCGGCTGCGGATCGACAACAGGCGATTCGATGCGCCCGCGATCGACGCGCGCGATGCGCTGGCGGGCGAGGGGGCCACGTACGATCTCGTGGTCGTGAAATTGCCCGATGCGACGACGCTGGTGCTGAACCGGTATTTTACGGGCGATTTCTTTGCCGCGCTCAAACGACGTCTCGCCCCGGACGGTCTTGTCGGCGTCCGGGTCTCCGGCGGCGAAAATTTCCTGGGCGGTGACCTCGCCTACCTCGGCGCCTCGGCCTGGCTCGGTCTGCAGGAGCACTTCGCGCACGTCGGGCTCAAGCCGGGCGACGACACGTGGCTTCTGGCCTCGGATACACTGGACATCGCCGACGACCCGGACACGTTGATCCGCCGCTTTGAGGGCGCGCCGGGCTCGAATCGCATCTACCCGGCGGAAGGGCTTCGCACGCTGTATCCGCGCGACCGGATCGCCTTCCAGTCCGCGGTGTATCGCAGGACCGTCGCGGTGACGCCGCGTGAGCTGCTGGTGACGACCGATGAAAAACCGCGCGCGATGTTGAACGGCCTGCTGCTGGCCGCAAAGCAGGCCGGCGGCGGCGAGGGCCAACGTCGGGCGATCCAGGCGTTCGCGCTGGTCGGACTCCGCGTCACAGCCATCGCGCTCGGGTTCTTTGTCGTGTTGCGCGCGATCTTTGTGCGGAAGCATGTCCGCGACGGTGGCGGGCGTGTGTTCGACGGCGCGTACCTTGTTTTTTCCACCGGGTTTGTCGGCATGGCGTCGGCGGTGCTGCTCATGTTCCTGTTTCAAGCCCGGTTCGGGTCCCTTGCGGTGCAGGCGGGCTTGTTATCCGCGCTGTTCATGCTCGGACTCTACGCGGGCAGCGTGTCGAGTCGCTTCGCCCTCGATCGAAGGCCGGACCGCGCGGGGAGGTGGCTTGCGGCGGCGATGGCCCTGCATGTCGCACTGCTCGCCGCGCTCGCGGCGCACCGGGGCCCGCTTTCCGCGCCCGCTTTCCACGCCCTGTTCCTTGCATGCGGCGCGTGCACCGGGGCGTATGTCCCCGTCGCGGCGATCCGGCTTCGCCGCCGGTTCGACGACGCATCGAGCGGCGCCGCGTTTGTCGCGTTCGACAATCTCGGTGGCGCGGCGGGCGGCGTCGTAGCGGCATTGGTCCTCGTGCCCGCGTTGGGCACTGTTGCAACGCTGGCGGTGCTGGCCTTCACTGTGCTCAGCAACGTCGTCTCGTTTGTCCGTTGTCGTCCTCCCATTCCTGAACAAGCGCAGAAGGGGCAGCCTCCCGGCTGCCCACGGGCATGCGGGAGCGTGCCCCTCCAGGACCGAGGTGGCGTTCCGTTCCACGTTGTGAGTGCCGAGCCTGTGCAGCAGGAGGACCTCTTCGACCGCTGGCGGCATCCGGCCGGCTACGCGCTGGCCGGCCTCGCGCTCGCGTGGCTTGCCGGTTCGATGCTGCTGCACAACACGCCCGTCTTCAAATCCGGCGCGCCGCTGCTCCGCGCGGCGCGGGCGATGATCGGCACGAACACCCTTCGACTCGTCGCCATGCCCGAAAGCCGGCCAGAGCAGCCGGACTACTACGCCGTAGTCGATCCCGATGGCGCGGCCCGCGGGTATGTGCTTTCCTCCGCCCGTTTTGGGGGCGGTGCTCGCGGGTATGGAGGTCGGCTTGTTCTTGCCGTGATGACGGAACCGGATGGCAAGGTCCTCGACCTGCGCGTGATCGAGTCGCGGGAAACGCCGTCGTACCTCGCGCGCGTTGTGCCGTGGATGAAGACGTTGCGGGGGCGGAATGCGTTCGATGACGAATGGGTCGGGCGGGTCGACGGCGTGTCCGGGGCGACGTTCACCTCGGAGGCGGTGCTCCGTTCACTGCAGCAATCGGGGCGCGGTTTCGCGGCCGTGGCGCTGAAGCGGGGTCCGGGTCCGGAGCAGGTCGCGGCGGGGCCCGGGCTGCGCGTGGAGCGCGGAGCGGTGGCCGTGCTCGTGCTGGTCCTCGTTGCGCTTGTCGCGCACGTTCGGCCATCGCGCGGGTTGCGGCGCATTATCCTGCTGACGGCGCTGGTCGTGGCAGGTCTGCATCTCAATGCGCAGTATGCGATGGACCAGGTCCTCGCTCTGGTGTCGTTCGCGTGGCCCGAGCCGGGCCTCACGCTTCCGTTCATGATGGTGGTGGTCGTGCCGCTTGTCGTCTTCCTGTTCGGCAACGTGTACTGCGGCTACGTCTGCCCCTTCGGCGCGCTGCAGGAACTGGCGGGTGATCTGTGGCCCCGCGCATGGCGCGTCGATCCCTGCAAGCCCGCGTGGCGGTATGCGCGGGCGGTGAAGTTCGCGATCCTGTTCGCGATGCTGGTCTGGTTCGGCGCGGGACTCCAACGCGAGGTCGCGGGGGCCGACCCGCTGGTCTCCGTGTTCACGGCTGACCGACTGCTCAGCCCCGGATGGTGGGTTGGGGGGCTGCTGGTGTTGTCGCTCGTGTCGCGGAGATTCTGGTGCCGGAACCTGTGTCCCGCCGGAGCATTTCTGTCCGTGGTTGGCGCCGTGCGGCCGCTGGCGCGGCGCTGGCCGCCGGTGCAGCCGCAGTTCTGTGATCTGTGAGATGGGTGTGCAAACCTCGCGCGACCTCGACTGTCTGCGCTGCGACCGGTGCCGGGTTCAGCCGGCGCGGTTGGACGCAGGGGAGGTGTCGCCGAGCCGCGAGCGTGTTGTGGTTGCCTACCTGGCCGCTGTGGCTCTAGCCGCCGCTGTTTTCGGATACCGGGCGGTGGACGTGGGCCGGGGCCTTGCGGCGCAGTCCGGTGGGGTGGGTGTGGTGGTGACGACGGGCCGCGAGGCGAATATTCCGGCGATCCGTTCGCTGATCGAACACGGGCAGTTGTCCGGCCGCGAGGCCAGATTTTACAAGCCGTATGTTCCACCTGTGGAGGAGTAGCAGGTCTGAAACGTGACCGCCAAGCCGAGCCTGTTCAATCGAGGGAACCACGGAATATGCACGGACTACACGGAACGTCGCCCCGGCATCCCTTTCCGTGCCTTCCTGTTGAATCCTTCTCCGTCGCCTCTCGTGTCTCCGTGCTGAGATTTCCGTATGTTCCGTGGTTGAAAATCGGGTTGGTAGGGCCCCCGGCCGTGGCCGGATGGTTCAGGTGAGAAACATCAAGCCTGGCTTGAAGCTTCAAGGGGAATCGGATTTCATCATTTTCTGCATTTCGATGATCATCTTGGTTTGATCCATGACGACCACGTCGGGGGGCAGTTGGTAGGTAAACTTGCGCTCGTCCACGGCCGGATTCAGGACCACGTCGGTCATTTCCATCGTGGTCATCTCTTGACCGGCTTCGTTACAGGATACCGTTTTGCGGGGCAGCCCGTCCGTCGGCGAAATCCAGATCGTGGTCGTGGCGGGTATATGCTGGCCTATGTCCGCCGCTTGCATGGCCTCTGCAATCTCCGTGGCCGTCGCCTCTTTTTCGGTTTCGCTCGCGTCGGCCGTCATCGGGACGGAATCTGCGACCGTCTTGGCCAGACGCTCACACCCTTCCGTCGAAGACAGCCGCTTGCGCAGTTCCGCGGCGCCTTCGACTTCGCCGCTCAGTACGTACATGGATTGTCCGTCCAGCGACTCCAGACCCATGTATTGGATCGAATCCTCCTTCAAGCCTTCAAACGGATCATAGTTCTTGCTGGCAAGACGCCGCGCAAACTCATCGCCCATTTCTTCGCGCACTTGCTCGATATCGATCGAACTGGCGTACGCTTCGTCCGGTGAATAGACGATGAATTTCTTTCCGTCGGAGAACATGGTCATCTGCTTGGTCCGATTGGTCATGACGATGGACATCGAAGCCCACATCTTATCGCCCAGCGCCAGGACCGTTCCTGTCATGTCCCCCTGTTGTCCGGCCATGAGGCCGGAACTGCGCATGTTCATGCTATAGGTTCGGACGCCGCGGGCCGCATTCAGGATCGCCTGCATGACCCGCGTTCGCTCGAGTTCGTCCTCCTCCATTTCGCACACCGACTGTTGCCGTGTGGAGACAATGCGCTCTATGCGGTATTGCCGGGTGGCCGGGTCCTTGACGTAGACGATGGCGTGGCTTTGGGAAAGCGAGTCCATCAGCTTCTCGATGCTTTTCTGACGAGTATTCGCGGTGATCGTCGTCTTTTCATCGGGATCAAGGCAAACGGGGATGCCGGCCTTTTCCGAAATGCCCTTGAGCACATCGTTGACCCCCGCCTCATGGGCTTCGAGGCGGTACATGCCGTCGTCCACGGAAAAGACAAACTCACCTGGTTTCAGCGCCGACTGCTCCGCCGAGGAAGCCAGGCAGCATGCGGTGAAAAGAGCCAAAGCCAATCGCTTCATGATGTGTTCCCTCCCGGATAAAGATGTTCGCGAATCAGACTACATCCGGAATTACCCGTCAAAGAAGTTCGTGTTCATTCTTACATGCGGGGCCGTGACGGGTATGTTTCTATCCCTATATGAATCGATTGAGTCGCAGTCTCGTTTTCGTCTGCCTCGTGCTTCCGCTCGTCGGTGCACGGGCCGACGTTCAGGTTGAGCGGGGCGCGCCTGACACGATGCGACTTTCCTTCTGGGCCGGCCACACCGAGATTGTCGAACAGCCCGTGATCCGCTTCGGCCGGGAGGAAACGATGCCCGCGCCGCGGCTCGACGGCGCGGACCCCGACTACAGCCGCTTCGGCGCGCCCGCGCTCCCGTTCGTGAACTGCAAGGTGCTCCTGCCGCCGTCGACAAGGCCCTCGCGAGTGGTCATCACCGAGGCGCAGGCTGCCGCACCGTTCACGTTGGACCGGCCGCTGGCCTTCATCAACCAGCCGTACGATGGCTATGACATGACCGATCCCGCGCAGGCGCAGGCGTGGGCGGACAACAACTCCGAGGATGCAGGCATCTACCTCGCGGACAGCTTCTATCCCGGGGAGCCGGTGGCTTTCCGTGCGAGGAATTTCCGGGGCTACACCATCCTCGATCTGAGCTTCACGCCGTTCCGGTACAACCCGGTCCGGGGCGTGCTTCAGCTGAGCCGGCATCTCGAGCTGACCATCCACCTGGAGCCTGCGGACGGTAGCGAGGCGGCCTGCGGCGTGCGGGACTCGGACCGGGACCGGGAAATCGTGCGGCGCATGGTCGTCAACGGCGGGGCCGTTGACGACTATTGGAAGGAGCTCCCGCTCGCCGCGGGCGGCTACGGTGGGGGAGGTGGAGGGCCGGGAACGAACTACTACATCATCATTACCTCCTCGGCCCTGGCCACCAACTTCGAACCGCTGCGGGCGTACCACTCCTACGATGCGGATCACCACGCGCGCATCGACACGCTTGAGGATATCTTCGCGCTGTACCCCGCCACCAACCCGGCACACCAGTCGATCCGGTCCTACGTCATGGACAATCTCTACCCCAACGGGTGCGACTACGTGCTGCTGGGAGGGGATGTTGATGTCGTCACGACCTACTGGGGCAGTGCCGACACATCCTACAGCGGCGCGCAAATCCCCGTAGGCCGCTTCTCGGTCGAGACGCCGCAGGAGATCGCGTACTGCATCGCCAAGTCCACGAACCCCGTTGCGAGCGGCACGGACAAGGTGCTGCTCATTCCGCGCGCCGACGAGTACGGTCCGACCCTGGTCCAGTACACGAACCTCTTCCTTCCCTACATGGCCGTGGACACCAACAGCACCCTTTACAGCGCCCCGCCGATCAACATGTTTCCCGCGATGGACAGTCACACCATCATCTGGGCGCGCGGGCACGGCTATTACCTCTATCCCCACTGGGGACCCTCCTGGTACACGCCGAACAATACCAACATCCAGCCCTTTGGAATCAACTTCGGCTGCAGCGGCGCCGTGATCGAGTGGGACGAGCATCCCGCGGAGGTGTACCAGAACGCGCGCTACGGCAACGCGGCCTACATCGGTACCGTGAGGGATGTCTACGCCAACTCGTTCGACAAGACCTTCTTCGAAACGTACTTCGTCCGCGGCACCGCGCCGGAACCCTGCGTGGGCGACATGATGCTGGCCGACGGCGTGCACAGCGACTACACGCTCATCGGTGACCCGCGGTTCAAGATCGTGAGCACCCAGTTCCACGCGAAGCTGCGGATCACGACGCCGCCTCCCAACTCCTTCACCAGGAGCTACAACATCGAGGACGGCACCGGGTACGTCGAGAGCGCCGTTTTCAGAATCAACTCCTTCAACAACTGCCCTTGGGTCATCACGAACATCAGCTCGTCGGGCACGTTTTCGAACCACTACGCCTTCTCCTGCCTCGCCAGCAATGCATCCGTCGATGTGGAGTTGAGCTTTCTGGACGTCACCAATCTGGCGGCAGGCACGTACAACCTCGCCTGGGATGTCCGGGACGCGACGAACGACTTCCAGATCAAGAGCATGTCCGCGATGCTGATCATCACCGACAAGAACCTTCTCACCGACGACGATTTCGTGCCGGAGGGCACGACCAACGTGTTGCCCGCGGGTGCCTATGTGCTCATCGAAGACCTCGTCGTGGGCGATGGCGAAACAGTACGGCTGGAGCCCGGGGTGACGCTGTTCACGGACTGGGAGTACGGGGGCGAATGGAAGATCGTTGTTCAGCCCGGAGGGAAGCTCCTGGCCCTGGGGAGCGTGACGAACCAGATCATGTTCAGCAGCCCGCTGGGAGGGGCGGTCCCGATCGAGATCCACATGACCGACCTGATGCCGTGCTCCGCCGATTTCCGGTACTGCTACTTCGTGACGCCGATTGCCGGGAGCAACCGCCCCGTCGTCAGCTTCATCAACTGCACGTTCTCGCTCGGCGTCGCCATGCCGGGTCAGTACATCTTCCCCGAGCCGCTCGAAGGCACGATGAAGAACTGCCTCCTCACGGCATGGGTCATGGGGAACTACGGAGAGCCCGGCGACCTGACGGGCATGGACGTCAGCTACACCTGCATCTCTCCCGTCAACACCAACATGGGGTGGGGTTCCACGCCCGGCGTGCCGATCCACCACACCTACGGAGTCGGGACCGTCTGGGGCGGCGAGTTCGTGGGTTTCGATGGGCGGACGCCGACCTTGCTGTCCATGTGCATCAATGCGGGCGACCCCGCGAGCCCGCCCGACCCCGATGGCACCCGTGCCGACATAGGCGCCTACTACTATGATCTTTCCGGAGCCATCCGCGTGACCAACGACTACCCGACGGTCCAGCAGGGCCTCGACGCTGCCGTGCTGGTGACCGCGGCGGTGATCGTCGCGGGCGGGGAGTACCGGGAACGCATCCAGTTCCCGGTTCCAATGGAAGGCGGCATCCGGCTCATGGGCGAATCGGAGACCAACCGCCCGGTCCTCATTCTGACCAACGACACGGGCGATCTGGTCAGCTTCGACGGAAGCGGGTTCATCGAGAACTTCGTCCTTCGCCACACCGGGAGCAACCGGACGGGTCGTACGCTCTCCCTGACCCGCGGAGGCAATGTGGGGCTGCGCAACGTGGAGTTTTCGGCAAACCGGGACAACAGCACCGTCCTCCTGCTGGCGGAGACGAACGACTCGCCCAGCTCGTGTCTCTACATGTGGAATGTCGACTTTGTGAACAACGCCTCGAACACCTGCCTGCTCCATATCCAGCACGGGCTGGTGGACATGTTCACCAGCCCGTGGCAGTGGTTCAGTTCCGGCCGCTTCACGAACAACACGGACATCGGCACGCTCTTCTACTTCACCGACGACGAACAGCATTTCCCCACCCGGGACCTGGAATTCCGCGGCAACCAGGCGTCCACGCTGGTCCACAACGCGGCGGGCGGCTCGGCGAGCAACACGACCCTTAAGTTCCTCAACGCCCTGTTCTGCGACAACATCGGGGATATCAGGACCGAGGGCACGGGGCACACGCTCTTCGAGAACTGCACGTTCCGCCAGAACGCCTCGAACGTGGTCGCCGCCGGCAACTCCAGGCTTGAGCTGTACAACTCGATCGTCTGGGACAACGAGTTCGTGATCGCGCAGGAACTCGGCGGCGAGATCCGGGTGGACTACACCGACATCAACAGCGCGCATCCGGGCATCGGCACGGGCAACATCAACACGAACCCCCTGTTCGCAGACGCCCCGAACGGGGACTACCATCTGCTCCGCGAATCCCCCGGTATCGATGCGGGCGACTCGAACCGGCCGTATGCCAACGAGCCCGAACCGGACGGCAGCTGCATCGACTTGGGCCGGTACGGCAACACCCCCGAGGCCACGTCCTGGAAGCTATGGATGGTGGACGTGGACATTGCATGCCCCGGCAACGGTGTCGAGCTGACCGTCCAGTGTGCGTCGGGGAGCTGGTACTGCACCGAGTTCGCCGAATCGCTTTTCGGCACCTGGACCACCGTCACCAATGCCGGAGCGACCGGTTCCTTGATGAAGGTGGTTGACCCCATCGCGACTGACCAGAGGTTCTACCGCATCCACAATTACCGCCCGTGAGCCCCGCTCAAGGGTCACATCGTAAGAGGCTGTTGAAAAACTTTCGGTCTGCAGCCGCCAAACTGATTCACCCGCGGCACAAGGCCGCGGGGGTCTTCAGCAAAACGCGCTAGGCCGAAATTCGGTTCTTACCCTCTCTCTTGCTCCGAAACAGACACTGGTCCGCTGCCAACAACAACTGCTTTTTGTCCCGGGCGTCACTGGGGAAGGTGGCCATGCCGAAGGAAGCCGTAAGTCTCAGGCAAATCCCTTCCTCCTGGAGAAACAGGCCCATACTGACCGCCTCGCGCATGCGTTCCGTTTTCGACATGGCCTGGTCCTTGTTCTGCTCGGGAAGAATCACCACGAACTCGTCCCCACCGTAGCGGACGATGCGATCGTGGGCATCGAGCTGCCGATGGATGACTTGGGCTACCTCCCTCAAGACCTTGGCACCGAGCAAATGCCCATGGGTATCCACCACGTTCTTGAACCTGTCCATGTCAAAGAAGACCAGCGAGAGGTTAGTCAGCTCGGCAGCGGCCTGGTCCAGACAATGGTCGAGGTATTGATGGAGGTAGCGCGTGTTGTGATAGCCCGTGACATCGTCGGTGACGCTCATGGTCCTCAACTGCGCATTCGTGGCCTCCAATGTCCTCTGATACTCCTGCATCGTCCGCTGGTTGCGCTCATGCAAATCGACGAGCCGTCGCAGTTCTAATTGTGCCATGACCTGCCGTGACAGGGCACGAAGCGAGGCCGTCTGTGCGTCGGCAAGCGTCCGCCGCACCCGGTCAATCACGCAGAGTGACCCCAAGGCGTGGCCCTCAGGCGTGACCAGCGGTGCCCCCGCATAAAAGCGTATCCCAGGAACACCCATCACGAGCGGATTATCTGAGAAACGCTTGTCCTCCTGTGCATCGGGAACAACCAAGAGCTCTGGTTGAAGAATGGTGTGCGCGCAGAAAGCGATCTCCCGCGGCGTCTCCGAAACCTGCAAACCCACGATGGATTTGAACCACTGCCGGTCGGAATCAATCAGGCTCACGGCGGCGATGGGCGTCTCGCAGATCTCCGAGGCGAGCAGGGCGATGTCGTCGTAAGAAGCCTCAGGCAGCGTGTCGAGAATTCGATATTTACGCAGTGCCTCGATCCGCTCGGTTTCGTTGATCGGTAGCTCAGCCTTCATGATGTGTCTGTGTTCCGGAAGCGCCAGCAAGGCATCGATCCGCTTCACCGGTGAGGGACGCTTTCCGTCGCGACCGATTTCTAACCCGGTTTATTCATGAACGTCAACGTGTTCAATCGATCCCCACAAGCCGACCCAGGAGGCGGAAGGGGTATCAGTACGTGTGGAAGCGCATGTTGAACTAAGCCGGCGCGGCGCCGGCAGCAAGACTCCCTTTTCTGGTGCGTTGGCGTAGGGATGCTCTCCTGGCGGGACCACTCGTGTAATAGGGCACGCGTGGCACCCCCGCCAGAAGG
>JAZDKY010000126.1:0-52609 GCA_043802525.1 bacterium
TTTTCAGCCAAACGCCAACCACAAGGGCCAAACCGCCTCCGAGCGCCTTCGCCCGTCGCTCGAACAGGAATCAGAACCGCCTGTAGCCGTGCCTCACCGGCCTCCACGGAAAAGACCCCCGCAGAACTGCCATGCGCCCATCCGCGACATTGGCCATCCGCGACGGTGGACACGACCGCGCGGATGTGCTAGTCTCAGTCCAGCAATCAGGAGCACACGATGGCATCCCGCGTTTGGGTGGTTGATGACGACGATTCCGTTCGCGAAGTGTTGACCGCCATGCTCTCCGAGCTGGGTTACGAAGCGAAGGGCTATGCCGATCCGCACGAGGCGCTCACGGCGTATGTCGCGGGTTGTGCCGATGTTGTCATCACCGACCTGCGCATGCCGAAAATGAGCGGGCTCGAGCTGACCCGCGCGCTCCTGCTCAAGGACCCCGAGGCGATTGTCATGGTCCTCACCGGGTATCCGTCGATTCCCGATGCCGTGGAGGCCGTCAAGAGTGGCGCCATGGATTTCCTGTCCAAGCCGTGCCGCATGGAGGAAATCCGAATCCGTATGGAGCGCGCGCTGGAAAGCCGCGAACTGCAGGACCGCCTGAAAAAGACGCGTTCCCTGACCTGGGTCCTGATCGGTTCCCTCCCGCTGTGGTTCGTCTTGGGCATGGTTCTTGCTCGTTTTGTCCGATGGTAGCTTCAAGGGCCGGATTGTTTATTGTCCTCGATCGACCGTCCGGTTTCCTGCGATCGAGTACGAGGACCCGCCTTCGCAAGGGCTCCGGCGGGCACGCGAGGACGATACCTGATGCCCTACAGCCTGCATACGCGCCTCGCTGGTCTTCTCGGCGGGCGAAATCCCCGCTGGCGCTGGATCGCTGCCCTGGTTTGGACGATGGTGGTCACGTTCTGCGTGATGGCCATCTATGAGATCGGGAAGATGTGGCTCTGGCCGGACGTCACGCTCTGGCAATCCCACCTGATCACCATTCTCTTCACGGCGGTCCTGACCGGCGTGATCACGCACGTGGCGCTAAGGACCTACCACCAGCTGTTGCAGCAGACGATGGGCGAGATCGCGGAGCGCCTGCGCGTGAGCGATGAGCTGGTCCAGGAGCGCAACTTCATGCGGGCGCTTATGGAAAACACGCCGGACCACATCTATTTCAAGGACAAGGATGGCCACTACATGCGGGTCAACAAGGCACTGGCCGATGCCTTCGGCTTGCAGGATGCCTCCCGCGTGGTCGGGAAGACAGCCTCAGAGTTCTTCACCGGGGAGTTCGCGCAGCTGTCCAGGGATGATGAGCAGCAGATCATCAGCACGGGGCTCCCCCTGATCGCCAAGGAAGAGCGCGAGACGTGGCCCGATGGCCGCGCGACGTGGGTCTCGTCCAGCAAGATGCCGCTTTGCGACGTCAGCGGCCGCGTCATCGGCACGTTCGGCCTTTCGCGCGATATCAGCCAGCAGAAGAACACGGAGGAGCGTCTCCGACAGGTTTCCCGCGCGGTCGAGCAGAGCCCGAGCCTCGTCGTGATCACCGATACGAATGGCACCATCACCTACGTCAATCCGAGGTTCTGCGAAGTCACCGGGTTTACGCCCCAGGAGGTGATCGGGCAGAAGCCCGACATCTTCAAATCGCAGCATGCGCCGGAGCAGGACTTTGGCGACCTCTGGAAGACCATCACGTCCGGGGAGGAGTGGCGCGGGGAATTCCTGAACGTCAAGAAGGGCGGCGACACGTACTGGGGTTCGGCGTTGATCTCCCCGATCCGCGACGGAGTGGGGCAAATCACGCATTACATCGAGCTGATGGAGGATGTGACGGAACGGAAAAGGGCCGAGAGCGCCCAGGCCGAGCTGGTCGAAGGCATGCGCACGGTGCTGAGCATGGCGGATGAACTGATCGCCTGTCCGGACGTCGATACGCTCTTCCGCCGTGCGGTCGAACTCTCGCGCGAGCGGCTGGGCCTGGAACGATGCTCGATCTGGATCGATATGGACAGGCATGTTGCCGGCACGTACGGCACAAGCCTGGAGCGGGAAACGACGGACGAACGCCACTGCCGTTTTCCGAAGGATGAGGTCTGGAATGAGCGGCTGCGCCGGCGGGGCGCGGACGATCCGCGCAGCACGATCGTCGAAGAGCCGTACTCGGAATGGAATGGCGAAAAGATGGTCGGCATCGGGTACGGCTGGATCGCCGTCACGCCGATCCAGTCCTCGGGTCGCGAAGTCATCGGCGTGTTCTGCAACGACGCAGCGATCAGCCGCACGTCGCCCGACCGGGTGAAGCAGGAGATCGTCACGGTGTTCTGTTCGCTGCTCGGCAACATCGTCGCAAGGAAGCGCGCCGAGGCGGAGCGCGTCGAAGCCGAACACGCGCAACGCGAGTCGCTCGAGCGGGCCGACCGGCTCAATTCGCTCGGGATGTTCGCCGCGGGCATGGCGCACGAGATCAATAACCCTCTCCAGGGCATGCTGAGCCACGTGCACAGCGTCAAACGAGGCCTGCCGAAGGATTTCCAGGGCCGGGAGGGCCTCGATATGGTCGAGCGCGGGATCGAGACGATCGCCAACCTCGTCCGCCGGCTCCTCGCGCTGGGTACCCAGGACCCGATGGGCGAGTTGGGTGTGTCCAACGAGGCGATCGATTTTGTGACCCGCCTGCTCGAGTCGCAGCTCAAGCGCGCCAAGGTGAAGTTGATCATCGAGAGGAAGCAGCCTGGAAAGACGCTCGCGATGCCGCGCCGCGAATTGATTCAGGTGCTGTTGAACCTGGTGATCAACGCGAAGGATGCGATGCCCCAGGGCGGCAGGATCACCATCGCCAGCGACGAGGAGGAAGGCCGCGCGATCATCCGGATCAGCGATACCGGCGCGGGCATCCGTCCGGACATTCGCGGGAAGATTTTCACGCCGTTTTTCACCACGAAAGGAACCAAGGGAACCGGACTGGGCCTGAGCGTCGCCGAATCGCTGGTCCGCTCGTGCGGCGGCGCGATCTCGTTCGACAGCAAGCCGGGGCAGGGCACGACGTTCACCCTGCGGATACCGCTGGCCGTGGCTGGAGCGGGAGTGAAATCGTAATCGTCCTCGCGGTGCGATGAGGGGCGATTACGATTACGATTACGAGTACGAGTACGATTACGATGGGAGAGCGAAGAAGGAGAGAGGGTTATGCAACAGGTACTGGACAAGATACAGGATCGGATCCTTGTGGTGGACGATGACGAGTTCGTCCTCTCAGGGCTGGCCATGAATCTCGAGCGCGAAGGTTTCGAGGTCGAGACCGCCTCCTCGGGCGAAGAGGCCCTGGAACTCGTCGCGCAGCGCCCGGTGGACTTGATGTTGTGCGACATCGTGCTGGGCGGCATGGACGGCGTCGAGGTGCTGCGCCGGATGCAGGTCAAGTGGCCGGACATCGCCGCGGTGATGATCACGGGGCACGGTTCGGTCAACAGCGCGCTCGACGCGCTGCGCAATGGCGCGAGCGATTACATCCAGAAGCCCGCCACGCCGGAGGATGTTGTGCACCGGATTCGTTCCGTGCTCGACGCCACGCGCCTGCGCAGGGCGTTGCAGCAGGAGCGCCACAAGACGGAGCAGCGCAAGAAGGAGATGCACGAGCAACTCATCCGCGCGGAGCGGATGGTGTCCCTGGGCACGCTGGCCGACGGCGCGGCACACGACTTGAGCCATATCCTCAGCCCGATCCTGAAGCACGCGCAGCAGCTCCGGCTGGCAGTGCCGGCGGACGGCATGGCGCAGAAGCTGATCGATGAAATCGAAAGCGCGGGCCAAAAGGCTGCGGCGGTAATCCAGGACCTGCAGACCATCGGCAGCGGCGGCCAGTTTGAGAAGAAACACGTCAACCTGAACACGGTCGTGGAGCATTGGCTGGCGTCGGACGCGTTCGCGATCCTCCAGGAAAAGCATCCGCGGGTACGGCTTCAGCTTCACCTGGGCGCCGACATGCCGCGTATCGCCGGTTCCTCGCTGCAACTGGCCAATGTCGTGGGCAATCTCGTCATCAACGCGTTCGAGGCCATGCCTTCCGGCGGGGTGGTGGAGATCTCGACCCTGGCAGACACCGTGAAGCATCCGGTGGGACGGTATGGCGCCGGCCAGCCCGGCGACTACGTAGTTCTGAAGGTGCGCGACAGCGGCGCGGGCATGCACCCGGAAGACGTGGAACGGATATTCGAGCCTTTCTATACGCGGAAGAAAATGGGCCGTCACATCCTGAGCGGCCTGGGTCTGACGCTCGTCTACCGCGTGGTAGCGGACCACGGCGGGTTCATCGACGTGGAGACCGCGCACGGGACCGGCACAGCCTTTATGATCTATCTCCCGCTGCCGGAAACTACGGCGCTCGAGACGCTGGATCTGCGCGGAGACTACTCGGGAGCGGAAACCGTGCTGGTCGTCGACGATTATGAAGTCCAGCGCAGCGTCGCCATCGAAATTCTTAAAGACCTCGGCTACGACGTGATCGCCGCGTCGAGCGGCCGGGAGGCGGTGGAGCTGTTCCAGGCTGCACTGGACGGTGCCGATCGGCGAAGCGTTGATCTTGCTGTGATCGACCTCGTGCTCGGCGACGAGTTTGATGGCGTTGAAACGTACAAGGCGCTGGTCGAACTCTGTCCGGATCAGAAGGCCATCATGGTGAGCGGCTTTGCGGATATCAACCGGATCGTCGAAGCGCGCAAGCTCGGCATCTCGTGCTGTCTCCAGAAACCCTATTCCAAGGACATACTCGGCAAGGCCGTGCGGCAGGAACTGGACAGTTAATTCCGGCATGCCGCATGCGCCGGGCTTCCACCGTCGCCGGTACGGCCTTGGTGGACAAGTCGGCGAGGCGCGCAGGAAGCTCCACGGTGGGAGAACCGTCCGCTGGAGGGCCACGTTTACCCGCCTTTGGCGGCGCCGTAGGCGACCAGGGCTTCGTCGTGGCCGTCCGCCGTGCCGCATTTGCCGAGCTTCGATAACTGTGCGGTCACGAAGCACTTCTGCCCGCGCCTTTCCTGTCGGTTGCCGCTCCGTGCCCCGATTTCTGAATTTGCCTTAACCTGACGTACGCATTTGCATATGTTGATATCGTCTACTAGAGCACTTGAATACTTCTCGTCGGTTCTGTCGGCGCGAGAGGTGTCTGAAGGCAGCGTGCGGGAAGGGGTGTAATTCCTTCCGGCGAGGGGGTAAACGGTGGCGGATGGTCTGCACAGGATCCTCAGGAACCAGTTGCTGCAGCACTTCGGCAGCAGTGCGATTCCCCGGACACTCGAACCTTTCATCCGGTCCGTGAACCGGGCCTACCACGAACTCGATTGCGGGTATGACCGCGATACGGTGACGACGGATCGCGCGGAAATCGTGCGCCGCTGCCAGGCGGCCATGCTGGAGCTCGCCCCCCTGGACACGATGGATATTGAGTCCGCGCTCAGGAAACTCACGCGCGTGGCGGCCGAGATGTTCGGCGTCGAACGCGTGGGCATCTGGATGTACGATTCGCACAACACGGCGCTCGTTTGCCGGACTCTCTACCTGCGGAGCACGGGTACCTGCGACTCGGGCCTCTGTGTCCTTGCCAGGGACTATCCCGGCTATTTCAAGGCGCTGTCCGACCATCTTGTGATTGCGGCGCACGACGCCCACGTCGATCCCCGGACACGGGAATTCGCCGATGTCTATCTCAAGCCGCAGGGCATTGGGGCAATGATGGATGTGCCGTTCCGGCATCGGGGGCGGGTCGTGGGCGTGCTGTGCCACGCGCACGCGGGTGTGGCGCGGGAATGGACGTACGACGAGCAGGAATTCGCCGGTGCGCTCGCGAAACTCATCTCGCTCGCGCTGGAGTCCGAGGACCGCAGGAAGGCCGAGGCGGAAATGGCCCGCCTGCTTTCGCTCCAGATGGCAACGCTTGAAGCGACGGAGGACGGGATTCTTGTCGTCGACACGCAGGGGAGGATCGTCAGCTACAACACGCGTTTCGTCGAAATGTGGAAGATCCCGGCGGACGTCCTCGCATCGAACCGTGCCGACGTGGCGATCGCGTATGTGCTGGACCAGCTGGCCGCTCCGCAGGAATTCATGGCGAAGGTCAAGGAGGTGAACGCGCAGGACCACGCGGAAAGCTTTGACCTCCTGGAATTCAGGGACGGGCGCGCGTTCGAGCGCTACTCCGGGCCGCAGAAACTGGACGGGCTGACCGTGGGGCGGGTGTGGAGTTTCCACGACATCACCGACCGCCGCGTCGCGGAGCGGCGCGAACAGGAACTTCGCGACAAGCTGGCCCGCGCGGCGCGCATGGAGTCCCTCGGCCTCCTTGCCGGCGGCGTTGCGCACGATCTCAACAACATCCTCGGTCCGCTGGTCGGTTACCCGGATCTCGTCCTTGACCGGCTCCCTCCCGAAAGCCCGCTGGTTGCCGACATCAAGGAGATGAAGGAGTCGGCCCTGCGCGCCGCCGCGATCATCCAGGACCTGCTGGCGATGGCCCGCCGGGGCAGTTACAAGCTGGAGTCCATGAACCTGAACAGCGTGGTCGAGACCTACATCGGATCGGCCAGCTTCGTCCAGCAGAAGTCGCGCAACCCCCAGGTTGCCGTCAACGTGCATCTGGACCCCGACATGATGCCGATGCAGGGCTCGGCACCGCATCTCGGCCAGGTCGTGATGAATCTGGTGACGAATGCGTTTGAGGCCATCACCGGGCCCGGGACATTGACCATCTCGACGGCCTGCGAGTACATCGACCTGCCGAAGCGCGGTTTCGACATGATCACCGAGGGCGAATACGCGGTCGTACGCGTGCTCGATAGCGGCGTGGGCATCGCGCCTGCCGACCTCGAGCGCATCTTCGAGCCGTTCTACACCCGCAAGCAGATGGGGCGCAGCGGCACGGGCCTCGGATTGGCCGTCGTGTACGGCGTCGTGAAGGACCTGAAGGGCTATATTGATGTGCAGTCGACCCCGGGCAGCGGGTCGGTGTTCAGTGTGTATTTCCCGATCTGCAGGGCGACCGTCAAGCCCGCCGAGAGCGAAATCATGCGCTACCGCGATGACAAGGTGATCCTCGTGGTGGACGACATCAAGGAACAGCGGGAACTGACGGAAAAAATCCTTTCGCACCTCGGCTACTGCGTGATCACGGTTCCCGATGGCTGTGCGGCCGTGGAATTCCTGGCGAAGAGCAAGGCCGACCTGGTCATCCTCGACATGATCCTGGGCGACGGGGTGGACGGACTCGATGTCTATCGGAACATGTTGGAGGTACGGTCACGGCAGCCTTGCATCATCGTCAGCGGTTATGCCGAAACGGATCGCGTCCGGCACGCGCAGTCCCTCGGTGCGGGAGAGTACATTCGAAAGCCGTTCTCCCCTGAGCGCCTCGCGCGATCCGTTTGGGATGCGATGCACCTCGCCAAAGGCGGCGTTCCATCATCGTCGAATCGCCATCTCCCGAAGTAGTTCCAACCAGTCCCGCACCCGCCCGTCCATGTCTGCGGCCTTCGTGACATCCGAAATCACCGCCAGTCCGTCCGCGCCGGCGTTGATCACGTCGCGCGCCCGCTCGATCGTGATGCCGCCGATGGCGACCACCGGCACGCCGACGAGCCGGCGCAGCCGCGCGAAGGCCTCGAGCCCGAGTGTCGCGTGGGCAAAGGTCTTGGAAGGGCTCGGATACACCGTTCCGATCGCGATGTAGGACGGTGTGACAGCCATCGACCGCGCAATCTCAGCGTAGCCGTGCGTGCTGAGTCCGAGCCGGCATCCCGCCTTCTGAATCGCGCCCAGGTCGGCCGTCGGCAGATCGTCCTGCCCGAGATGCACCCCGTAGGCCCCGTGTTTCAACGCCAGTTGCCAATAATCGTTCACGAAGAGGCGTGCCTTGAAACTGGCGGCCGCCGCGATGGCGCGTGTCACCTCCGCTTCAAGTTCCGCGCCGGCCAGGTCTTTCACGCGCAACTGGATTGTTTGAACCCCGAGCGGCAGGAGCCGTTCGACCCACGAGGCCCGGTCCACGATGGGATAGAGACCAAGCGGCTCGGGGCCGCAGTCGGGAAAGACAAGTTTCTGCGCTGCCTCAGCCGCCGTGCGTGTGATCCACGGCATGTCCGCGGGATCATCAGGCCAACCCGTGTGGGCGAGGGGTGCGCGGCCTTTTCCGATGCCGCCCCCGTGCCGGAGCCCGTGGTTCACATACGCCTTGGCCAGCACGATCGCGTCGAGTTCGGAAAGGCCAAGCGCGACGCCTGCCGCGATAGCCGACGAGAGCACGCAGCCGCCGCCGTGTGTGTGCTCGACATCCTGCCGCCGACTGCTCAGCCATGCGGACTCCCTGCCGTTGGTCCAGTAGTCCTGGCAAAGGTCGGCGCCGGCATGCCCGCCTTTGATCAGCACGGATTTGACGCCGGTGTCCAGGATCTGTGCGGCGGCCCGGACAACGTCGGTTTCCAAACGTACCGCCCGTGCCACCAGGTTTTCGGTTTCGGGAAGATTCGGCGTCAGCAGGTTGATGTGCGGGAACAGGTCGGTGCGGAGCATGGCGGCCGCGTCAGGCTCAAGCAGGGCTCCGCCGCGCGTGGCGGTCATCACGGGATCGCAGACAACAAATGCGTCGTTCAACCGGAGAAACTCCGCAACGATTTTCACCGATACGGCATTGCCGAGCATGCCGGTCTTGATCGCCGCCGGAGGCAGGTCCTTCTGCAGCGCCAGGATTTGAGCCTCGATCATGCCGGGCGAGACGTGATCCACCGCCCCGACGCCGAGTGTATTCTGGGCCGTCAGCGCCGTGATCACGGAACACCCGTGCACGCCGAGGGCGTTCATCGTCTTCAGGTCGGCTTGGATGCCCGCGCCGCCGCCGGAGTCGGAGCCCGCAATCGTCCAGCAGATGGGACGGCGGAGTGTTGGAGTGTTGGAGAGTTGGAGTATTGTGTCGGTCATCTTCCCATCACTCCACTGCTCCAATACTCCATCACTCCGGCCTCCCCACGTGCCAGAACGGCGTCCCCAGCGTCGGCGTGCTGGGCGAGGCCATTTCGCGGGGATGGAGAAGGCCTGCTTCGTAGCCTTGCCGTCCGGCCGCGATGGCCCGCGCGAAGGCCGTGGCCATGCCGGCCGGATCCTTGGCCAGCGCGATGGCGCTGTTCACCAGCGCGCCGTCGAAACCCATTTCCATGACCCGTGCCGCCTGCGACGGCTTGCCGATGCCGGCATCGACGATGAGCGTGATGTCCGGCAGGCGCGCGCGCAACGTGCGCAGGCCGAATTCGTTGATGACGCCTTGCGCCGAGCCGATCGGCGCCGCCCACGGCATCACGATCCTGCAACCCGCCTCGACGAGCCGCTGCGCGATGACCAGGTCCTCCGTGGTGTAGGGAAGCACTTCAAACCCCTCGCCCACGAGAATCCGTGCCGCCTCGACCAGGCCGATCGGGTCGGGCTGGAGGTTGTAATCGTCGCCGATGACTTCGAGCTTGATCCAGTTGGTCTTGAACAGCTCGCGCGCCATTTGCGCCGTCGTGACCGCTTCCTTCACCGTGCGGCAGCCCGCCGTGTTCGGCAGGACGTGCACGCCGAGTTCCTGGATCAGCCCCCAGAAGCGCGCGCCGGATTTTTCCTTCGGGTTCTGGCGCCGCAACGCGCAGGTTACGACTTCCGAGCCCGACGCGCGGACCGACTGCTGCATCAGATCGGGCGATGAATAGAGCGCCGACCCCATGAGGAGGCGGCATTTGAGTTGTTTGTCAGCTAAGGTCCACATGATTCCCTTCCGGTGTAGCCGCGGCTCTGCGAGCCGCGTCCGAGAACGCACGCTTCATAGAAGCGTGGCTACACTTCACCCACCCTGTCTCGGTTCAACTATTTCAATCTCGTCGCCGTCTTTGAGTCGCGCACTCGCGTAAGCGCTGTGCGGCACGAACTCCATGTTCACCGCAAGGGCGATCGACTGGCCGGTGCGGCCGAGATGTTCCAGGAGGTCGGCGATTGTCATTTCGCGCTCGAGCGACATTGATTCTCCGTTGACGATGATATTCATCTCTGTTCGTTCGCGTCTGGACGGGTAGGGCGGCTTCGATGAAGCCGCCGTAGCACAATCGGCGCGTTCATCGAACGCGCCCTACCTTATTCGAAATGTCACGCCCACGCCTCCACGAAATGCGGCGCCAGATCACCCGGGTCCTTGCCTTCCATGACATCGGCGGCCATGTCCGCGAGGCCGGGGGCGACGAGGAACCCGTGCCGGTAAAGCCCATTCACGGCCAGCATGCCCTCGCGGCGCAGGATGCGCGGTTTGTTGTCCGGGAAGGCGGGCCGGCAGTTGACCGATGTGTCAATGATACGTCCCTCGGCGAATGCGGGATGGACCGCGTAGGCCGCGGTCAGGAGTTCCAGCGCCGACCGGACCGTAATGGGGCCCAGGTCCTCGCTCTCGACTTTTGTCGCGCCGATCACGAACACATGGTTCGGGCGCGGGACGATGTAGAGCGGGTAGCGCGGGTGCATGAGACGCACGGGACGGTTCAGTTTCACATCGGGCGCCTCGACATAAATGAGTTCGCCGCGAATGCCGCGCAGGTTCGCGATGTCCGTTTTCGCGCCGAGCCCGCGGCAGTCGAGGATCCAGTCGAACATTTTCCAGTCATTGGACACTTGGAGGCGCCCTTTTTCCAATCGTTGGACCTCGACGCCGGAGTGCCAGGCGATGCCCGCGCGGCGGATCGTTTCGCCCAGCGCGCCCAGCAGTTCGCGGTTGTCGAGCTGGCCTTCGTACGGAAGGAAAAGGCCGCAGCGGAAGCGATCGGCAATCTCGGGTTCAAGTTCGGCCAGGGCGTCCCCCGCAACCTCGCGCATCGCGTCCTTTTCCTTCGCCTTGGTGGCAAGGGTGCCCTTGAGCCGCAGCAGTTCATCGCGGTCGGACGGGTGCGCGACGACGAGGCTTCCGGCCTGCTGGTGGAAGACGGGGCGGGCGAGGCCCGCAAGGATCGCGGGCCACCGGCGGCTTGAACGGATGCCGAGTTCCGCGACTTCGGGCTCGGCGGTCTCGAGTTCGCAGTAGGGCGCAAGCATGCCCGCGCCGGTCCACGCGCAGCTCTTGTCACCACGCTCGGTGTCCCGGTCGAACAGCGACACCGTCCACCCGCGCCGGTGCAGTTCGAGCGCCATGACGCGCCCCATCAATCCGGCTCCGACTATGCCGACACTTGCCATAAGTTACTCACGTCTTCAACTCGATCCATTTGGAAGGAAACCACGAATGGACCCGCCTTCGCCAAGGCTTCCGCGGATTTCTTAATTGGTGTTTTTTCGTGTTCATTCGTGGTTTCCTCCAGTGGCGGAGAACGAAATTGTTCCGGTTCAGAGGTAGAGCTTAGCGCCCTGCTCCTTGAATTCGGCCGATTTTTCCTCCATCCCCGCGCGAAGCGCATCTTCTTCGCGAAGGCCCTTGGCCTCCGCGAAGGCGCGCACGTCTTCCGTGATGCGCATGGAGCAGAACTGCGGGCCGCACATGCTGCAGAAGTGCGAGGTCTTTGCGCCTTCCTTCGGGAGCGTCTCGTCGTGCAGGGCGAGGGCGGTTTCGGGATCGAGCGACAGGTTGAACTGGTCCTGCCAGCGGAACTCGAACCGGGCCTTGCTCAGCGCGTTGTCCCTTTCCTGGGCGCCGGGGAATCCCTTGGCGAGGTCTGCGGCGTGGGCGGCGATCTTGTACGCAATGACGCCGGCCTTCACGTCGTCGCGGTTGGGCAGGCCGAGGTGTTCCTTCGGCGTGACGTAGCAGAGCAGGGCGCAACCGTGCCAGCCGATCATCGCCGCGCCGATCGCGCTGGTGATGTGGTCGTAGCCGGGCGCGACGTCCGTCGTCAGCGGGCCGAGCGTGTAGAAGGGCGCTTCGTGGCAGGCGGCGAGTTC
The DNA here is from genome assembly GCA_043802525.1 of bacterium. Lineage (GTDB taxonomy): Bacteria > Verrucomicrobiota > Kiritimatiellia > CAIVKH01 > CAIVKH01 > JAZDKY01. The sequence goes on from JAZDKY010000126.1 coordinate 11,923, forward strand.
CCATTCCATGTTGTCCTGGATGGTCTGCATCGGGGTGTGGCCCGGGCCTTCGATCATGACCTGCACGTCGTGCTCCCAGGCGACCCTGGTCAGTTCCCCGAGCGCTTCCAGCTCGCCAAGCTGGGCGTCGTCGTTCGCATCCGCGATCGAGCCGGGGCGGAGTCCGTCGCCGAGCGAGAAGGCGACGTCGTAGGCCTTCATGATCTCGCAGATCTCGCGGAAGTGCGTGTAGAGGAAATTCTCGCGGTGATGCGAGATGCACCACTTGGCGAGGATCGATCCGCCGCGGCTCACGATGCCCGTTGCGCGGCGCGCGGTCAGCGGGATGTGGCGCAGCAGCACGCCGGCGTGGATCGTGAAGTAGTCCACGCCCTGTTCGGCCTGCTCGATCAGCGTGTCGCGGTACACCTCCCAGGTCAGCTCCTCGGGCCGGTCGCCGACTTTCTTCAGCGCCTGGTAAATCGGCACCGTGCCGACCGGTACCGGGCAATTGCGGATGATCCACTCGCGCGTGTCGTGGATATTCCGACCAGTCGAGAGGTCCATCAGCGTGTCCGCGCCCCACAGCGTGGCCCATCGCATCTTCTCGACCTCTTCCTCGATGCTCGATGCGACGGCGGAGTTGCCGATGTTGGCGTTGATCTTCACGCGGAAATGGCGGCCGATGATCATCGGCTCGCTTTCGGGATGGTTCACGTTCAGGGGCATGATGGCGCGTCCCGCGGCGATCTCCTGGCGCACGAACTCGGGTGTGATGAACGGTGGAATGTTCGCGCCCATGGTTTTGCCGGGGTGCTGGTGGTTGAGAAGGTTCGTCGGACCGGTCTGACCGGCTGGACCTGTCCGATGTGATCTCTGGTAGGCGGTCTCCAGGGCCTGTTGCCGGCCGAGGTTCTCGCGGATGGCGACGAATTCCATTTCCGGCGTGATGATGCCGCGCCGTGCGTAGTGCATCTGCGTGACGTTCTCGCCGCGCTTCGCGCGACGAGGTTGTCGCGACAGTGCCGGAAACAGGTCACGGTGTCCCGTGCCGCGGACGCCGTCGTCGCCTTCCTGGAAGCCGCGCGTTTCGTACAGTTCCGTATCAGAGCGGGCCGCAATCCATGCGGCACGAATCGGCGGCAACCCGTGGCGCACGTCCGGGTTCGCGCCCGGGTCGGTCCACGGGCCGCTCGTGTCGTACACGCGGACCGGCCGGTTCGGCTGCGCGCCAAGCGCGTGTTCGGTGGGGCTCAGCCCGATCTCACGGAGCGGTACGCGCACGCCGGCTTGGGGTCCGTCGACGTAGACCTTCCGTGAATTCGGGAAGTGCGAACCGTAACCATTGCTCATGACTGTGCTCCTGCTGCATTCGCGGGGGCCGTGAACAAAGGAATCCGTGGAGGGTGTCGAACGTTGCCGCTATCCCTCCGCAGGAATTATCCTTCTCAGGTTCGAAGGGTTACCTGCTCCAAGCAGGATCTCAGCTCGTATCACGAGCTCCCCCAGCGACGAACGCGATTACAGTAGGGCGGGGCGAGCCGAAGTCAAGGGCACATGAAATCGGGTAGTGTTCCAATTTGGCGGCGATGTAGGGTCGGCTTACCCCGGTTGCCGGGGAAGCCGAGTGTCTTTGGGATCTCTTCGCTTCCGGGCGGGAGCCGGGTAAGCGAACGCTACATCGCCGCCAAATTGGAACGCTGCCTGAAATCGATACGCACTTCCTGGATGGATAGTGTAAAAAGACGGCGGGAAACGCTTGAACAACATGCAGACATCTGCTCCTGAAGCCGGTCCCGCACCCGGGCCGCACAGCGCATGGCCCTGGTTGCTCGCCCCAGCCGTCATCCTCTTCCTGGCCGTCGCCGGCGCGTTCGCCTACTACGTCATCTTCAGCCGCTTTGAAACGTATGACGACGAAGGCTATCTGATGATCTCCCTTCGGGGTTATCTCGAGGGCTATCCGCTCTACGATGCGGTGTTCACGCAGTACGGGCCATTCTACTACCTCTACCACGGGCTCATCCGCACGTTGACGGCCATGCCCTTGACCCACGACACGACGCGCCTGCTGTGCGTGGTCCACTGGCTTGCCGCGGCCGTGATCCTCGGCTGGGCCGGCGGGGTCATGACGCGATCCGTCCCGGTCGCGCTGTTCGTGTTCATGCAGGCCGTGATGCATTTGGTTCCGCTCTCCGGCGAGCCCGGCCATCCGCAGGAACTGGTGGCGCTCCTGCTGGCGATCGGCCTGCTCGCGGCGGCCGGAGGCTCGCACCGGCCGTTGACCTTCGTCATGCTCGGTGCAGTCGGCGCGGCGCTGTTTCTTACCAAGATCAATGCGGGCTTGTTCTTCGGTGTGGCGGTTTTCCTGGCCATGGTCTTCCAAGCCCGGGACATCCCGCTGCGCCGCGCGTGGGTCTGCCTGTTCATCGGGACCAGCGCCGCGTTGCCTTTTCTGCTGATGAGGCACCATCTCGGTGAGGCATGGTGCCGCACCTTCTGCGTCGTGACCGCGATGGCCGTCGTCGCGACGGGCCTCGTCGCAGCGGCATCGGCGGGTGAACGCAGACTCCGGTTGAGCAGCTTTATTCTCGCGGGTCTTGGTTTTGTTGTGCCGTCCGCGGCGATCCTCGTCGCCGTTCTGGGGCAGGGCACGACGGTGCATGCGCTGGTCGACAGTCTCCTCCTCACGGCATCGAAGTTCCCCTCCGTCTTCTGGTCCGAGCGTCCGGTTTCAATCGGATCCCTGTCCGTCGCGACGCTTTCACTGGCCTGCGCAGGTTATGTGTCTCGCGCTTGGCGCGAGGATTCCGCCCTGCGCGTCGCCGCCGTCGCGAAAGGAATCTACGGTCTGCTCGGATCGGTGGCGCTGGTCACCCAGGCCGAGGCACAACTTGACTATCTGCTGCCCTGGTCGTGGCTGGTGCTGCTGCCCACCGGGTGCGATCCGGCGCGGCGCGCCCGGGAAGCGTTTCCGCGCGCCGTGCTGGCCCTGACCGCGACATGGCAGGCGCTGCAGGTCTATCCCATGGCGGGCACGCAGGTCGCGATCGCCACGTTGCCCGCCGTGATCGTCTTCACCGTGTGCCTGTGCGACGCGCTGCGCGCGGCCGCGACGACGGCGTGGGCCGGCCGCCCATTCCCGCAACCAGCGCCGCGCACCGCGATTCTGCTGCGCACGTTTGCGATCACCGCACTGCTCGCCGCGTTCGTCCTCGTGTGGTGCAAACCGCATGCCTGGCGCCGCTACTACGCCGGCCTGGAGCCTTCGGGACTGCGCGGCGCGGAACGGCTTCGCATGGTGCCCGAGACGGCGAAGTTCTACCGTGACTTCATGAGCTACATCGAAGCTTCGTGCGACACCTTCATCACGTACCCCGGCTTGAACAGTTTCTATTTCTGGGCGGACAAGCGTCCGCCCACGCAGTTCAATACCACCGGTTGGATGATCCTGCTGAGCGACGCGCAGCAGGATCAGGTCGTCGACGCGATGAAACGGGCCGAACGGCCCATCGTCATCGTGAACGAAATCGGCGTGAGCGGATGGAAACGGTACGTGGACTTTGAACAAAAGCCACTGGTTCGCTACATTCGCGAGGACTGCCATGTCATCGGTCGATTCGGGAATTTCATAATCCGCAAACCGGACCATGTTCAGCCATGACAACGCCCGCTCCATCCAGCGAAGAAAGCCGGGAACCTGTCGCAACAACCGGGTCACACACGGCCCCGAAGGGCGGGACACAGCGCCTCCTCGCCGCGGGAGGGGTGTTGGCGGTGCTGGTTGTTCTGGTCGGCATTCTTCTTCGCGCGAGCTACATAGGGCACCAGTTGTTGTGGGATGAGGCCATGGCCTTGTGCACGGCGCGGTCCTTTGTTTCCGGCGGGCGGGACTTCTTCTCGTACTGGTTCTGGCGGCACCCGCCCCTGTACTCTCTGCTCACGTTCGCGTTGTTGCCGACGTCGCCCGGATTCGCCGAGCGTGTGGAGTGGTTGTCCGTCGCGCTGGGCTGCTTGAATCTGCTTCTCCTCTATCGGGTCAACGCGCAGCTCCTTGGCGTCGCGCCGGCGTGGTGGTCGCTGGTCCTGCTCGCCACGATGCCGGGATCCGTCTTTTTCGACACGTGGATCAAGACGGACCATCTCGTCTCCACGTTTGGCCTGCTTGCGATCCTGGCGCTTCACCGTCAACGGATCGCGTACGCGGGTTTGAGTCTGGGGCTGGCCCTGCTCTCCAAGGAAACCGCCGTGTTTTACTATTTGACGGCGTTGCTGGCGCTGGCCGCGGGTTCGTATGGACAGCGCGGCTGGCTTCGCCGGCTCGCGTTGCTGGCCGTGCTGCCGATAGCGGCTGCGAGCTGGTGGTATTTGCTTTTTGCCGGGAGGTTGGAGGGTGCCACGGGATTCTCCCTGGCGGGCGTCATCGAACACACGAGGTTTGCCGGCGGCGCTGAGAGCCACTGGGCGGCACCGTGGACCTACTACCTGCGCCAATGGCCGGTCCTGCTGGGTTGGCACGGTCTCCTGCTGGTGCTCATCGGGATCCCCGTCGCGGCGACAGCATTCTGGTCCGGGTCATTGCGCAATGCCGGTCAGGATGCTTCCGCGCACGATACGAGGTCGCGTAGGGCTCTTGCCGCATGGCCGATCGTACTCGTCCTTGTATCGTTCGCGTCGCTGAGCTTTATTCCCAGCAAGGTCTCTTGGATCGTGATCTGCACGCTTCCGGCCTTCGCGACCTTGCAAGCCGGGGGCCTCTGCGCCTTATGGCGCGGCGTGTCTGCGCGGCTGGAAACGCGGACGGGCGCCGGCATCCTGCTCTCCGCCTGCCTGGCGCTGGCGCTGACCGGGGCGGCATGGCTTGCCCGGGACTACGACCGCATGCTGCTGAAACTGGTGCCCGAGCAGCAACATGGCGCCGTGATGTCCCGGCGCATTGCCGAGACCATGAATGGCCTGGTGAATCCTGGCGACAGCGTTCTCATCACATCCTTTCACTATTGGACCGGCCTTCCACCCGGACAGCCCTGCGCCGTTTTCACCTACTACTTCTCGAAAAGCCGGGACGTCGACGTGCTGATCCGGCCGCACACGGCCCGGGGACAGGATTTGGCGGACGACGTGATCCGCTACGAGATCGATTGGGCTATCCTTTCGCCGCCGCAGGGTGATCCCGAGCGTGATGTTTTTGGATGTTTCGCAGGCACGTACGGCCTGCTTCCGATCCAACTGGATGGCGCCTGGATATTCGACACCCGGTCCCTGCGCCGTGGCGCGGCAATGCCGTAACCGTTGCGGGTTCTCAACCCTTCGTCTTGCCGAGGATCTTGCGGTTTTCCGCCGCGGCCTGTTCGAGGTGGATGACGAGATCCGACAGGATGGACAGCGTTTCGGAAAGGACGATATCCTTGCCATTCTTGTCGGCTTCGTCGCCGTCTTCCCCGGGCGTGCGGAGTGCGTCCTGAAGCTCGCGCTCGCTCTTCGCGAGGCCGATGCGGTCCTCGATGTTCAGCGAGATTTCCTTCGACTTCTGCCGCTCGCCGACCTTTTCCAGCACCTTGGAGAATGTCGCGAAGCGCGGGTCCTGCTCGCGGCGTGCCTTGGATTCGTTTTCCAGCGTCGGGATCAGGTCCTTGACGGTGGTCTGCGGCTCGTAAAAGGCCGGGTACACCGTGGACCATTTCAGCGCGTGGGGGAGGAATTCCTCGCCAAGCTCCATTTCATCGAGCGCAGAGGAGATGACGATGTCCGGCGTGACGCCGTTGAGTTGCGTCGAGCCGCCGGCGATGCGGAAAAAGCTCGCGGTGGTGACCTTCAGCGAGCCGAGAGCCGGGTCCGCGTTGCTTAGGTTGGTCAGGGTCTGGACCGTGCCCTTGCCGTGGGTTTTGGAGTCGCCGACAATGAGGGCGCGCCCGTAGTCCTGCAGCGCGCCGGCCAGAATTTCCGAGGCGGACGCGCTCATGCGGTTGACCAGGACCACGAGCGGACCCCCGTAGGCGATCTCGGGATCGGGGTCGCTGAGAATGTGCAGTCGCTTCTGGTCCTTGACCTGCACCACGGGACCGCTGTCGATGAATTCCCCGGTCATTTCGACCGCCTCCGACAGCGATCCGCCGCCGTTGTTGCGCAGGTCGAGGATGATGCCCTGCACGCCTTGCTCCTTCAGTTCGCCGATGATTCTTTTCACGTCGCGCGCGGAACTGCGGGCCTCGTCGCCCTTGGTCGCCTCGCCCTTCATGTCGGCGTAGAACTCGGGGAGGGTGATGACGCCGAGGGTGCGAGCGATGCCGTCGGTGCCTTTGATCTCGCGGGTATCGCTTTTGGCCGCCTGCTCCTCCAGCTTCACCTCGTCGCGGATCAGGTCGATTTTTGCCAGGGTCGATCCGGAAATATCGGACGCGGGGATGACGGACAGCACGACCTTCGTGTCCTTCTCGCCGCGGATCATGCGGACGGCCTTGTTCAACGGTAGGTGCAGGATATCGACCGGCTCGGCATCGCCCTGCGCGACGGCGACGATCTTGTCGCCCGGTTTCAGCCGGCCGTCGCGCTCCGCGGGCCCGCCGGCGATGAGCCGCTCGACCTTGGCCGCGCCATCCTCGCTGCTCAGCAGCGCGCCGATGCCGACGAGGGACAGTTTCATGGCGATGTCGAAATCCTCGGCGTTATTCGGCGACATGTAGTCGGAATGGGGGTCGTAGGCCTGCGTGAACGCATTGAAGTAGCGCTCGAGCACCCACATCGCGTCGTTGTCGTTGAGCAGCGTCAGGTAGCGCGAGTAGGCTTTGCGGATCGCCTCTTCCGGTGTTGCCTTGATGTCCGCCGCCGTTGGTGCGGACTCGGCGTCCCCATCGACGCCTTCCACGAGGCTTGCGTCAGTGGCGGCAGCGTTCGTGGCGGCGGCCGCCTCCTCCAGCGCGTTGGTGTCGATGGTCGCTGTCGAGACGACGTTCGTCGCAAACTCCCTGGCCACGACGCGGGCCACGAAGTCGTTCTTGATCTTCTTCCGCCACAGGTCATCCCACGCCTGCTCATCGGCGGGCCAGGGCGCGTCCTTCCGTTTCCAGTCGTACGTCTCCGCCTGCGTCAGGTCAAAGCCCTCGTCAAGCAGCTTGTTGAGGTAGGCGACGCGGTTGGTCACGCGCTGCTTGAACAGCTCGTAGATCTCGAATGCGAAGGCCGTGTCGCCGCGCTTCAACTGGTCGTCCAGGTTCGTCGACTGGCTGCGAAACCGCTCGACGTCCGGGGCGAGAAAGTAGCTGTGCTCGTAGTCGAGGGAGTCGAGGTAGATGTCCAGGGCAGACTGCGCGACGCTGTCGTCGCACGGGGCGTGGCTCAGGTGCAGGACCGGCAGGGAATTGGCGATGAGCTTGGCGATCCGGGCCTGATTCACATCCGACTTCACGAGCGTGGCGGCGACCTCGGCCCGGGCGCCTTGCAGGTTCAACAACAGCGCGGTCAACACGGCCATGCGGAAGAATATCATGCGGTGTTCCTCGAAAATCATCGTATCTGTTGACTGGTTACGTCTCTGTACGGGAACGATAGTACCCGGAAAGACACTCTCTGGACGCCCCATGTTCAATCCAAGGAATGTACACGAAACCCGGGCAACGTGCCAGAGCAGGCCTTCAACCATGTGGGGGCGTGTCACTTGCGGGCGAGGATAAACACCGAAAGTCCGAATGGGAGGGATGCGTGCGACAGGAACGCGGCCTCGAGGGAGCCGAAGCTGAGCAGCGCGCGATTTGCGTGGCGCGGCATGGGCGGGAAGACGCAGGTTTCATTGGAATAGGCCTTGCCGAAGATGCGGCGCGCCATCGCGGGGAGCAGGGCGTAGCTGAAGGCGTAGGTGCAGCGGACAACCGTGAATCCGCAGCCCGAAACGGTCTTCAGCAACAGGGGCCGCGTGTATCTGCGGTAGTGGCCGACTTGCTCGTCCCAGGTGGAGAACATGAATGTGTAGGCGGGGACGCTGGCAATGAAGTAACCGCCTGTGCGGAGATTCAGCCTCGCGGTTTCCAGCAGGGGTTTCTCGTCGGGAAGATGCTCCATGACATCCATGGCCGTTGCCACGTCGAAGGGCTCTTCGTTCAGTTGCAACGGCCGCGACAGGTCTTCCTGCCGGACGTCCAGGCCGTGGTGCGCTGCGAAATCGAGCGCGACCGGGCTGGCGTCGAGGCCGAGGGCGCGCGGGGACTGGGTGGCGGCTGCGAGTTCCGTCAGGAAACCGCCGGTGCCACAACCGAGGTCGAGCAGCCGGGGCCGGGTCACTCCGAGCTGGTGGAGCCATGCGAGGGCGATGGTGCGGCGGTTGACATGCCACCAGTAGGATTGCTCGAGCGCGTCCTGGCTCTGAAAGTGGGCCTGCGGCATGGTGTCGGCGGAAGAGCTCACGCCGGGTCATCCATGTTGAGGGACTCAGCGACAATGAAATAGGGGCGCTGCTTGGTTTCGTCGTAGATGCGCCCGATGTATTCGCCGAGGACCCCGAGCGTCACGAGCTGTACGCCGCCGAGGAACAGGATGGCGCCGAGCGTCGACGCCCAGCCGGTGATCGCCTGGTCCGTGAACAAGCGATAGTAGAGCACGACGAGCAGGTAGAGGAACGCGCACGACGCCACCGCGAGACCGAGATAGGTGGCGAGGCGGAGTGGGGCGAACGAAAACGAAAAAACCGCGTCGCAGGCGAGGCGGATGAGGCCCGTGAACTGCACCCGCGATGTCCCGAAGAAGCGCGCGTCGCGGTCGACGGGTATCCCTGTCTGGCGGAAACCGATAAAGGCGCGAAGGCCCGGGTAGTAGCGGTTCCGTTCGGGGAGCGCCTTCAGCACCTGCGCGGCGCGGCGGTCCAGCAACGAGAAGTTGCCCGCATCGGGTGGCTGGCGGATGCCGGATACGTGGACGAGCAGCCAGTAAAAGGCCTTGAACAGGGCCCGTGAGAGGGGGTTCTCCTTGCGCGACGTGCGCACGGCGTAGACCACGTCGTAGCCTTCCCTCCATTTCGCCACAAAATCCGCGATCACCTCGGGCTTGTCCTGGAGGTCACCGTCCATGATGACGACCGCGTCGCCCGATGCGCGGTCGATGCCCGCGGCGAGGGCTGGGCGATGGCCGAAGTTGCGCGACAGCTCGATCAGTTTGACTCGGCGGTCCTGGGCGCAGAAGGCCCGCACAATCTCGCCTGAGTGGTCGATCGAACCGTCGTTGACGAAGAGCAACTCGAACGCCAAGCCGGTCGAGGCCATGACGTCCATCAGCCGCCGGTGCAGTTCCGGAAGAGTCTGCGCCTCGTTGAAGACGGGAATAACCACGGAGAGTTTTTTTTTCAGACATAACGTTTGCGCCCCGCTTGCTGCGAGGCATTTAGCCGCAGCGGGCAGCCGCTGTCAAAATCAATACAGGGATTCCCCGACGTATCGAGCAGGGATTCCGCGATTGTCTTGGCACTTGACCCCTCCGCGATCACGCCTAAAGTTACCGGGTCTTTTTCAACCACATCAGGAAACAAGGAAAGAGGAGTCGACATGTCATTGGTACCGATGCGCATTCTGCTGGATCACGCTGCCGAGAACGGCTACGGCCTCGCGGCGTTCAACGTCAACAACATGGAGCAGATCCAGGCGATCATGGAAGCCGCCCAGGAGACCGATTCGCCGGTCATCATCCAGGCCTCCCGCGGCGCTCGTAAATATTCGCAGGACAACTACTTGCGTCACCTCATGCTCGCCGCCGCGGAGCTGTATCCCCTGATTCCCGTGGCGATGCACCAGGACCACGGCAACAGCCCGGCGACGTGCCAGAGCGCGATCGATAACGGGTTCACGTCGGTCATGATGGATGGATCCCTCGCCGAGGACGGCAAGTCGCCCTCGACGTTTGAGTACAACGTCAAGGTCACCTCCGACGTCGTGAAAGCCGCGCACAAGCAGGGCGTCACGGTCGAGGGTGAGCTCGGCGTGCTGGGTTCCCTCGAAACCGGCATGGGCGACAAGGAAGACGGGCACGGCGCGGAAGGGAAGCTCGACCACTCGCAGCTCCTGACCGACCCCGATCAGGCCGCGGAATTCGTGGAGAAGACCGGCTGCGACGCCCTCGCCGTCGCGATCGGTACCAGCCACGGCGCGTACAAGTTCACGCGCAAGCCCGACAGCGCGGTCCTGTCGATGGACACGATCATCAATATCCACAAGAAGCTGCCCAACTGTCACATCGTCATGCACGGCTCGTCGTCCGTCCCGCAATACCTGCAGGACATGATCAACAAGTACGGCGGCAACCTGAAGCCCACGTGGGGCGTGCCGGTCGAGGAAATCCAGCTCGGCATCAAGAACGGCGTGCGCAAGATCAACGTCGACACCGACAACCGTCTTGCGATCACCGCGGCCATCCGCAAGGTGTTCACCGAGGCGCCCGAAAAGTTCGACCCGCGCGACTACCTCAAGCCCGCACGCGACGAAATGAAGAAGGTGTGCGTGGCCCGCATGACCTCCTTCGGCCAGGCCGGCAACGCCGGCAAGATCAAGTGCATCACCTGCGCCGAGATGGCGAAGCGGTACGGTTCGTAGGAGCGTGGGTTCGTGGGTTCGTGGGTTCGTGGGAGCGTGGGGAGCGTGGGGAGCGTGGGAGCGTGGGGAGCGTGGGGAGCGTTGGGAGCGTTGGGAGCGTGGGGAGCGTCGGAGCGTGAGCACGACGATCCACCGCGGTTAGAAATTTCCAATCATTGGAATTGTCTTGATCCTTTTTTCCAATCGTTGAAAAAAACGCTCCAACGCTCCAACGCTCCTCACGCTCCCCCACGCTCCTACGAACTACATTCCCAAATCCGTCCTAACCCTCTCCGCCGCGATGCGACGCATGTCTTCCAGGGGCGGGAGGCCGACACGCTCCTTCAACTCGGGATCCTGTCGCGTGGACATGTAGACGTTCCACGCATGGACGGCCCACTGGCCGGTGCCCTCGGCCCGGTCACTGTCGCCAAGCACCTGCCAGTAGACGCTCTGGTACAACAAGCCTTCAACAATCGCCGCGGCGTCGCGGTCGGTCAGGGCTGGGGAGTTCAACCCGGTCGACCGCAGGACGAAATCGCCAAAACTCTTCCCATTGGCGTCCGAGGGATAGCGCGCGCAGGCATCGTCGTAGAGCGCCCGGGCCTGGTCGATCCGGTTGTAGGTGAACAGGACGACGACCGATTCGCGCAGGAAATGGGCGTGCGCAGTCATGATGGACTCGTCGCCAGGATGCTCTCTCAAAGTCGCCTGGAATACCTCGTCCACGCGCGGGATCAGATCGATATTGGGCGAGGGGATGAACCGGCTGCCGTCCTTGCTCACGAAAAGGCGGCCCCTGCGGAACGCGTCCGCGAGCGACTGGAAGATCATCCGGTTCGCAGCCATCGCGTCGAAGCCCTCGGCGACCTGCTTGCTCTGCCACGCCCAGAAAATCGCGTGCGCCTGCGGCAGGCGCCAATCGAGGGGTCCGTAGAGGCGATCGACTTGTTCCATCATCGCCGGGTCCATTTTGTATTCATCGCGCAGCCGCTTTGCGGTCGCGGAATGGGTGTCGGCCGCGAGGGCCGCGAAATCGGGGCTGGGGCCATGGAAAAGGGCGTCCATTTCCGATGCCCATGTGCGCTTGTAGTACATGTGCGCCTGGTCAACGTCCGTGCCCATTTTGTGCTGGAAGATCCAGCCGAGCTCGTAGAGCAGCCTGGCATCGCCCGGGTTGTACGTCAGCCCTTCGTCGCGCAGCAACTTCATGCCATTGCTGACCCAGCGCCACCGGTCGGCGGGTTCGCTGAAAAGCACGCTGATGTTGTAGGCCAGGTTCCACGCGTGGTACGCCCATACCGCCGTGAAACGGGGCTCGAGTTTTGTGATCCAGTCCGACAACTGAACAAGCTCGAAGTAGTTGCCTTCCTCCTGGAGTCCTGCGGCGCGCAGCCAGAGCAGGTCCGCGATCAGGCCCCGGAAACCGCCGAACGCCACCGTGGTGAAGGCCACCATCGGCGGCGCATTCTCGAGCGGATCCGCCTGCGTCAGATGGTGCTCGCGCCGCATCGCGAGCAGTTCGTTGCCGCGGAAGCCCGCGGCGCCGATCAAAAGGGCGCCGAGGATCAGCATCACAATGGACTTGAGAGCGTTCATGGCTTCTTCAACCGTTGGCCACAAGAAACACAAGAAAGCGACTTCCCCATAACCCCGACCGACATGGCTCGTTAGCTGCCGAATCGGGTTTTAGGGGCGGCGGGATTCTGGTGCTTTTCGTGGCCATTCCTATTCCGTCAGCCCCGCTTCTCTCCTGTTAAAAATCGCCGTCCCAATCAGCGCAAGCGCGCCGCCGTACACCACCACCTGAATCAGCAACACCTGGCCCACCCAAAGCCAGCTCACCAGGTGACCGGCCGCCATCGCGCCCAGCGCATCCCGGTCCTCCAGCGGGGCGATCACGGCGTGGATACCCCTGAAAAGCGCTCGGAACAGCGCGTCGCTGATGTCCGGCCCGTGGCCGCGACTCGTGTGCCACGGCACGATGATTTCCTCCTGTGCCGCGCTCGCAATGTACGTGGACAACTGCAGCAGCAGCACGAAGCAGAGCGACAGGAAGCCTGCCACCGGCATGGAAAACAGGGCGCCCGCCGTTACACCGACCGCCGCGATGAAGGCGAGGCGCGCGAGCACGACGATCAGCACCCGCGCAAAGTTCCATTCGAAGCGGTCTGCGGGAATCAGCAGGACCGGCTCGTCCGCGGGAAGGAAGACGACCGACACCCCGCCCGTTTCGGTGTTTACGTAGTCGACCGCAACCCGGCCGGCGGCGTCGGCAACGCCGGCCGGCAAGGTGATGGTCATCGTGCTGCCCGGCGGATTGGTGACGACCTGCCTGAACACGGGCGATCCCTCCGGCGGCCCGGCCTGCCAGGCGCCCACGGCCGGAAGTGTCCCCATGCGTGACGTCGAGACGCGGTACTGGACGACTCCGGACTTTTCTGCGCTGCCTGCCGGCACCGTGAAGTCCCAGCGGCGCGACTGGCCCTTTGCCAACGTCGAAGCCTTGATCGTGAGATCCTTCCGATACGTTTGCAGCACGCGGGCCTCGGATACGCCGGCCGGCATTGCGCCCCGGCCGCGCAGTTTTTCCAGGAGCTGCCGGGCCTGTGCTTCGACATCGATCGGCGCAGGCCTGACCACGTGGCGCGCGGTCAGGACATCGCGGCGCAACCGCGCCTGTTCTTCAGCCGTGAACGTGCCGCTCGACATCTTCCATGTAAGCAGGCCGTAGGTGGCCCCGCCGCAGCAGGCGAGGAGGACGGTGATGATGGCCATAAGGCCCAACCACTTGCCGAACCAGACCTGCAGGCGGCTCACCGGCTTGGTGACCACGAGGTGGATCTGTTTCTCCGCCAGTTCCGAAGAGATAGCGGCGCAGCCGGCCCAGAGCGCCGTCAGCGAGAGGATCATGCCCGCGAGGCCCAGCGTGTAATTCAGCATCACCCGTACCTGGCCCTCCATCGTGCCGTCGCCCTTTACGACCAGCGGCAGGCCGAAAATCACCAGCGCCAGGATCGCAAACAGGCACACGACAACCCGTGACCGGATTGCGTTCCGTATGGCAATACCTGCAATGGCGAGAATGGACCTCAAAGATTTTCAACCACGGATGAACGCGGATGTACACGGATGAGGAAATCTTCCATCCGTGTCTATCCGTGTCCATCCGTGGTTCCCTTTTCCTTCTTTACGAGTTTTTCCAGTTCATCATCGATGTTCTTCGGCGTGGCGAGGTACGTGGCCACGCCTTGGGCTGCGCCGACGCCGGACGCTTCCTTCGTTTCCTTCCGCGCCTTTTCGACGACGTCGAGGAAGAACTGCTCAAGGTCGCGCCTCGGATGATCCACATCCGGCTCCGATCCGAGCGCCTCGCGCAGTTGGCTCAGGATCCGTTGCAGCGTGTCCGGCGCGAGTTCGCCGGGCAGGGTCACGCGGTACCTGCTGCGTTCTTCGAGCAAGTCATTGATCGTGCCCATGGCCTGGATGCGGCCGTTGTACAGGATCGCGACGCGATCGCAGACGTCCTCGACATCCGCCAGCAGGTGCGACGACAGCAGGACCGTCTTGCCGCGCCGCGCGAGGGTCAGGATCAGGTCCTTCACTTGCCGGCACCCGATCGGGTCAAGGCCGGATGTGGGTTCGTCGAGGACGACGAGGTCCGGGTCGTTGATCAAAGCCTGCGCGAGCCCGATGCGCCGCGCCATGCCCTTGGAAAATTCGCCTACCACACGCCCCCGCGCGTGCTGCAGTCCGATCATCTCCAGAAGCTGGGTGATTCGATCACGGCGCTCCTTTGGATTCAGGTCGAAGAGTTTGCCGTAGAATTCAAGCGTCTCCTCCGAGGTCAGGTAGGGATAGAGGTAGGATTCCTCGGGCAGGTAACCGAGTCGCGCCTTGGCTTTCACATCGCGAGGCGAGCGGTCGAGCACGGTCAGCCGGCCGCGGGTGGGGTGGAGCAGGCCGAGGATCATCTTCAGCGTCGTGCTCTTGCCCGAGCCGTTCGGGCCGAGGAGCCCGAAGACCTCGCCGCGACGGATCTCAAACGTGATGCCCTGAACGGCGGACACCTTCGGGCGGTGCCAGAAGTCGCGGAAAACTTTCGTGAGGTTCTCCGCCTGCACGACGGTATCGGATGGTGTCACCATATCATTGTGTCCCCGCGTCGACTTCGTTCCAGGCCGAGCCATAAACGCTTCATTCGCCGGGAGCTTACAAGCGGCGGCGCGGGTCACAAACAAGAAAACGGCGCGTAAAGTTGCGGTAGCAGGGCCACTTGGATGTTTGTCCCACATGGGTAGGGCGCGTCGTCCCGGCGCGCCGCGTCTCGGCGTTGTCGCGTGACCGCGTTGAGGCGCGGCACGCGTAACAGTTAAGCTGCCAGCCGGGCTTTTAGGGTCAGCCCTGAAAAGAAAGAATTACGCATGACCCGCTGCCCCATTCACGTTGGAAGTGGGCCGATTGGTTCACATGCGCCGCTATCCGGAGCAGCCGCTGCCATCGCCGGATCTGATAATCTACGGCTGATCCGCGTTGCCCTTGAACATCGTCCGCCGTTCGATGCCGCGAAACGTGACGTGATGGATCGCGCCCGGAAACTGCAACGGCAACGGTCCCGCCATGGGGCCGACCTTCGCACCCGCCGAATCCCCACATCAAGTAGTTCTTTCTTTTCAGGGCTGACCCGAGATCCCCCCACGGAGCTGCCACGTTTGCAACGCGGTGCGACACCGCGTTGCATCACGTCTTTGCCTGCGGGCGCGTCCGCCCGTGAGGGGACGTTGTCCCCAACAGGGACTCACGTCCGTGCCCGCAGGCAAAGCGGTTCATTCATGAACGCGTCGACGTTCATGAGTAGACCGGGCTACTCGCCTTCGCTCATCGCGTTGCCGATCAGTCTGGCCGCATGACAGATCGCTGCGTACTGCTCCGAGTCTTCGGCGATGTATTCACACCGGATCGAAGGGCGGCGAAACAGGGTGATGTTGACCGGTATTGAAGCCGCAGAAATCGCCCTTTGTCGTCCTTCCGCTTTTGTTGGACCGCGTTCAGGCTGTTTCTTCGAGGGGGAGAATCTGCTTGAGGTGTCGAACCGTCAGTATCGAGACGCGCCTGGGGTCAATCCGATAGATAATCCTGTAATTGCCATAGATTATTTCGCGAAGTTCCTGCCGGTGGGCTTCTGGAACCATGCGACCACTGTTTGGAAAGGCACCGATCTGCTTTACGCGATGGAATATTGCAACCGCCCACTTCCCGGCGGCTGAAGGATTGTCTTGGGCAATGTAGCCCGCTATTTCCTCCACGCGGTCTATAGCCAGGGGCGACCAGATGATCTTCATTGCGAGATGTGCTTGAGCACTCGAGCAAGTGCGGCCTCGTGGGAGATGCCCTTGCCGGCAGTGATCTGGGTCTCGGCGAGTCGAATATCCTCAAGGACTTCGATCCTTTGAAGAAGGCTCTCATATTCGACGACGTCGAGCAATACGGCCGCGCTTTTGCCGCGATGAGTTATCACGACGGGCCGTTTTGATTTCTGCACTTGTCGCAGGCATGATGCGGCATTTGCGCGGAATTCCGAAAGGGGCTTCACGTCCTTATCAAGTATCAATCGCGGCATCGTTGTATCTCCAATAGTACGTTATTCTGTACGTATTATGATACGCCGAATGGCCTTGCCGTCAACTGCTTTTCTTCAGCGGTACCGAACCGACGCCTAGCTTCACCGTCTGTGCCTTGGCCCTTGTCCGAAGCCGAGCCAGGTACGCAGGTACATGCACGCTCATGTTCGGCAGACGCTCAGGGGAGATGTTGGAGGTCTTCCAAATCCTTGTGGCGGCCGCTCGCCTTCTTGTTTCTTTTCAGATCTTGCAGGTTGATGATATTGATTTTCACCCCATCAATTGTGTCTACGACGCGACGCTTGTAGCATGCCTCGAATTCAACACCCGATATGCCCGTCAATACTTCGATTCGAAATGGGGGGCGCCCCATTCGAATGATCTGGTCCTTTTTCTGAAACAATTCCGCAGTCAGCTCCTCTTGGCCGAAGCCAAACGTTTTCAAAGCCTCCATTGCTTTTGTTGCGTTTTGAGGATTGAGCGCAATCCAGATGTCCATGTCGGCTGTAGCGCGTGGAAATCCATGATACCCAACGGCGTATCCGCCAATGAGCAGATACTTAACGCGCTTTGAGCCGAGCAACTTCAAGAACTCTTTGAAGTCTTTGGGTAGGAGAGCGGTAGCCATAAATTGTCTGCCGAGTTGCTTCTAGTCCCGAGAGTCGTTCAGAGGGGGATTTGGAGAACCAATACTGGTCGTCATCGGGTTGATCTGTGAGTCTTCCAATGGAAAGGAATCCTCTGTCAACGGCATGAATCTTGTTGGTCTTGAGGCGCATCTTCAGGAAATACTTTACCTGCTTCGGGGGCAGTTGTCGACAACCAGCAGTCTGCACCGAGTGGGTCAGGGGCGTTGCCGCCCCTCCCCTCTAAGAACCGAGGCGGTAGGGGTCCGCACATACGTGCAAATGAGGTTCCTCCGTTGAGTTCTGCACGTATGTGCGGACTGACCCCTACCGCCCTATGGGGTTGACCGAACCCCACAGAAGGACCATACACAACCCAGGTCAGGCGGCACTGCGTAGTGTAATTCAATGACCTCTGGCCTCATTGTCAAAAAAACGCGCCGCCCGCGTAGTCGTCTTATTTGGTTGTGGCTGTGCCGCGCTGGGTGTTTCGTGGTTCCCTCGATTGAATAGTCAACCGGACAAAGCCCGTACGGAAGTGGAATGCACCCCGCGCAGAAATCGCCCCTTTTTTTGTCCTTCCCTATCCGCCACGCTCTGGTATCTTCCCCGCCACGTGATGAGACCGGGCTGCGCCCGGCCGGGGATTGTTTACCGAAGACTCCCGCCGCCTTTGTAGTAAAACACGCGCTGTACACTTCGGGCGGTGCAAGGATCAGGTGGAGTCCCATTTGGATGCGGACCCCGGGTAGTGTGTCATGCTGAAATTTATCTCTTCAAGGTAGGGACGGCGCTCCGCGCCGTCCGCGGCCCGCGCGGAGCGCGAGCCCTACCAATGGGTGACGAATTTCAGCGTGACGCACTACTGGAAGGCGCGTTCACCTTGACTCTCCTTAAGGAGTACGCCCGTGAACTTTGATAAATTCCATTTTTCGCCGCTCCTTGCGGCGAACCTGAAGGCGCTCGGCTTCGAGACGCCGACGCCGATCCAGACCCAGGCCATTCCCGTCATCAGCAAGGGCCATGACGTGGTCGGGCTCGCGCAAACCGGCACGGGCAAGACCGCCGCGTTCGTCCTGCCCATACTGCAGAAACTTTCCGACGGCCCACGCCACAAGTTGCGCGCGCTGATCATCGGCCCGACCCGCGAACTCGCGGAACAGACCAACAAAGTCATTCATGACCTCGGCAACCACACGAAACTTCATTCCGTCGCCGTGTACGGCGGCGTCAGCATGCGCGCCCAGGTCGACGGCATCCGGCGCGGCGCGGAAATCGTCGTTGCCTGCCCGGGCCGGCTCCTCGATCATCTCCGGCAGGGAACCGTGAAATTGAATGACGTGGAGGTGCTCGTGCTCGACGAGGCCGACCAGATGTTCGACATGGGTTTCCTTCCCGACGTCCGCCAGATCATCCGCGTGCTGCCCGAGAACTGCCAGAAATTGCTTTTCTCCGCGACGATGCCGGCCGAAATCCGGAAACTCGCGCACGACATCCTGAAGACGCCCGAGACCATCCAGATCGAGCATACCGTGCCGCTTGCTACCGTCGCGCACGCGATTTTCCCGGTCAGCCAGCATCTCAAGGGCGCGCTGTTGATCGAATTGCTGAAACGGACCGACGCCGGGCCCGTATTGGTGTTCACGCGCACGCGGCACCGCGCCAAGCGGCTCGCGTTCCAACTGGAACGTGAGGGCTTCAAGTCGACCTCGATCCAGGGCAACCTGTCGCAGAGCCAGCGCCAGCGCGCCATGGAGGGTTTCCGGTCCGGCCGCATCCAGATCCTCGTGGCCACGGACATCGCCGCGCGAGGGATCGACGTGACGGGCATCTCGCATGTCATCAACTTTGATATTCCCGACTCGGTCGATGCCTATACGCACCGCATCGGACGCACCGGCCGTGCCGCGCAGACCGGCGATGCGTACACGTTGGTAACGCGCGAGGACAAATCGCTGGTCGTCCAGATCGAGCGCGCCCTGAAAGCGCCGTTGGAAAGAAAGTACCTTGAGGGTTTCGATTACGATGCCGCCGCGCCCGAGCGCACGCATCACCAGGAGCATGACCGGGGCCCCTCACCGGGCCATCGGCCGGCGGCGCAGTCCCGCGGACCCCGCCGGCAGCAGGGCGGACATCAAGGCGGCCACCACGCCGCGCCGCACAAGGCGTCGCACGCCGCCCCGCGCAGCGCAGAGCCCCGGAGCGATGATGCGCAGCCGGCGGAGAACACGCTCAGCCACCGCACGCCGCCCCAAGGCAAGCCATTTCGCAAGTTCGCAGGCGCCTACCAGAAGAGCCGCCCGCAGGCGCAGCGCGTTTACGGAAGATAATCGTTCTGTTTGCCCCCGCCGGGTGTAGCCGCGCTTCTGCGAAGCGCGCCGTTGCATGGCCATGAAAGCGTAGACTCGCACGCATCGCAGATGCGTGGCTACACCAGCCGGTTATTTTCAGAAGCCTTGTTCGATTTGGCCCCTCCGGGTGTAGCCGCGCTTCTGCGAAGCGCGCCGTTGCATGGCCATGAAAGCGTAGACTCGCACGCATCGCAGATGCGTGGCTACACCCGACGGGATCAAACTGAGCCAACGACCACTTGATGTGGAACTCGTACCAGTCGGCGCCTTCCTGCGCCACGGCGCTCAGCCTGCCTCGCCGAAGCCGTGCGAATCGCCCCGACAGACCTCCCCGTCATGCTACGCGCATAGCGTTGCAGGCGTGGGCGGGGTGGCTACAACGTGAGCTTCTGTCATCGCGCTTGAGGTGCTCGCTCAGTTGCCGGAATCGCTGCGTCGTTCCTCGCGAACTCCGCCGGTTCCAATTCCTCGCCCGCGCGCACAAGGCGCGCGCTGTTGAAAATCACGATGATCGACCCGGCGTGATGCATCATCGCCGCCACGATCGGGCTCAGCAGGCCCAGGCCCGTAAGGGCGAGGCCGCCGACGATAAACAGTCCGCCCACGGCGAGGTTTTGGTACACGACCGCGCGGGCCATGCGCGAGAGGCGGATGAGGAACGGAATGCGGCGCAGGTCGTTGTTCATGAGCGCCACGGTCGCGCTATGAATCGCGACGTCATGACCCGCGGCCCCCATCGCGATCCCCGTGTCGCTCGCGGCGAGGGCCGGGGCATCGTTCACGCCGTCCCCGATGAAGGCCACGCGGTAGCCGGACTGCTTCACCTTCGAAACAAATTCGACCTTCTGCCCCGGCAGGCACTCGGCCACGTATTCGCGGCAGCCGATGCCCTCCGCGACCTTCTTCGCCACCA
Source organism: bacterium (assembly GCA_043802525.1). Taxonomy (GTDB): domain Bacteria; phylum Verrucomicrobiota; class Kiritimatiellia; order CAIVKH01; family CAIVKH01; genus JAZDKY01. The sequence continues at coordinate 31,960 of JAZDKY010000126.1, forward strand.
GCCCGCGGTCGCCCGTGACCATCGTGACGCGTTTCATGCCCATCGCGTACAACTCCGCCACCGTGTCCTTGGCGTCCGTACGGACCTGGTCCTGCATGCCGATCCACCCGAGGTACTTCCCGCTCCGGGCCACGAAGATGGCGCTGAGCCCCTCCATGTCGCCCGCCTGGTCGGTTTCCATGGCGGGATCGGAAATGCCTTTCGCGTGGAGGAACGACGCGCGGCCCGACAGAACGGCATCTCCGGAAACGTTGGACGTCACGCCCTGGCCCGGATCCTCATGGAAGCCCTCCGGTTCGGCCAGATTCAGTCCGGTCTTTTCCGCGAGCGCCAGCAGAGCGCGCGCGGCGGGATGTCGGCTGTAGCGCTCCGCGCTTGCTGCTGCGTGGAGCAGCGCCGATGGCGCAACCCCGCCTTGCGGCGCAAGGCGGGTAACGCCCAGTTCCCCGGTGGTCAACGTGCCCGTCTTGTCAAAAATGATTGCCGTAATGCGTGACGCGCTTTCGAGATCGGTAACATTTTTGACGAGGATTCCGAGCCGCGCCGCCGCGGAAAGCGCGGCGACCATCGCCGTCGGCGTGGCGAGGATCAGCGCGCACGGGCACGAAATGACCAGTAGCGCGACGACGCGCTTCCAGTCGTCCGTGAAGAACCAGACGAGCGTCACCAGCATCAGCACGACCGGTGTGTAGTACGAAATGTAGCGGTCGATGATGCGCGAGATGGGAAGCCGGGTCTTCTCCGCCGCGAGGATCAGGTCCCGCACGCGACCCAGCGTCGTATCCCCGCCGACGCGGCTGACTTCGACCTCGATCATCCCGGTCAGGTTCTGGCTGCCCGCGAATACCTCGTCGCGCGGGCCTTTGTCGCGCGGCAGCGACTCGCCCGTGATCGACGATTCATTGAGCGTGGTTGTTCCGTACACGATCGTGCCGTCGGCGGGCACACTCTCCCCGGGCCGGACGCGGACCTTGTCGCCGGCGTTCAACTGCGCAGAGGGGATTTCTTCCTCCTGGCCGTCCGGGGCCAGCCGGCGCGCGGTGGTCGGCGTCAGCCGGATCAGGCTCTCGATGGCCGCGTGCGCGCCCTGCGCGGACCGGGACTCGATGACCAGCGACATCAGCATGAAGAAGGCGACGATGCCCGCGGTCCGGAAATCGCCCTGCGTCATCGCGGCGAGCACCGCCAGCGCGACCAGTTCGTCCATGTGCATCTCGCCGCGCAACAGGTCCCGGATCGCTGCGCTGAAGATCGGGATCGCGAGGATGACCGCCCCGATCGCGGCGCTGACATCGGCCACGAGCGGGTTTGACGCATAGAGCCAGTCCGCGACATAGGCGTTCAGCACGAAGGCCGTGCCGGTGAAAATCCAGTAGAGCCGACCCACGACCGACGTGTTGGCGCGGCCGTAATTATCGTTATGGCAACATGCGTCCATGATTTGGCCGGGTAGGGACGGCTGGCTCAGCCGTCCATGGCGCGCTGAGCCAGCGCGCCCTACCTTTTTGACTCCCTTTCCCGTCCCAACTGCAACCTGATCTGCGGCGGCAGGCCGCCCGAGCGGTCGATGATGTATTTCTGGTCCACGCCGGCGAGCGTTCTGCGTACGGTGTCCTGGAGCAGGGTGCTCCGGACCGTGTCGGGGTTCTGCTTGTACTTCACGTACACCTGCTCGAAGTAGTCCGCGTCCGATTGAATCTCGCTCAACAGCCGTTGGCTCTGGGCCTCGCCTTCGGAGCGAATGCGTGCGGTTTCGCCCTTTGCCTCGTTCATGGCGCGGGATGCGTACGCGCGGGCGTCGCTGATCTGTTTCCCGCGCTTCTGCTCGGCCTGGACCACGTCGTCGAACGCCTGCGCCACCTGCCGCGGCGGGAGGATGGCCAGCAGGTCGATGCCTTGCACGCGGATGCCGAGCTTCAGGTCCGCGGCGCGGCGACGAAACGTGGTCTCGACGGTTTCGCGGAGCGACTCCAGGTCCGTGCGCAGCGCACCGTCGATTGGGAATCGTGCCGTCACGCTCATGACCGCGCGGTCGAGTTCGCCGTGCAGGACGTCGTTGATGTCCTTGAATCCGAATAGCGCGGCCTCCGGGTTGTCGATCGTGTACCGCACCGACCATGTCGAGTGGAGCAGGTTCGCGTCGCCCGTCAGGTTGTACCCGTCCCGATCCGGCTGCAGCGTTTCACCGGTCTGCGATGCGGCCTCTTCCTGGAATGCCTGGTCGGCGGCATACCAGAAGGTGCGGGTCGCGAGGGCTTGCACGCGCTCGGTCTGGACGCGGACGATCTCCGAGAATGGGCGGGGGAGGGTCCAGTGCAGTCCGGGCCCCTTCACGCGGTCCTCGCCGATGCCGGCGATGCGGCCGAAGCGGAGCACGAACGCCTTTTCGTGCTGCTTGACGATGAAGATGCCGGAGCACGCGTAGACGGCGAGCAGGAGGACCATGACGAAACGCAGCGCGCGGAACGTTGCGTTCAGCGCGTCGGCGAGGGCCTCGGAGCCGCTGTCGTTCGGCGTCTCGTTCTGGATTCTCGCGTCCATATTCTAATAACCAATGACCAATAACCAATGACCAATGACCAATCACCAATCACCAATAACCAATAACCAATTGACGAATGACCAATGACCAATGACCAATCACCAAACACCCGACTCATCGGCCTTGGTTATTGGTTCTTGGTGTTTTGTGTTTTCGTCTGCCCGCCCAGCAGATCGAACGGCTCCGTGTCCGCGCTGAGGACGACGGTGGATTTTTCCTTCAAGGTTTCCTCGAGCACTTCGAGCTTGCGGAGGAACATCGCGAGTGCCGGGTCCTTCTCGAACACCTTGTAGTACTCCGCCGCCGCGGCGTCGCCCTCGGCGCGCGTGCGCTTGGCGTCGGCTTCCGCGCCGGCGAGCAGCGTATCGCGCTGGCTGTCGGCCTCCGCGCGGATCTTGATGGCCTCACCTTCGCCCTCGGAGCGGTAGCGGTCGGCCAGGGCCTGGCGCTCGGCGCGCATGCGGTCGAAGACCGACGCGGTGATGGCCTCGGGCAGGCCGACGCGGCGGATGCCGACGAACTGCACGTCCACGCCGTAGCGGTCCAGCGCCTCGGGGCGGACCGCGGCGAGGATCTGCTGTTCGATCTGGTCGAGGCGCAGCGCGGAGGCGTCGACGTTGACCAGGTTCGAGAAACGGACCTGGCCCAGCGCGGCGTTCTTGTAGGTGCGGACCAGGCCGTCGATGTTCGATTCCGCCTGCTTGACTGTGCCGACGCGCTCGAGGAATTTCACCGGGTCGCGGATGCGCCAGCCGGCATAAACCTCGACCAGGATGTTCTTGCCATCCTGCGTGAGCGTCTCCTCGAAACTCCCCTCGTGCGTGCGGGTCCGGTTGTCGTAGCGGTGCACCTGCTGCACGGGCCAGGGCCAGCGCCGGTACAGCCCGGCCTCGGTGATTGCGCGCACGGGTTTCCCGAGCTGGGTGATGACGGCGACCTCGCCTTCGCGCACGGTGAACAGGAGCTGCAGCAGCACGAACAGCGCCGCGGCGATGAGCCCCAGGAAAATCATGGCCAGGTGTCGTTTCATTTCACGAACTCCTCCTCGTCCGGCGACAGGCCCATGTCAAACAGGCCCGGCAGGTTTCGCTCCTCAAGGTTCAGGTAGATGATCTCCTCGGACGCGGGCGCGTCGACGATGACCTTGCGCGTATTCGACAGCGCCTCGCGCAACGATGCGAGGTACTGGCGCGACTTGTAGACCTCCGGGGCCTGCCGGTACGCGCCGAGCCGCTTCTCAAACTGCGCCGCCTCGGCGGAGGCGAGCTGCACGCGCCGGTCGCGGTATGCCTCCGCCGCGCGGCGCGTGCGCGCGGCCTCCGCCGCGGCGACGGGCAGCTTGGACGCGGCGTACGCCCGCGCGTCGAGGATCTGCGCCTCGCGTTCCTCCATTGCGCCGACGACCGACTGGAACGCCTCCGCCACGGGCACGGGCGGGTGAATGCCGCGCAGGCTCACGAACAGCACCTCGACGCCCAGCCCGAGGCGGTCGGCCTCCGCCTGGACGCGCTCGCGCAGCAGGCGCGCGAGGTCGAGCCGGCTTCCCGTGAGCAGGTCCGCGAGGTCGCGGCTGTCCAGTTCGCGCGTGAGCGCGCGGTACGCGATGCCGCGCAGGGTTTTGACCGGGTCCGCAAACCCGTAGACGTGGCTGTAGATATTGGTGATGCGGTATTCGATCGGGATGTTCAGCGAGATCAGGCTCACGGGCACCGACTCGTTCCCGACGTCACCGCCCGATCCCGCGTCCGGCGCGCTCGCGGTCAGGAACAGGTCCTCGTTGCGGTAGTGCGCGACGGTCCACAGGAGGACCCGTGGCGCGGCGTTGGTCCCGGGGTCGTAGCCGACGTTGACGGTCTGCACGCGCTTCGCCGGGAGGCGCCGTACGGTCTCGAATGGCCATGGTCGTTTGAGGTGGAAGCCGCTGTCGAGATGCCACGCGCCCGCGAGCGGCTTGCCGAATCGTTCGAGAATGCCTTCCTCCTCCGGGCCGAGGAACACCAGCGACGACATGAAGTACAGCGCGACGAGTTGGACGACGACCAACGGCACGAGCGCGCCCTCGAGGAACCGGTAGAACCAGGTATGCGAGACATTGAAGCCGAACTGGTAGTCGAGCGTCTGTGCGATGCTGCGCGCACAGGTTGCAGGGTCGGCCAGGAGCCCGCCGATCCGGCTCTCGTATGCCGTACCGAACGCCTGCTGCCGACGCGGGCTATAGGCCGCGATCAGGAACCGCAGCGCGTTCTCCGCTGCGATCAGCATGACAACCACCACCAGCGCCAGCGCGGCCCACCGGTCCGCCGGCATCCACGCGAGCTCGCTGGCGATGGCGCCGAGCATCGCGAACAACGACGCGAAACACAGGACGCCCGATGCGATGCCCGGGCCGCGCAGGACGCGGTGTTCCGGGTCGCGGGCGAGGCCGATCTGGTAGCGGCTGAAGAGGAAGAGCAGGAAGGCCTGGCCGCCGAGGAACGCCGCCGCGAGCATCCGGTCCTTCGATACCGCGGCCAGGGCGGGCAGTTCGTGGAACAGCCGCCACGACCAGAAACCGAGCGCGACGGCAAGGATCGGAGTCACCGTCGGCACCACGAACCGCTCGAACTGCTCACGGCTCCGCGCGATCCAGAGGGATTCCACGTCATCCCCGGGCCCGGCGAAAAGCGCGGAGTCGCCGCGCCCGCCGCCCGCCGTGGCCGCGTCGCGTTTTTCCTCCTGGGCGAGTCGGGCCATGCGTGCACGCGCGAACGCGACCCCGCATAGTGCGACGGTCCAGAACGAATAAGGCATGAGCGCGCGGAAGACCAGCAGGCCGGACTGGCCCGCCAAGAGGATGTCCACGACGGTGACCGCCAAGGTCAGCGCCGCCGTCGCGGCTGCGATGCGTTCTGGGAGCTTGGTCATAGGGTTCGAGTGTCGAGTGGCGGGTGTCGGGTGTCAGCATAATGCGCGTGATCGGCTGCGTCATGCCGGTTCTGCACACTCGACACTCGACACTCGACACTCATCCGCGGACTTCCATCCTGCGAAACGCGACTATACCGAGGCAGAGAACGCCCGCCAAGTACAGGGCGGCGTAGGCGCCGGCCTGCGCGACATAGCTCCACGGGATCCCGTTCCGGCTCAGCGCGTCGACCACCCAGAAATGCTGCCAGTTGGGCACGACGTGGTAGGCCGCGTTCGCCCATGCGGACACACCCGCATGCCGCCCGAACAGGTAGTCGGACATCAGTCCCGCGATAAAGACGAATCCGCAGATCGTCACCGTCGGCGCGGCGTCGAGCCGCGTCGCGAGGCTGACCGCAATCGCGGCGAGGACAAGGACAGCCATCGCGATCAATATCGACGCGCGAAGGATCGGCCACGCCAGGTGGTCCGCGGGCGGGCCGTACGTGCCATCCGGCCCGACGAAGGTCGCGATGGCGAGGGCGGCGAGGCATGCGAGGACGAGCAGTCCGAACGCGCGCGACACGAAGAGGCGGCGAAGGAAGAAGTTCTGGAACGCCGCGATCGCGAACGCGACCGGTGCCGCCGCGAGCAGGGGACCGGCGGCCCACCAGTCGAGGACATAGTCGCCGGCTGAGGCGCGCGTGCTCAGGAGCGTCGCCACCGCTGCCACCGTGCTGAAGAGGATCGTGACGATCGCGATGCCGGCGTACTTCGCCAGGAAGAACACGACCCGGTTGACCGGCTTGCTCAGGACGGAACCAACCGTCCCGCGCCGGATTTCGTGCGTGAGCGTGGCGCAGGCGGCATAGCCGCCGAGGACGAGGCCGACGACGAACTGGATCGACAGCGCGCTGTCGCGGACCAGCCGTTCCGTGTCGCCGATGGTGAAGATGACGAAGAACGGCAGGAGCCCGATGAAGACGACCGTGAACGTCGAGAGCAGCAGCACGATCGGCTGACGCACCGCCTCGAGCGCGGTCAGGCCCGCGATCGCAAAAAACTGTTTGACCCCAAGTCGCATTTTCTTGACCGCGGATTACGCGGATAGCGCGGATGTTCTGAATTTCTTATCCGCGAAATCTGCGTAATCCGCGGTTGAAATCTGACGTCTGAGCCTAGACTATATCAGTAGAATCTTTGTATGGCATTGAAATCAGGCCTTGCGGATCGCATCCGGGACCATGCCCTGCGACTGGGGTTTGACGTTGTGGGAATCACGCCTGCTCAGCGGGCTGCGCGGGCGACGGACTATTTCAACTGGTTGGAGCAGGGGCGCCACGGGGACATGGCCTGGCTGGCCCGTGACCCGGAGCGCCGTGCGGACCCGCAGCGCGTGCTGCCCGGGGCCCGGTCGATGGTGATCGCGGGCCTGTCCTATTTTGTCGCGGACCCGCCCGATGAGTTCTGGAACGATCCGATGCGCGGGCGCATCGCCCGTTATGCGTGGGGCCGGGACTACCATGATGTCGTGCTGCCGATGCTCGAGGAACTGGCGTGTTTCATCGGGCAGGAGGCGGGGCGCGCGGTCCTGTCGCGGGCGTACGTCGACACGGGCCCGGTGCTCGAACGGGAACACGCGGCCCGCGCCGGGCTCGGTTTCATCGGCAAGAACACGCTGCTGATCCATCCGCGGCTGGGGTCCTGTTTTTTCCTCGGCGAGATCCTGGTCGATCTCGAACTCAACTGTGATGAACTGCCCCCCGAACCCGTCGGCGCCTGTGGAAGTTGCAGGCGCTGTCAGGACGTTTGCCCGACCCATGCCTTTCCTGCGCCGTACATTATCGACAGCCGGCTTTGCATTTCCTACCTCACGATCGAGATCAAGGCGGCCATCCCGTCCGACCTTCGTCCGTTGATGAAGAACTGGATTTTCGGGTGCGACGAGTGCCAGTTGATTTGTCCCTGGGTGAAGCAGTATGCCCGGCCCGGGGCGAAGCGGTTCCTGTCCTTTGACCCGGACCGTTTTGCGCCGCGACTGATCGACCTTATGCAACTGGATGATGCGGGCTTCCGCGATCAATTCGGCGGCACTCCGATCGTCCGGATCAAGAGGCGCGGGTTGTTGTGCAATGTCGCGGTGGCGCTCGGCAACGCGGGTGATGCCTCGGCGCTTCCGGTCCTGGAGAACGCCCTGCATGACCCGGAGCCGCTGATTCGTGAACACGCACAGTGGGCGATGGACCGTATCATTCGTTGATGCATCCGCGGCGCTCCGTCGCCGCGTCGTATTCGCCCCGACTGACCTGCCCGCAATGCTGCGCGCATAGCGTTGCAGGCGCGGGCGGGGCGGCTACAACGGATACCTGGCCACGGTCCTTGTCAATCTGCCCTAGAAAAGGAAGGTCGCCTTCTTCTTCGCGAATTCGGCCCACTTCTGGAAGTCCGTCGAGGGTGTGGCGGAAAGTTCGATGCCCATCTGCCATGGACCGTTCTCGCCCGTCTTGCGCGTCCAGCGTACGCGGCCGTACGGGGCGACGGTGTGCCGACCGGACATGTTCTCGATCGTGATCTTGATCCGCACGCGCGTCCCGGCCGGAAGATCGACCGGCGACTCGACGCGAGCTCCGCGCGCGGAAACGTCGCGCACGTTGCAGGGGTACGATTCCGCGACAGTCAGCAACTCGGACATCACTTCCAGCACCACGGGATGCTTGTATTCCGCCCGCTTCTGTTTCCGTTTATCGTAGTCGTACATGGCCATTCTCTTTCAGAGCGTGATCCGGCGGAGACGCAGCGCGTTGGTGATCACGGACACGGAACTGAGACTCATCGCGGCGCCGGCAACGATCGGGCTCAGCACGATGCCGAACACCGGGTAGAGCAGCCCCGCGGCGATCGGAATACCGATGGAATTATACGCGAAAGCGAAGAAAAGGTTCTGGCGAATATTACGCATTACGGCGCGGCTGAGGAGGATCGCGCGGACGATGCCTTTCAGGTCGCCCTGGATCAGCGTCACGTCCGCCGCCTCCAGGGCCACGCCGGTCCCCGTGTCGACCGCGATGCCCACGTCCGCGGATGCGAGGGCGGGGGCGTCGTTGACGCCGTCGCCCGCCATGGCGACGGTGCGACCTTCGGCCTTCCACTTGTTGATCCAGTTGTTCTTCTCCTCGGGCGAGAGGCCCGCGATGAAGGTCTTGATCTTGAGGGCCTGCGCAACGTGCAACGCCGTCCGTTCCGCGTCGCCGGTGAGCATGATGACCTCGACGCCCATGCGCTGGAGGGTGTCCACGGCGGCCGCGGCGCGGCGCCGCACGGTGTCCGCAATGACGAGCGCGCCGGACACGCGGCCGTCCACCGCCACGAACACGGTGGTGTGGCCCTCGTGCTCGTCGCTGGCCGAGGCCTGTTTGATGTCCTCGCCCCCGCAAATGTCGCGGTCCATCATCCACTTCAGGTTCCCGACGTGGACGCGTCGTCCGTCCACGAGGCCGGTGACGCCGCCGCCGGGCCCGGAGACGAAGTCGGTCACCTGGCCCAGTTGCAGCTTGCGCGCCCTGGCGCGATCCACGATGGCGGTGGCGATGGGGTGCTCGCTGTTCTGCTCGAGCGATGCAGCGAGCCGGATGATTTCGTTTTCGATGCCCGATTTCTGGATCAGGCAGGAAACCAGCTGCGGCTTGCCCTCGGTCAGCGTTCCGGTCTTGTCGACGACGAGGGTATTGACGCGGTGCAGGGTCTCGAGGGCTGTCGCGTCCTTGAACAGCACGCCGGCGCGGGCGCCACGGCCCACGCCGACCATGACGGACATCGGGGTTGCGAGGCCGAGGGCGCAGGGGCAGGCGATGATCAGGACCGCAACGGCGCTGACCAGCGCGTGGGGAACGCGCGGTTCCGGCCCGCACAGTGTCCACAGGACGAACGTGAGCGCGGCGACACCGATCACGGCAGGGACGAACCACGAGGCGACCTTGTCGGCGAGCCGCTGGACGGGGGCGCGGCTGCGCTGTGCTTGGGCGACGAGTTCGACGATGTTCGCGAGGAGCGTTTCGTTGCCCACGCGCTCGGCGCGCATGACCAAGGAGCCGTTCGTGTTGAGCGTGCCGCTGAAGACGCTGCTGCCGTGCGTCTTCTCGACCGGCATCGGTTCGCCGGTCAGCGACGCCTCGTTGACCGCGCTCGCGCCGTCAGTGACCGTGCCGTCGACCGGGATTTTCTCGCCCGGCCGAACAAGGATGAGATCGCCGCGCCGGATCTGTGCGACGGGCACGTCGCGGTAGTCGCCGTGGATCACGAGACGGGCTGTCGGCGGGGTGAGGTCGATCATTGCCCGGATCGCATCACCCGTTTTTTCCCGCACCCGCAGTTCGAGCACCTGGCCGAGCAGGACCAGCACGGTGATCATCGCGGCGGCCTCGAAGTAGACGGGGAGCCCGCCGTGGTACCGGAACGTTTCGGGGAACAGGTCGGGCGCCAGGACGACGGCCGCGCTCCAGACGTAGGCGGCGAGGACACCCATCGCAATCAGGGAAAACATGTTCAGGCGGAGGCTGAAGTAGGACTTCAGGCCGCGCACGAGCAGCGGCCAGCCCGCTCCGAACACGACCAGCGTGCTGAGGGCGAACTGGATCCACGTCGACGGTTCACGAGGGAGGTCGACGCCCGGCGCATGTCCCGCCATGCCGAGGATGAAGACCGGCACGCCCAGTACCGCGCCGGCCCGCCGGCGGCGGCTCTTGCCGCGCAGTTCGGCGCGGCATGCGCCGCCGCTCGCGCCGGGCATCGTCGGCTCCAGCGCCATGCCGCAGACCGGGCAAGCGCCCGGCGCGTCGCTTTCGACGCCTGGGTCCATCGGGCAAAAATAGGCCTTCGTCGCGGTGCGTTGTTCCGGCGCCTCGCCGAGGAACTTGCGGTGGCAGTAATCGGAGCAGAAGAAAAACGTCTTGCCGTCCTTCACGGCTGTGAGGCCGGAGGATTCTTCGACCGTCATCCCGCATATGGGATCTATGGCCATCGTGGAAAATGGGGTGATGGAGTGGTGGAGTATTGGGGTGTTGATCGGAACACCCATCACTCCATCACTCCATTACTCCATTACTCCATTACCCCATTACCCCATTACCCCACTCCCCGCAGTATGGGGTGAAACATGGAAAAGTGCCAGCTTCGGATGCTTCTGCATGAAGTACTCGAGGTTCCACGTGTCGGGGAACAGGATGACCAGTTGCCCGCGTACGTCCTCGGCGAGTTGGACGCCGTTGCCGAGGTAGGCGTCCTTCACGTGCTCGCGGGTGGTCTCCGGCGCGAACCATCGGATTTCCTTGAAGGCGGCGGGTTCGAGCCGCAACTCCGCGCCGTACTCGTTCTGCATCCGGTACACGACGACTTCGAACTGGAGCTGGCCGACCGCGCCGAGGAGCGGCACGTTCTGGTAGGAGTCGACGAGCTTGAACGTCTGGATCACGCCTTCGTCGAGCAGCTGGTCGAGGCCGGTCTTGAACTGCTTGTACCGGGACGGATTCGTGTTGCGCAGGTAGCCGAACACTTCGGGCGCGAACCGGGGAATCTCGTCGTACCGGATCTGCGGGTCGGTCGTGAGCGTGTCCCCGATGTGGAACGGATCGTGCGCGACGAGGCCGACAATGTCGCCCGGGTAGCCGGTCTCCATCGTCTCGCGGTCCTGCCCGAACAGTTTCTGCGGGTAGGCGAGGCGGACCGGGCGGCCCGACTTCGGGTCCGGGACGACCATGTCCTTTTCAAACATGCCTGAGCACACGCGGATGAAGCTGAGGTTGTCGCGGTGGCGCGGGTTCATGTTGGCCTGCACCTTGAAGACGAACCCGGAAAACGCGGGGTTATCCGGCCGGACCAGCTTGTCGCCGGAAAGGCGCGGCGCGGGCGGCGCGCCGTACTTCACGAAGTAGTCGAGCAGGAGCTGGACGCCGAAATTGGTGAGGGCGCTTCCGAAAAACACGGGCGAAATCCGGCCGGCCATCACGTGCTCGGAATCGAACACCTCGCCGGCGCCGGTCAGCATCTCGATTTCGTCGCGCCAGGTCGCGTAGGTTTCGGCATCGATCTGCGACTTCAGTTGCCCGTCGTCCGGCCCGGCGAGCCGGCGCGGGGCCTTGTGTTTGCCGCCGACGGTGCGCTCGAAGAGGTGGACCTGGTGGTCGAGCCGGTCGTAGACGCCGCGGAACGATTCCCCGCTGCCGAGCGGCCATGTCACGGGGAACGCGCCGATGCCGAGGACCTTCTCGATCTCGTCGAGCAGCGCGAGCGGTTCGCGCGAGGGGCGGTCCATCTTGTTCACGAACGTGAAGATCGGGATGTGCCGCAGGCTGCAGATCTCGAACAGCTTGCGCGTGCGCTCCTCGATGCCTTTCGCGGCGTCGATCACCATGACCGCGCTGTCGACGGCGGTCAGGACGCGGTAGGTGTCCTCGCTGAAGTCCTTGTGGCCGGGCGTGTCCAACAGGTTGATGCAGTGGTCGCTGTAGTCGAACTGGAGCACGGTCGAGCTGATCGAGATGCCGCGCTCCTTCTCCAGCTCCATCCAGTCGGACGTGGCCGAGCGCTGGTTCTTCCGCGCGCGGACCGAGCCGGCCAGGTGGATGGCGCCGCCGTAGAGGAGCAGTTTCTCGGTCAGCGTCGTTTTGCCCGCGTCCGGATGCGAAATGATGGCAAACGTGCGGCGGCGGGCGATTTCTTCAGCGAAGGAACGGGAGGGCATGGTGACTAGGTGTGAATAACCAAGAACCAATAATCAATAACCAAACGTCATACCATGTCTATTTGGTTATTGGTTATTGAAATTTGGTTATTGGCGAGGGGGTCAGTTCGCGTCGAGGAGTTCGCGGACCTTTCGTGCGAGGCCGGTGGGCGTGAAGGGCTTCTGGATGAAGTTGCGCTCGTTGATGACTTCGCCGATCGCTTGCAGCGAGTCTTCCGCGTAGCCGGACATGTAGAGCACTTTCATGTTGGGGAACGTCGCCTGCAGGCGCTGGGCCAGCGCCCGCCCGCTGATCTGCGGCATGACGATGTCGGTGAGCATCAGGTTGATGGGGTTCAGGTGTTTTTCGCAGATATCCAGCGCTTCGTGGCCGTTGCTCGCGGTAAGCAGGGTGTAGCCTTGCTCGGCCAGGATGCGCTGCGCGAGTTTGCGGACGACCTCTTCGTCTTCGACGAGCAGGATGGTCTCGGACCCGCCGCGGGTTTCCACCTGTGCCTTCTTCTCCATGACGGGGCCCGGGCCCGCGATGCGGGGCAGGTAGATCGTGAACGTCGTACCTTCGCCCTTCGTCGATTCGAACATGATGTGGCCGTTACTCTGTTGGATGATCCCGTACACCATGGAGAGGCCGAGCCCGGTGCCCTTGCCGACTTCCTTGGTGGTGAAGAACGGCTCGAAGATGTGTGCCTGCACGTACTCGCTCATGCCCTGACCGGTGTCCGAGACGGAGAGGGTGACATAGTCGCCGGGCATGACGTTCGTGTGCCCGCGGGATATCTTCTCGGCCAGCGCGACGTTTTTTGTCGCGATGCTCAGCTTGCCGCCGCCGGGCATCGCGTCGCGCGCATTGACGGCGAGGTTGAAGATGACTTGTTCGATCTGGCCGTGGTCGACCTTGACCGCGGCGAGGGCTGGGTCGAACGACGTTTCCAGCTCCACGTCCTCGCCGATCATCCGGCGCAGGAGCTGTTCCATTTCCGTGAGGATCGTGTTGAGGCTCAGGAGCCGCGGGTCGAGGACCTGCTTGCGGCTGAACGCGAGGAGCTGGCGCGTGAGCGAGTGGGCGCGATCCGACGCCTTGCAGATTTCCTCAACCTCCTTGCGGATCGGGTCGGCGTGCTTGAGGCGGTTCAGGATCAGTTCGCCGTAGCCCATGATCGCGGTGAGCAGGTTGTTGAAATCGTGCGCGACGCCGCCGGCGAGGCGGCCGACCGCCTCCATTTTCTGCGAGTGGCGCAGCAGGCCCTCGCTGTTGCGCAGCGCGTCCTCGGCGCGCTTGCGCACGATGGCGCCGCCGATGCTGCCGGCGACGGCGTGGAGGGTCGATTCGTCGACCGCGAGCCACGTGCGGTCCGGGTCGCTGTCGTCGAAGCCGACCACGCCCCAGAACTGGCGTTCGATCATGATCGGCACGAGGAGGAGCGAGCGGATGACGCGGGATTCATCGGACACGGCGCCCCGGCGCATGAAATCGCGTACGCGGCCGCTGACGGGTTTCCCGGTCGCGAGCGAGTCGTACCACTGGGGCAGAAGCCGCTCATAGCACAGGTTCTGGAGGCGGGACACGTCGTGGGCCTGTGCGCCGGTCGCGCGCATCCAGACGAACCGCTCGCTCAGGGAGTGCTCGCCCGTCTCGGACGGTGCCTGGTTCTCGAAGAGGTAGACACGTTCGACGCCGGCGGCATGGCCGAGGGCTTCGAGGGCACGCTGGATGCCTTCCTCGAAATGCGTGGCGGTCAGGATTTCGCGCGTGGCGAGGGCCACGCCCTGGAGGAGACGGTCGCGCGCGTGCAGCATGCCCTCGGCCTGGCGCTGTGCGATGGCGCCGCCGATGCTGCCCGCCATGGCAAAGAGCGTCGACTCTTCGTTCGTCGACCACGCGCGGTCGGAATGGCAGTCGTCGAACCCGATGAAGCCCCAGAGCCGGTCCTGGACGAAGATAGGGACGATAAGGATGGACCGGATGTCCTGCGCCTCGAAGACGCGGCGTTCCACCTCGGGGAATTCGCGCACGAGGCCGCTGAACGCCTTGCCCGTGGAGAGCAGGTTGTAGAGGCGCATCAGCCCGAGCGCGTAGGGCATGTTCTGCAGTTCGGGGTTGTCGATCTGCGGGGCCACGCCCTCGCGGGCCCATTCGTAGCGCTGGCTGTACAGGTAGACGCCGGTCTGCGTGTGGCGGTGGTTTTCGAAGATGTAGGCGCGGTCGACATTGGCCGCCTCGCCGAGCAAGCCGAGCGCCCGCTGGATGACGCCTTCCTGGCTGCCGGATGTGAGCAGCAGGTTTGTCGCCTTCGAGACCGCGTCGAGCAGCCGGTCCTGCATGCGGAGGCCTTCCTCCCACCGGCGGCGCTCGATGATGCTGCCGAGCAGCGAGCAGAAGACCATGATGATTTCCTGTTTCCGCTCCTCGATGGGCGCGCCGGTCAGCGCCGTATCGTTGCAGAACACGGCGATGGTCTGGCCGGTGGAGATGGTGATCGGCGAGATGGCGTTCCAGCCCCGCGCACCGAGCTGCATCTCGCGTCCATTCCAGAAGCGGTATTCCTCCTGGATCACGTTCCATCGCGAGTCCTGGCGCGACCGCTGGCGGAACCGTTCGCCCCACACGTCGTTCATGGGGAAGAAATACTTGTGCTCGTTGGTGGTGCGCCCGCCCATGTCGGTCCCGTACGTGCCTTTGACGTAGCCGCGTTCTCCAAAGAAGATGGAGCAGCGCTCGATGCCGAGTTTCTCGCGCGCCAGCTCCACCGCGCGGCGGAGCATCGCGTCCATGTCCGGGCAGACGATCAGTTCGTATGCGATTTCGACGATCGCGCGCAGGTCGTTGGTCAGCACGCGCTGGCGGTCCTCCGCCTCTTTGCGGGCGGTGATGTCGTGCACGATATAAAGGAGAAACCGCCGCCCGCGGACCTCGATGGGGCCGGCGTGGACCTCGACGTCGCGGACCGCGCCGGAGGCGAGCCGGTGCCGGGCGAAAAAGTGGGGGGCTTCGCTCCAGATCGACGCGTCGAGGTCCTCGTGCCCGCCGTCCGGGGCGACGTGCAGGTCCGCGAGCCGTTTCTTGAGGAACTCCCCGGCGTCGAACCCGTAGAACCCGCACGCGGCGGTGTTCGCGTCGACGACCGATCCGTCGGTGGGATCGACGAGCAGTTCCACCGCGTTGTTCTTCTCGAACATCTGGCGGTAGAGGACCTCGCTTTCCCGCAGCCGCTCCTCGGTCCGTTTGCGGTCCGTGATGTCGATGCAGGTCCCCATGAAGCCGTCGAAGCGGCCTTCGGGGCCGACCTGGGGCGCGCCGGACTCCAGGATCCATCGGAATTCCCCGTCGTGGCGACGGACCCGGTATTCAACGCTGAACCGTTCCTTATGGCGGAGCGCGTGGGCGTAGACCTCGCGGCGGCGGGGCAGGTCATCGGGGTGCACGTGGCGGAGCCAGCCGTCGGCGAGCTCGCGGTCGAGCGACGAACCGGTGAATTCGAGCCAGTGCTTGCTGCGGTAGATGGACCTGCCGTCCGGACCGTCCGTCCAGAACATGATGGCGGCCTGGTCAGCAATCTGTCTCAGCTGATCGTCGCTTTCGTTCTGGAACGGAGGAAGGGCCATTATTCAGTGACCGGTGACAGGTAGTCAGTGACCAGTTAGAGTAATCAGTAACCAGCGTGGTCATGCCAGTAAAAAACTTACTGATCACTGATCACCCGCCTTCGCGCGCACTGCTTCGGCGGGCAAGCCGGTCACGTTCTCGGATCAAACCACGAAACGAAAGAAAGACAGGTGCTTCGCAAGGTTGTTGCTTCTGTGTCCACGGAATATACGCGGCTGTGAAAACGATGCAAGAATGGTTGATGGTTCATGGTTTATGGTTCATCGTGTGCTATCACCAACCACCAAGCATGACCCAGGGGGTGCCACCATGATCAGTAACGCGATGCAGCAGGCGATCAACGACCAGATCAACAAGGAGATCTACTCGGCCTACGTGTACCTCTCCTTCGCCGCGCAGAGCGCGGGCGCTGGACTGAAGGGCCTCTCGAACTGGTTCCGGCGCCAGTATGAGGAGGAACTCGGCCACGGCATGCGCCTGTTCCAGTATATGCTCGACCGCAACGCGGAGGTGCGCCTGAAGGCGATCCAGGAACCGCCGCGGGATTTCCCGGCGCCGCTGGCCGTGTTCGAGCGCGTGCTGAAGCACGAGCAGGACGTCACCCGGAGCATCAACCGGCTCATGGACCTGGCGGTGAAGGAAAAAGACCACGCCTCGCACAACGTGCTCGAGTGGTTCGTCAGCGAACAGGTCGAGGAGGAGGCCAACGTGCAGGAAATCATCGACCGGCTCCGCCTCATCGGCAAGGACGGCAGCGGCCTGATCATGCTCGACATGGAATTGGGGAAGCGAAGCGGGGAGAAGAAGGAGGAAGAGGCTTGATGGTTCGCCAACCATGCCTCCAGCCTGCCTTATTCATGAACACTAGTGCGTTCATGAATAAGGCACTTTTGGCCAGCGGCCTATGCCGCTGTGCCAAAAGACGTGATGTTCGCCGCCTTTCCGGCGGCAAACAAACGTGGCAGCCCCGTTTGGATGCGGCGCAGCCGCATCCATCACGGCCGCGGAACGGCGGATTATTCGCGTTTGCGAATAATCCGGGCTCGAACCCCCGCTTGAATTTGTCCAACCGGTTGCTATTGTGCACGGAAAACGTAACTGAGGTCGTACATTTATGAAGCGATGGTTTTTCCTGTCTGTCGGCGTCTTGCTGGCCCTGACGTTTCCGCCCTCCGCGTCGACGGCTCTTGCCAGGGATCAGGGTTACGCCCTGATCGTGGTTCCTGCCCGCTACTCCGTGATGCAGGTGGCTTTCGATATCGTCAACAGGCATTCCGCCGTGCTGGTCTCCTACCAGGGTGAAGCGGTGACTGCTGATCCGCTGCTCCACGCGTGGAACGGCCAGGAGTGGATTCGCATCACGTTGTCCGACTATCGCGATGTTAATTTCCTCCAGCAGACCCCGAACCGGACCGTGCTGGTCGGCGACGACCAGACGCTGCCGGCGTCCCTCAGCGAGGCGTCCTCGTGGTCGCCGCAGGTGGTCTGTTTCACGGACCTGGACACCGCCGCGCTCGTGAATGAGTTCGGGAAGCTGTTTTCGTTCACGGAGCAGGACTGGAAATGGTTTGCCGCGCGTTACAACCTCGACCTTCAAGACGAAAACGCCCCGCTGCGCTCGCGCAGTTGGTACGACCAGCCCGGGCCCCTGAAGAGGGACGGGAAGGGGATGCACGTCGAGGCTCCGCAAGCGGTGGACGACATCCAACCCGCGCCCGTGTACGAAGTCCTGCCCGATGCGGATCGGCCGGCGGTCGAATAGGCTTCTTCTCCAATACGTATGAACCCGAAACGCGCTCTTCAAGTACTGGTCCTGGTGGTGGCGCTGGCCGCAGCCGGCGGTTGTGTGACCGAAACGTCGGTCGACGACGGGCACGCCACGACGCTCTTTGTAACCCGCGCGGGCGAGACGGCCTCGATCGGCTGGATGTCCAAGCCGGGTCTCGTGTACACGCTCCTGTATTCCGACGGCATGGCTGCGAATTCGTCCTGGCAGGTCGTGCCCGGCGCCGCCAACATTGTCGGCGACGGCGGGCAGATTACCCTCACCGACCAGATCGCGAACAGCGCGCAGCGCTATTACCGGTTGCAGATCGGGAAGGCGAAGTAGGCGGAGTGTCGGGTGTCAAGTGTCGGGGGAAGAGGGGTAGTCCTACACTCGACACCTGACACTCGACACTCCTACAACTCCCTCGCCTTGAACACGCCCACCACCGGCCGATGATCCGATGCGGATGACATCATCGGGTCGCGCACGACGTGGGTTTTGGTCCACACCACTTCGGGTTTCATGCCCGCGCTGACGAGCAGATAATCAAGCCGTTCGTACATCTCCCGCGCGGCCCAGTAGTGTGACCACACGTCGCCAACCGTATCCCTCGGGCGGAGATCAAAAAGCTGCCGCGGTGAGCCGAGCACTTCGCGCAGGGCCGCTGAATTGATCGTGTCGTTCAAGTCGCCCACGACGAGAAGGTTAAGGCCCGGTTCTTCCTCCAGGTCTTTGCGCGCATGCTTGTTCAGTAATCGCGCCTCGTTGCGGCGCATCTCGGTCTGGCCCGCGGGATGATAGACCTTGGATTTCAAGTGAGCGACCATGAGCCGGAACCGGTAGGCGGAACTCACCTGCACGTCGACGCTGATGTAACCGCGCCGGACGGGCATGACTTCGTCGCCGATCGTGTATTCGTCGTTGGTGATCGACTGCCGTGACGCAAACGGATAGCGGCTCAACACCGCATTGTTCAGGTTGGTGACCGAGCCCGGGATGTATTCCGTGTGCGGATAGGAGAGGCCTTTCGCGGCAAGGCGGGACTGGAAGTCCTTGAAGAGGTCCGGCGCGCCCATCTCCTGAACGGCGAGCACATGGGGACGGACGCGCGCGATGATGTCCACGACCGCGCGAATCTCTTCTTCGGGCTTCGAATCGTTCGCCTGTCCGTCATGGTCGCGGTCGTCGTAGCAGTACCGCTTCAGGTTGTACGTCATCACGGAGAACTCGTCGCGCGACGGGCGGAATTGAGATTCGGACGATGCATTGTGTTGACAGCAGGAGGACGTGAGCAGGAGGACGATGGCAAGAGAGAGGACGGAAGGCACGCATTGCAGATGCGTGGCTACACCAGGCGAGCCGCGCACGACGCTGGTGAGGCGTCGTAAAATCACTTCTCGTAGGCCTTCTCGATCTTCGCCGTGATGTCCCGGAAGCCGATGTCGACGGCGTAGATTTCCTTGTAGTATTCGGCCGCTTTGTCCGTCCGGCCCATGGCTTCGAGGATGCCGCCCAGCTCGTAGATGATGTCCTTCTTCACGTCGTCCATGATGCTGAGTTCCGTGTTGGCCTTTTCGAGCTGTTCCAGCGCGATGTCGAACTGCTGTTTCTGCTTGAAACAGAGGGCGAGGTAGTAGAGCGCGCGGATGCGGCGCTGCGGGTTTTTCTGCGCAAGCTGGAACTGCTGGATCGCCTCGTTGATCTGGCCGTGGTCGAACAGCACCGTCCCGTAGTCGTACCGGAACTGGAGGTCGTTCGGGTAGCGCTTCACCTTTTCTTCCACGTCTGAGCGGAGGAAGGCGTCCTTCTCCTTGGTCATCGCAATGGCCTCGACCGTCTTGCCGGCTTCGACCAGCTTCGCGGTCTCGACGTCAAACTGGCGGATCCGGATTGTGCTGTGGGCCCGGTCGAGCTGCGGATCGCCGCCGCCGCTCATCTGCTGGGCCTCCTTCAGCGCGGCAAGGGCGGCGTCGAACTGCTCCACGCGGGCGTAGAGTTCGGCGAGGGCGCGGCGGTAGTTGATATTCTGGGGCTCGCGCTGGATCTTCTGGAGGTTTTCCGCGATCAGGGCCTCGACATCGTGCGAGGTCTTGACGGCTTTCGACGCCTGTTCGAGCAGCGTGGCCTCCTTCGTGTCCTTGATCATGTCACGGTAGGAACTGCTCTCCGACCAGCCCCCCTTCTGCATCGAATCCAGCGCCGTCGCGTCCTTCAGCATCTTGATCGCCTTCGGGTCGTTCGGACGGATCGCGACGATTTCCTCGTACACGACGCGCGCATCGCGCATGCGATTCGCTTCCTGGTAGAGCTGGCCAAGCCACTCGAGGATGTCGACATTGACGGGGTTGTGCTCCTTGGCGAGTTCGAGGTTCATGATCGCCACTTCCGGGAGTCCGGCGGCGATGGCGATCTCGGAGGCCTTGTTGATGAACATCAGGTTGAGCGGGTCCGCGCGGAGCAGTTTCTCCGCGGCCTTCAGCGCCTCGAGCGGCTTTTTCTTCGCCTGCGCGCCAATCTGCATCAGGCCCGGAATGCCCCGCAGGGAGGAGAGGGCGTGGGAGAGAGGATTCTGCTTTGTCGTTTTCTGCTTCTTCAGCGCCGCCGCGCGCAGGAACTTCCGGGCACGGAGGAGCTGCGGCGAGAGCTCCAGCGCCGACTCGAACATGTCCATGGCGTAATCGAGATTACCGCGTTCGAAAGCGACAAACCCCTTGTCAAAATGTTCGTGCGCCTTGCGGGGTGCGTCTTCCAGCGTGATCTCGGCCATCGTGCAAGCTCCTGCGGGTAAACTGATTTACCGAAGCTATACTTCAGGTTCGACAGGGTCAAGAGTACGGACGTGTCAAGTATCGTGGGTCGGGGGGGGCAGCATGGCAAATGCACAACCTTGATCAACCTGTGTGGTGTGAACCGTTTGTGAGAATTAGCGGGACAAGCGAGTGCGACTTTATTAGGCTCCCCGCTCATGAAAACAGCCTCTTCTGGGAACTTGGGGGCTTAGTTCCTCCAAGGCTTCTTTGACTTCTGCTTGCACATGAGCGTGTCGCTGTCCAACTTCCCGCAAATGCGCAGGATTTTGAGCTTGAGGTAGTCACGGTCGTGAAAGCCGTACGC
>JAZDKY010000127.1:0-26358 GCA_043802525.1 bacterium
CCGTTGACCTCACGCTCAAATACATGCATATTCTTTCATGTAGCATGTCCACCGGTTCTCCGTCAAGCATATGGCGCGTTTTCTGATGTTTCCGTTCTGTTTTGCAGCCAAACGCCCCCGACTTGCGAAGGTAGGGCTAGACCTAGACATACGACAAGCGCGTTATCGAGCCTTGAGACCCCCGCCAGCTTGTCTGGCGGGTGAATCAGTTTGTCGGCTTGCACTATGTATCTCACTCGATTTCCCGCTGGTTGCGGCCGCCAAACTGATTCTCCCGCGGCACAAGGCCGCGGGGGTCTTCAGCAAAACGCGCTTGGACCAGGGCTAGAGGGTTCGGACCGATGAGCGTTCGATCAGCTTGTTCGGGAAGAAGAGTTTGATTGGGGCCGACTGCTTGTTTTCGACCAGGGAGAAAATGGTATCCACCGCGGCGCGGCCAAGGTCTTCCCAAGGCTGGCAGACCGTGGTCTGCGGCGGCGTGAGCAGCGCGGAAACCAGCGACGTCTCGAACGTGATCACCGAAAGATCGTCCGGAATCCGGATCTTGAGTTCGTGCAGCAGGACGTGGTTGACCGCGAGGGAGAGGTCCTCGCCGCAGACCAGAAGCGCGGTAGGCTTGCTCTCCATCAGGGGTATCACCGAATTCCGCGCCGGTTCATGGCCGCAAAAGCTCATCCATTCGACACGCCGCGCGACGCCCGCCTCATCGAACGCTTTCTTGTAGCCGCGCTGGCGTTCCTTGGAGACCCACCCGTCGCTCTGGATTTCCAGGAAACCGATCTTCTTGTGGCCGCGATCGAGGAGATACTTCGTCGCCATGTACGCGCCCTGTGCGTGGTCCGAGGCCACCGTGTGGACGTTGTCGCCCGGCAGATCGTTGTTGATGGAGACGATCGGCATGTTCCGGATCGCGCCGAGGGTCCCCGTGTCGGGCCCGAAGAAGACCGCAATCAGGCCGCGAATGCAATTGCGATGGATCGCATCCGTATTATCGAGCTGCACGAGTTCGAGCACCCCGCCGCGCATCGCCATGTGCTTGACCAAAGTCGAAATGGCATGACTGACGAAACCGACCTCGTTGGCCTTCTCGATCTCCTGGACGACCAGCCCGATGTTGACGCGCCGCGTGCCGATGCGCGGCATGTAGTTCACCTGCTTCGCCGCCTCGATCACGAGGGTGCGCGTCTTCTCCGCCACATCCGGCTTGCTATTGAAAACGCGGGAAACCGTTCCGATCGAGACCCCGGACACCCTCGCCACATCGTAGATCGAACCCTTGGCCAACGTCTTGAGCACGGCAAACCTCCACGCTGTAAAATTCCCGTGAGGTTTATCAATTCTCACGTGAATGCGCCACAGGAGAAGTTGGCGTCCCTGTAGCCGGGCGCATGTCACTTCCGTAGGGCGGAAGCCTTCCGGAGGCGGTCGCGGAGTTCGCCGGCGGATAGCTGCCCGGGCGCGTTCGCCTGGTCGTAGTAACCGTAGGCAAGGCACGATCCGGCGACCGCGAGGCTCACGCGCGATTCCGCGCCGCGATCCCCCATCCCGAGCAGGCACAGCGGACCCGACGATGCGTCCGCAAGCAGGGCGCGCAACGCGACAAGGTCCGCGTCGGCCTGAATCATCGTCGCCAGCTTCACGACGTCCGCACCCTTTGAACGCCCGTCGAGGATCTTCGCGCGCAGGAATGCCTCGTCCGGCGTTTCTTCAAAATCGTGGAAGGAACCGATCACGAGTTTCCCCGCGCGTCGCGCCTCGTCCGCCAGCGGCTTGATGATCTCGCTGCCGATTTCGACATCGATGGCCGACACGAACGGGAGCGCGGTCCTGTAAACCGCCGCTCGCTCCTGCTCGTCGAGATACCAGTGGCCGCCCTCGTTTGGATGGCGCACCGTGAGGATGACCGGCGTGCCCGCAGCGACCATTCGGCTCGCGAACTCGAGCCAGTCCGGGCAATCGACACCGACAAGATCAATGCGAAGCTCCGCCACATCGAACGGAAGCTGTTTCAGATCCAGAGGATGCTCAAGCGTGCGCGGCAAACTGATGACGCCCACGACCAGTGGACGGGCGCCAAGAGTCAAATGACCAAGATGGATTCCGTTTGCCATGGCGGTGGATTTGCGTATCACGACGCTACCCGAAACCCGCCCGAACGTCGAACATCCAACGCGAAACACTGAACGTCGAACAAACTCCGTCTCGCGCGATGTTCAGCGTTCAACGTTTGAGGTTTAACGTTCCTACCGTCTGCCGACCAGCATG
Organism: bacterium; assembly: GCA_043802525.1. Classification (GTDB taxonomy): domain Bacteria; phylum Verrucomicrobiota; class Kiritimatiellia; order CAIVKH01; family CAIVKH01; genus JAZDKY01. The sequence goes on from JAZDKY010000127.1 coordinate 2,266, forward strand.
TGCACCCCGTCACGATGGTCCACCGTCGACGTGGTCTTGGCGTGCGTCCTGCGAAGAAGTTTGCGCGCGCGCGCGCCCTCGGGTTTGAGCGTCTTTTCGTAATGCTCGATGAACATGGGGTTGTTGTACCCCTCGCACCGCCGGTTCTTCCACTTAAGCGCCGGTTGATGAAAAATCCCGCAACGAATTCCCAGATTCAGGGCGCAACCCGTGCATTTACGGGCCGGCTTGGAGTTGATTGTCATCTAGTTGATCCCCCCGCTCTTTCGCGACTTCGCACGCATTCTATCGAAAAGAAGGCGAAAAACAAGGAATGTTCACGGGCACAGACACGCTGGCGTCGTACTACGTTCAATCCAAACCGGTTACAATAAAAAGCCGCCTTCCGGGCTGAAACGCCCGGTCCGCGGCCTTCTTTTGCATGAAAATGGACCGTTCTACTTGTTCTTGATGGCCTCAACGCTCACGTCAATCTTCACCACGTCGTCCACCACCACACCCCCGGCATCCAGCACCTGGCTCCAGACCATCCCGAAAGCTTTCCGGTTGATCATCGTACTGCCCTCCAGACCGATGCGCACATTGCCCCACGGGTCCGTGATCGGGCCGCTGAGCGAAACCGGCAATGCAACGCCCCTGGTAATACCGCGGATCGTCAGGTCGCCCATGATCGTGGCGCCCTCATCGGTCTTCTCAATCTTCGTGGACTCGAACGTCACCTCGGGAAAATTGTCCGCGTCAAAGAAGTCCGGACTGCGGAGGTGTTTGTCGCGGTCCTCGTTGTCCGTATTCACGGATGCCGCCTTGATCGTAACCGCCGCCTCGGTCGGCACCCCATTCGTATCCGTTTCAATCCTGCCAAAAAACTCCCGGAAGTCCCCCTTCGTGCTGCTCACCACCATGTGCTTGACGGAAAAGCCAAGCGACGTGTGGGCCTTGTCGATCGTGTACGAATCCGCCACGGCCGTCGAAGCGGCCACCGCCAACCCGAGTGTCAATGCAAACAGCTGGTTCATGGTCGTTGTACCCTCCTCCTGGTGAAAATCGTTGGACGCAGTCAATATGTCCCGGGTCCAACCATTCGTCAAGGAACCCGCTCGCAAAATGACAGCTCGCCAGGGCCACCAGCCGCGTGCGCTCCGTCAGCGCGCCCTCGATCAGGTCCCACGTGATGACGCCCGGATGTGACGGCCGCAACAGCACCGGCTTCACGCCGCGCGAGGCGAGGGTGAGCCACGGGTACACGTTGGCCGGATAGTCATCCAGGTAGAAAACAACTTCATCCCCCGCCTGCCAGGAAAGGCCGTTCGCAACGAGATTCAGCCCGAGCGCCGTCGGGCCCAGCAGCGCAATCTCCGAGGCGTCGCAACCGAGCAGTCGCGCGGCGAGACTCCGCGTCTGGTTGATCCGCGCCACCGCCCACTCGTTCTCCTGGTCGCTCCGCGAGCTGCGGTCCGCGAACTCGCGAATACCGTCCGCCGCCACGCGCGGCAACACCGCGACGCCTGCGTGCGCCATGAATATGCCGGCCGCGGTTACGGGAAATTCGTGCCGACGCACAGCTTCATCTGTTATGATTCCGTCAATGGTCATCAGCATATACGACCAACCCTCTTGACGATATCGATCGATCCCGTATACAGCAACGTCGGCCTATGCTACCCCCTTTTAATGATTCCAGGTGCAGATGCAGCATATCCGGAGGGGCAGGCTCCCGCCTGCCCAAGGTTTCAGGGCATCCCGGATGCACGAGGGCAAGCGGGAACCCTGGTCGCCTTCGGCGCCGCCGGAGGCGGGTAAACCTGCCCCCCCTCCGGCTTTGAACCTCAAATCATAAGGTGGTCGTATGAGCCGTCTGCACGAACAACTCAGCTTGCCGCACATACCGCCGCCGGAGCAGGTCCCGGCCGTCAAACCTCCGCGCGCAAAAGCATCCGCACCGGCGGCGCCCACACCAGTCGCAGCGGCAGTCCCGGCTGCACCCGCGGCTGCGCCGGCTCCGAAACCCAGGTTCCGTCTCGAACCGAAAGCGGACGCCGCGATTCAACTTCTCGCGACCCGCGCCACCATGTTCGTCGAACCCGCCGGACGCCTCGCCGCCGTCCCCGCGGCGCGTGAACGGCATCCCATCAGAGGCAAGGCCGTCCTCGTTGTCTTCCTCCTGGTCTGCTGCGCACTGATGTATGCCATGGCCCGGCACATCCAGAAAACCGGCCCCGTCATGTTCACCCCGCCTGATGCTGACGCTGTGGCAGCCACGCCGGTCATCGCGCCGACACCCCTGCCCTCCATGGCAGAACCGGAGCCGGCAATAGTCACCGGCCGTCCGGAACCTGCTGTGCCTGAAGTCGCCGTCGCGGAGGCCGCGCAGGAACCGCCTCCCGCCATCGCAACAACATCCATGATCGAATTGCACCTCGATGGCGCCCGCGTGGAGACGTCGGACGGAAATCTGGTCGTGATTTTTGATGACGGAATTTTCGTCCGGGTCGACCAGCTTCGCGCCGAGGCGGGCGATGCACTGGTGCATCTCGCACAGCAGCTTGCGCCCTATGGCGATCGCGTCTCGGTTCTTGTCACAGGCCACACGGACAACGAGCCCGTGCCGAAAAACCGCCCGTACAAGACAAACTACGACCTGGGCACGTTGCGCGCGCTGGCGGTGGCCCATCACCTGATCGACAACGCCGGCATGGCGCGGACCATGGTGTCGACGCGAAGCCTGGGCGAGCAGCATGCACCCTACCCGAACGACACCCCGGAAAACCGCGCGCGGAACCGGACGGTGGTGATCACCATCCATGTAGCCACGCTTCTATGAAGCGTGCCGAGTACAGCCTCGCGCGGCACGCAGTGCCGCGGCTACACCAGCTGCGCTCTTTGTAGCCACGCTTCTATGAAGCGTGCAAGAGCACAGCTACCTGATCTGCACGTCCATCATCGCATGCTTGCCGCGCAGGCCCGGCACGCCGGCATGGGCGTCCAGCGCGGCGCAGATTTCGACAAGAAACTGATAAGGCGGTTTCGTAACGTGCTCGCCAAGCGAGCGAGGCAACGTCTCGTCGCCGAACCGCACGCCCTTGCTGTCGCACACGTCCAGAAGGTCCTGACCGAAAAAAAGCAGATGGTCGCCCTCGCCCACAACCCGCTTCGACACGGCATACGCCTCGTCCCTGGCCACGCCGAGCGGCCTGCCCGCGGCTACGTCCCACGTCTCCAACTTGCCGGAGAGGCTCACGTGGATCGGCATGCCGTGCCCCGCGTTGGCCAGCGTCACCTCGTTCGCGGCGAGGTCAATGACGGCATAGACGAACGACACAAATTCTCCGCCCGGCAATTCCTTGACCAACATTTCATTGAGGGTGTGCAGGACGTGGTCCGGGCGCGACAAATCGACATAGAGCATGCCCCGCAAGTCGCTCCGGTCGCGCACGGACGCCAGCACCATCTTCAGGAGACCGGCCACGAGCGCCGCGCTGATCCCGCTCCCCGTCACGTGCGCCATGAACACGACCGCATGGTCGTGGTCCAGTTCGAAGGCGTCGCACAAGTCCGAGCCTGACGCCGCACACGCCAGGCTCGGACTGTCGCGCAGCAGCGCAATCTGGTTCGGCAGGTTGCGCGGCGTGGTCAAGCTGCTGCGCCACAGGTCAAGGTTCGCGATCCTCAGCAGTTCATTCCGATTGCCCAGCTCCTCATTCAGGTTCTTGATCCGCTCGTACGCGTCACGCTGCTGGTAATAAAGATGAATCACGAGCATGACGAGCATGCCGACCGCAAGCCACGAGATAAGAATGACAATCTGCACCGCTGCCAGCTTGCGGTGGACGGTCGCGGCCGTGATGTCGACGCCCACTATCGCGCGCGTCACGCCGCCGGCATCGGGAATGGGCGCGTAACCGGAAATCACGTCGGGGTACGGCGGGTCCGGCGTGATGCTGCGATCGGCGGTCGGATGGTCCCAGGCCCTGATCATTTCCGGAAACGCACTTGCGTCGTACGGCGTCCCCGGCGGTTCGGACTGTTCGTCGCGTTCGAGCAAGCCGTTCCCGTTGTCATCGCGCTCGATCTGGTCCACGACATATTCAAACCGGCCGGCCGGGGCCAGCGGATCCGCGGCGCGGCGCATGACATACACGTACCGGATGTCGGGACTCAATTCGGAAATCCGGTTGAGCAGGCGCTGGACCGAGGCGAAGGCAGGTTTGGACACATCCCCGGGGGTGTGAATCTGGTCCAGCAGGCTGACCTCCAGGCTGGCCGATGCCGCGATCGCGACGCCCATCGCGTGGTGGCGAATCTCATCGATGAGCACGCGCCGGCTGGTCGCGTAGAGGAACACGAACGGAATGGACACGGCGATCCAGACGAGGATAACACCCGCGCCACTCCACCGCGTCAGCCCCGAACTCCGGACAATGGTTGTGGGTGACATGCCGCTAGCGACCCCCTTGCGCCTGGTTCGCCGCCCAGCGCTGCTTCGTGCGCGCGTACATTTCGTTGACCTTCTCCTGCTGCTCCTCGGTTAGGATTTTGTTCATATCCGCAAGGCTTCGGTCAAAAATCGCTTTGACCTCCGGCTGGCTCCGCGCCCGCAGCGCCGCGAGGTCGACCTGGGCCGCGGCGACAATGCGATTGACGTCCACCTTCTGCTCCGGGGTCAGCTTCAATTCATGCAAGAGCACGCGGACCACGATCTGCCGGACGGCCGGGGATCCCACCTCGAGGTGCTTCACCATCGCCTTGCGCAGGTAGGCCGCGCTCGACAAGCCGCCGATGATGACGCCCGATGCGAACACCGTCGCCAGGGCCAGCGCTGCCGTCCACTTTTTCATCATCCATGCTTCCCTAGAATCCCAACAGGGCCGCCGTCGTAAATCCGGCCGGGTCGTCCGTCCACACGCGCACAAGCTCCGCCGAAGGATCCCAGCCCGTCCCCAGCGTGTACACCGCGAAAAACACGGCCGCCGTGGAAACGACCGCGGCCCAGCGCAGGAGGTATTCACCGAAAACGAACGCGTTCTCCTGCCGCGCCGCGTGGGCGCGCCGAACGTCGCGCATGACATCCTGCTGCCACGAGGCACCGACGTCCACGGTCGCCGGCTGCCCGTGCACGGCAGCCATCGCACGTTCCACACGATCGATCCTGGAATCCTTTTCGCTCATGATTCCCTCAACACCATCCGCTCGATGACCCCGCGAAGGGCGCGACGGGCGCGCCATGCCCGCACCTTCACCTTCGTTGCGCTCCACCCTAACAAGTCGGCGGCCTCATTCACAGGGTAACCTTCGAGGTTCACCATCGTCACGACCATCCGGTCCTCGGCGGGCAGTTGCGCGAGCGCCCACTGGACGCACTCCCGCGCCTCGTCCTGCACGGCCTGCGCCGCGAAGGCCTCCAGGGCCGGCGCGGCGAGGACGCTTTCCACCCAGTCGCGCTGGCCGGCGCTCAGCGCGCTGACGGACGTCTCTCGCGACCGCCCCTGCGCGCGCCAGAAATCGCAGCAACGCCTCACCGCGATGCGCGCGAGCCAGTGTTCGAAGGGGCTCCGCGCCGCCCAGGCGTTGAGCGACTGGAACGCGTGGACGAACACGTCGTGGGCGATCTCACCGACGCGGTCCGCCGGCACGTGGTTCGCCACGATGCCGAAAACGCGCCGCTTGTGGCGTTCGATGAGGACCTCGAACTCGTCGACATCCCCGCCCCGCACGCGACGAATGACCGCCTCGTCGGAATCCCGCTCCATGCTGTCATCCACCGCCATGGCGAAGTTGTAACCAAGGGTGGCAACGACGGCCATATCGAACCTCGCAATCCCCCCGCAGCGCCGGATGGCCCTGCGCCCGCCCTAACAAAACGATGAACGATCGTTCACCGTCCTGTTAGGTGTGTTTACTCCGTACCAGCCCTAAAACAATCGCGTTTCCGATCTTTGAGACCCCCGCCAGCTTGTCTGGCGGGGGTCTTCAGCAAAACGCGCTTGGACTAGCGCGCGTTCGTCGCGTCGATCCAGCGATCGACCAGCGTTCGCGCGAGCTGGATGCCGCGGTCGAACCGGCCTTCCGCGCCGGCCCGGTGCTTCTGCAGCACGGCCTTCTGCTCCACAGTCAGGACGCCCTTGAGATCGGCGACGAGGCGCGCATGGAGGACACTCAGGTCAACCTCCCGCGCAGCCGCAAGCTGCGAGGCCTGCCGTACCGCAGCCTCGTTGAAGGCCTCGGCGTGGATCGCCTCGAAGAGGCTCTTGCGCGCCACGATCGTGCCATCCACCGCCTGCCGCATCACGGGCCGGTAGGTCTTGAGGATCGACTTGATGTCCTGCTCCTGCGCGACCGTCAGGTTGAGATCGACCAGCGTCTGCAGGATCGGCACGGAACCCCCTGCGAGCAGACTTTCCTGCGCAGCTCCCGCCACACCCGCCCCCATCACGGACCCCACCAGCATGACCGCGAACGTATTCCTGATATTCATCGAACTGCTCCCTTCTGTTGATTCGGTCCACCCCGTTTATCGGGACAGCCTTTCAAGGGAATCAGTCGCAGAACGCAGCTCGGCGGTTACAGGAATCCACCCTTCTTGATCGTAATCGCGAGTCCGGATCCGATTACGATTAGGATTTGGGAGAGCTGGTCCGCTCGACGGCGATCACGCGGAGGGTTCTGACGTCGAGCTTGCCCGTGCCCGTGACCGGGATGCGTTCGACCTTGACGTACGCGGAGCGGTCGGGTTTCCAGAGATTCGGAAGGTCACTTTGTTCGATGATCGCGTGCAGCGCGGCGGGATCGCCGGCCGCTTCGACGTAAAGGACGATGAGCCGCTCACCCCTTTTGTCGTCCGCAATCGAGGTCACGGCGACGACGACCTCCGCCTTGTTGAGGACCTTGAGGTACACATCCTCGATCGCCATGTGCGGAACCATCTCGCCACCGATCTTGCTGAATCGCGCGAGGCGGTCGGTGATGGTGATGAAACCGTCCTCGTCGATCGTGGCAATGTCGCCCGTGTGGTACCACCCATCCTTGATGACTTCCGCCGTCAGGTCAGGCCGGTCCAGGTAGCCCAGCATCACGTTGGGCCCCTTCACGAGCAGGTGCCCCGGCGTGTTCGGAGGCAACGTCGCACCGGTCTCGAGATCGACCACCTTCACCGCGACGCCCGGCAGCGGCTGGCCGACACAGCCTGCGCGCGCGCCCGGCTGATACACGCCGTCCGTGGCCACATCGGGGATGCTCAGCGCGGCGACGGGCGACAGCTCGGTCGCACCGAAGCCCTCGAGGGGCTTGAACCCGAACCGCGCCTCGAACGCCTCCGCAACGCGCTTCTTCAATTTCTCCGCGCCGACCACCACCATGCGCAGCGACTTGAAATCCTCGCGTTCGGCGCGACGGACGTAGGCCATGAGAAACGTCGGGGTGGCAAAAAGCGCCGTGCATTTATTCGTCCGCACGACCTCCGCGGTCTTCGCCCCGTCCATCGGGTTCGAGTGATAACTCACAGGAACACCCGTCAGCATCGGGAACCAGATGCCGCAGAGGTAGCCGAACGAATGAAAAAAGGGCAGCGCGGCGAAAAGGTTGTCCTCGTCTTTCGGGCGGAACACCATCGTGATGGATTCCACGTTCGAGAGCAGGTTGTGGTGGCTGAGCATTACACCCTTCGGTTCGCCGGTCGTACCCGACGAGAAGATGATCGTGGCAAGTTCGTCAGCCCCGAAATTTCTCGCGCTCGTAATCAGGGTTACGGGCAGGAACCGGGCCTTCAACAGCGCGATACATTTCGGAAAAGGCGCGATGCGCGCCGCCAGGTCCTCCAGGTAGACCAGGCCCGGCGTCGCGCCAAGCGCAGGCATCTTCTCGATAAACGCCCTCGAGGTGATGATGGTCTTCAGTCCGGCCTGCCGGATCGCGGACTGGAACGCCTCGTTCGACGCGGTGAAGTTCAGGTTCACCGCGACCTTCCCGCGCAGCATCAGGGCGATGTTCACCAGCGCGCCCCCGACCGACGTCGGGATCAGGACACCGGCCTTGTTCTGCCCTTCCGTAACCGTGTCGAGTTCGCGGGCCAGGGCCAGGGCGCCCGCGAGGACGCGGCCGAACGTGAGGCGCTTGCCCGTGGTGTCGGACATCGCCTGGCGCGACCAGTTCTTGCGCATGGTGCGGACAAAGGTCGTTCCGATCGATTCGCGGTGCTCCTTGCGGTCCTCAAAATAGCGGCACGACAACTCGAGCACCGCAATGCGGACCTCGTGCGATTTCGCGGTCGCGGGCAGCGGCTTCCCGAAAATCACCGTCACGGGGTACGGGAACTTGCCCGGGATATGCGGCCGTTTCTTCCCATAGTAATGGCTGAAAATGCTGCCCCACGCCCCGCCGAGATAGATCGGAATGATCGGGTATCCACTGCCCTTCACGATCCGCTCGAAACCCGGTTTGAACTCCTGGATCATACCGGTGCGCGTCAGCGCGCCTTCGGCGAAAATGCAAACCATGTACCCCTTGTCCAGTTCCTCGCGCGCCCGGCGCAGGGACTCCACGATTTTCTTCGGCGGATCCTCCATCGCGATGGGGATCACGCCCATCAGTTGGAAGAGCCGCCGGAACGGATGCCCTTCATAGATCCTGCGGTGCATCATGAACCGGATGCGCCGCTGCTGCGTGGCGAGGATCAGGAGCGCGTCGGCCAGGGACACGTGATTCGACACGAGCAGCGCCCCGCCCTCCAGCGGCACGTTCTCGCTGCCGATCGTGCGGATCCGGTAGACGCATCGCGTCAGCACCAGCGCGATGAACCGGACCAGGAAATCGGGCAGCACGCGAATCGCGAGCACGGTCAACACGAGCGTCAGGATGCCGACAAACGCGAAACCGCCGGCCGCGCCGAGACCCATCGAGCTCAGGCCGAAAACGAGCCCGGCCGACAGGAGGATACCGACCCAGTTCAGGAATCCGCTCGCCGCGAGCACCTCGCCCCGCTTCTCCGGCCGGCTGCGCCACTGGATGAACGCGTCCAGCGGCACGATGAAAAGGCCCGCGCTCAACCCGAGCAGGAACATGATGACCGCGACCAGCGGAATGTTCACCGGCACGAAGCTGAGCGACGCGAGCGTGACCGCCAGCCCGAACGCGCCGAGTGGAACGATGCCCAGTTCCACATTGCGGCCCGAGAGCTTGCCCGCGCACACGCCGCCGAGCCCGATGCCGATCGCTGCGACGAGAAAAAGATACGTGCTGTGCAACTCGTCCAGTCCCAGGACCTGGATGCCGTAGAGCAGCACATTCTGCTGCGTGTACGCACCGATCAGGTTGAAAAACGCGCCCGCGAGAATCGCCATCATGAGATAGTGATCCGTCCGGATCTCCTTCAGCGTCCGCGTCACGTCGCGGAGGAAGAACAACGAAATCGACCTCGCCGAGCCGGCGGCGGGCGTCCGCACCATGAGCAGGCTCGCCAGCGCCCCCGCCACCGCAATGCCCACACAGACCAGCGCGGCCGTGGCATAGTGCTTTGACACGCCCTGCGAGATCGCCGGCGCCAGCGTCGTGCCGAGGATGATCGCCGTGTAGGTCATCAGAACGATGTACCCGTTCGCGATCGACAGCTTCTCCTTGCCGACCAGCTCCGGGATGATGCCGTACTTCGACGGCCCGAACAGCGCGCTCTGCGCGCCCATCAGGAATACGACCCCGTAGACCATCCACGGCGCGCCCGCAGCCAGCGCGATCGCGCCGGCGACCATCGCCACGACTTCGAGGACCTTGCAGACGACGATGATATTCCTCTTGCTGAATCGATCGGCCAGGATCCCCGCCGCGGGCGTGAACAGCAGGAACGGCAGCGCGAACAGCGCGCTGCCCAGCGCGAGGATGGAGCTTGGTTTCGCGGCATGGGGCACGCCGATCAGGAAATAAATGGCGATCAGCTTGAAGACGTTGTCGTTCAGCGCGCCGAGGAACTGCGTGACGTTCAGCCAGGAAAAGGAGGGAGACAGTTTGGATGCCGCAGTCATGGAACGGCGCGGATTTTATAGTGTCGGGTGTCGAGTGTCGAGGGGGCGGCGCTTCCCCGTCACTCGGTACTCGCCACTCGGCACGGCTGCGGGCAGTCGCGGATGAAGCCGTCGATTTGCCGAACGACGTCGTCCCAACCGTTGTCGATCGGTACGGCGTGCCCGGCATCCCGCACATAGTACAGGTCTTTCGGGCTGGAGCGGGCGGCCTTGAAATAGCGCTCGGCGGCGCGGCAATCAACGACCTTGTCGTCCGGGGAAAGCACCATCAGCATGGGCGTCTTGAATTCCTCCGCGCGGCTCGAAATCGTATCCATCAGCCTGAACAGCTCGGTGTAGATCGAGAAGGGCGTGAAGATGTCCCGGTCCTCGAATTGCACGGGCTCGTTCGTGTGCAGGTCGAGTGAAAAACTGGATTCGAGCAGGTCGTCCGGGCGAAAGATGTGACGGCCCACCTCGAACAGCGTGCGCGGCGGAATGAGCGGGCTGCGCGCGTTGGATACGCCCATGAGCGGCGTGAGCAGCACGATGCCATCGGCCTGATCCGGGTACTCGAGCAGGTAGTCGACGCCGAGGGATGCGCCCATCGAGTGCCCGACGATCCACACCTGGTCTGATTCCCTGGCGAGCGTGCGGACCTCCCGGTCGATCGCTACCAGCCACGTCGCCCGGCTGACCCTCGCGAATTCCTCCGGGGGCATGCCATACTCCGGCAGCCGCATGACACGGCAACGGTAGCCGCGCTCCGCGAGCGACGGCGCCATCTTGTTGAACATAGCGGGCGACGCGCCGAACCCGTGGATCAGGAGGACTGCGATCCGGCCGTCGCCAACAGTGTAAGGTTCAAAGCCCTCTTCCAGACCGCTCGCATCGCGCCGCACCGTGGCCTCCCACTTCATACAGCGGTATTCGACGATCCGGGAATACGCGATCTTGGCGGTGAACGAGATGAGCACCAGGAAACCGAGGGTCCAGCACGTGAGGGAGATGAGGCCGAACGCCAGTTTTCTCAGCCGCTTACTGATATGTCGAACCTGCATGCGAGCCCCTGAGCCAGACACCCACCCCGAAGCACGTTCGGACCGGCGTTCTCCCCTGAACATAGGGGTTTCCACCTGCCTTGTTTACAGGGTTTCCGTCGTGGGGCCTTTTGGAATCGCTTCATAACTTGGTAGGGCGCGACGTCCCTGTCGCGCCGTGGCGGGCCGGGGACGTCCCGCCCTACCTTTCGGAGAAGCAATGTCGAAAGGCCTCACGACGAGGGATTTCCCGGCGGCGATGTGCTACAGTGCTCCGACATGAAGAAGATCCTGGCGTTCATTTTTCCAAGTATTGGAAAAATCGTCGTGGAAATTTCCAATCGTTGGAAGATTTGCTAGTGTCCGCCATGCCACAGAGAAACACGAAGGTCGCGGCGCGGCACGAATTTGACTTCCTCGTCATCGGAAGCGGTCTGGCCGGGCTGTATGCCGCCATCTGCGCCGCGGCCCGGGGCCGCGTCGGCCTGCTGACCAAATCCGACCTGAAGGAGAGCAGTTCCTACTGGGCGCAGGGCGGCATTGCCGTGGCGATCGATCCGGAAGACTCCGCGGAATTCCACCTCGATGACACGCTCAAGGCCGGACGCGGTCTCTGCCGCAAAGCGACGGCGGAGATCCTCGTCAACGAAGGCATCGACCGGATCCGCGACCTGATCAAGCTCGGGATGAAGTTCGATTCCGGCGCCGCCGGCCTGGAACTCGGGCTCGAAGGCGGCCACAGCCGGCGGCGCATCCTCCACGCATCCGGCAGCGCGACCGGCCAGGCGACGGTCCAGTTCCTGCTCGGCCGCGTGCAGGCACATCCAAACATCAAGGTCTTCGAAAACACCACCGTCGCGGAACTCATCGTGCACGACAACCGCTGCCTCGGCGTGGTGGCGTTCGAACGCGACGTGCTCGAACCGGAACTTTTCACCGCCCGCGCGACCATCCTCGCGACCGGCGGCGCCGCGGGTAATTACCTGCGCACGACGAATCCGCCGACGTCGTCCGGCGACGGCATCGCCCTCGCCTACCGCGCGGGCGCGGAAGTCTCGGACATGGAGTTCGTGCAGTTCCACCCCACCGCGTTTTTCTCCGGGACCGGTGCGACGTTCCTGATCAGCGAGGCGTTGCGCGGCGAGGGCGGCCAGCTGTTCGATGCCGGCGGGCGCCGTTTCATGACGGAATACCACGAGCAGGCCGACCTTGCCCCGCGCGACGTCGTCGCCAGCGCGATCTTCCGGGAGATGAAGAAGACCGGAGAGGACCACGTGTTCCTGTCGATGAAACACCTGGACGCGGCGTACATGAAGAAGCGGTTTGCGAACATCTACGAGGCGTGCCTCGCGCACCGGATCGACATCACGAAGGACCTGATCCCCGTGGCGCCCGCGTCGCACTACCTCGTCGGCGGCGTCTCGACCGGCCGCATGGCGGGTACCACGATCTGGGGCCTGTTCGCATGCGGCGAGGTCGCGTGCACCGGCGTGCATGGAGCGAATCGCCTTGCCAGCAATTCGCTGCTCGAGTGCCTCGTGTTCGGCAAACGCGCGGTCGACGGCGCGCTGATGGTCGATGACGCGCCCGCGCTCACGCCGTCGATCCTGAAGGAACTCCCCGTGCGCAACCAGCGGCCCGTGGACCCCGCGCTGCTGAAGTCGCTGCGCGACCGGGTTTCGCGGCAGATGACGGATCGCGTCGGCATCGTGCGCAATGGTCCGGATCTTGCTTCAGCAAAGGGGGAATTGGAGACGATCGAGCACGAGCATGCCGCGATGCTGGAAAGCTGGGCAGGGCGGCCGTTGAAGAAAATGCTTGAGGTCTGCCTGCTGACCATTGAATCGGCCCTGCTCCGTGAGGAAACCCGCGGCGGTCATATCCGCGAAGATTTCCCCGGTGAAAATGCGCGGTTCGACGGGCATATTTCCCTCAAGAAGGGCGCGGGAGCAAAGATCGTTCAGTGGATTTAGGATGTGGTCCGTTGTTGGTTGCCCGTTGTTCGTTTTTCCGAACAACCAGCAACGAACAACCAACAACGATCAACAAATCATGGACCTCAACTGGAAAGACATCGACCCGATCATCGAGGCCGGACTCCGCGAGGACGGCGCGGATGCGGATGTGACGACATCGTCCCTGTTCGATATACGCGAATCAGGGCGGGCGGTGATCCGCACCAAGGAAGACGGCGTTGTCGCGGGGCTTCCCGTCGCCGAGCGGGTTTTCCTCAAACTGGATGCGGCCGTGCGGTTCGTCGCGAAAGCCAGCGACGGCGACCGCGTGGCGGCCGGCCAGGTTCTCGCGGAACTCGAGGGTCCAAAACGCGCACTGCTGAGCGGCGAGCGCCTCGCGGTGAATCTCCTCCAGCGCATGTCGGGCATCGCAACCCTTGCCGCCGAGTACGTGAAAGAGGTCGAAGGGCTGCCGGTGAAGATCCTGGACACGCGAAAGACCGTGCCGGGCCTGCGCGCGCTGGACAAGTATGCCGTCCGCGCGGGCGGCGCGACGAACCACCGCATGTCGCTCAGCGACCTCATCATGATCAAGGACAATCACATCACGTTCGCAGGCGGCATCCGCAAGGCGGTCGAGACGATCCGCAAGAAGGACAGGAAGACGCGCATCGAGGTTGAGACCTCGTCGCTCGACGACGTGCGCGAGGCGCTCGCCGCGGGCGCGGACATCATCATGCTCGACAACATGTCCATCCCCGCGATGAGCGAGGCCGTGCGCGGCGCGAAGGGCAAGGCCCGGATCGAGGCCTCGGGCAGCGTGCGGCTCGACAACGTGCGCGAAATCGCCGAGACCGGCGTCGATTTCATCTCCGTCGGCGCCCTCACCCACTCCGTCCGCGCGCTCGATATTTCGATGAAGGTGGCGTGATGACGTTCCAGGGTAGTTCCCACGTGTTCGTTTCCCCGCTGCGCGGGGTAAACGAACGCTACATTTCCGGCCAGATGTAGTGTCGGTTCACCCTCGTCCGCGAGGGAAACGGAAAGAAGTGGCCTTGCTTCCTCCTGCGTCCCCGGTGGTGCAATTCCGCCGCGCAGTGTATAGTTTGCCCATCAACATGATCGCGACCGCTTCCATAACCGATAAGATCCTGCGGCTGAAGGCCGAAAGGAAAGCCGTGATCCTGGCGCACAGCTACGAGCGGCCCGAGGTGCAGGATATGGCGGATTTTGTCGGCGATTCCCTGGGCCTCTCGCGCGAGGCCGCGAAGACGGACGCCCCGTTGATCGTCTTCTGCGGCGTGCACTTCATGGCCGAGACGGCGAAGATCCTGAGCCCGGCAAAGGAAGTCCTTCTCCCCGATCTCGACGCGGGCTGCTCGCTCGCGGCAACGATCACGGCGGCCGACTTGCGCCAATGGAAGGCCGGGCATCCCGGCGCCGTCGCGGTCAGCTACGTCAACACGACGGCGGAGGTCAAGGCCGAGAGCGACTACTGCTGCACGTCGTCCAACGCGGTCAAGGTCGTACAGGCGATCCCCGAGGACAAGGACATCCTTTTTTGCCCCGACATGTTCCTGGGCCAGTATGTGAAGAAAATGACCGGCCGCAAAAACATGCGCATCTGGGCGGGCGAATGCCACGTCCACGCGGGCATCCGCCCGGCGGATATCGCGGCGCGGCGCGCGGAACACCCGCAGGCGGAATTCCTCATGCACCCGGAATGCGGGTGCGTCTCGTCCATCCTCTACCTGAAGGATGACAAGGCGTCCTGCGCCGCAGACGCGAAGATTCTCTCGACCGAGGGCATGGTGCGGTATGCGCAGCAGTCGCCCGCGCGGGAATTTGTCGTTGCGACGGAAACCGGCATCCTGCATCGCCTCCACAAGCTCATCCCCGGCAAAGCCTTCTTCCCCGTCAGCGAGCGCGCGGTCTGCCAGTTCATGAAGAAGATCACGCTGGAAAAAGTGCTTCGGTCGCTGGAGGAAGAGGTTTTCGAAATCAACGTGCCCCCGGCGATCGCCGCAAAGGCGCGACGCTCGATCGAGCGCATGGTAGCCATAGGATAAGTGGCGAGTGGCGAGTGTCGAGTGGCGAGTGTCGAGTGGCGAAGGGGGAGCGACACTCGCCACTTGGCACCCGTCACTTCACGCAAATGCCTGACATCGTCCTCACGACCCTGAATGCCCGCTACAGCCACACCTCATTCGGGCTGCGCTACCTGCTTGCAAACATGGGCGAGCTCCGGCCGCGGACATGCATGCTGGAGTTCGATATCCGGAGCCGGACCGCGGACGCCGCTGCCGCGATACTCGCGTGCGACCCGAAGATCGTCGGCATCGGCGTTTACATCTGGAACATTGCCCGCGCGACTGAACTGGTCACCGCACTGAAGGAAGCGAAACCCGACCTCACCGTCATTGTCGGCGGACCCGAGGTCAGTTACGAGATCGACCAGCAGGAGATCTGCCGCACGGCGGACTACGTCGTCACCGGCGAGGCGGACTTCACCTTCGCGCGCCTGTGCGCGGACCTGCTGGCCGCCGGCGCGCCCGTAAACCGTGTCGTCTTCTCCAAGCCGGTGGACGTGCAGCGCCTGGCGTTGCCATACGACCTCTATTCCGACACGGACATCGCGCAGCGCGTGATCTACGTGGAGGCCTCGCGCGGCTGCCCGTTCACGTGCGAGTTCTGCCTGTCGTCGCTCGACGTCCCGGTGCGCCATTTCCCGCTGGAGCCGCTGTTCGCGGCGTTCCAGTCCCTGCTCGACCGCGGCGTGCGGGAGTTCAAGTTCGTCGACCGCACGTTCAACCTGAGCGTCCCGTACAGCCTGAAGCTGCTCGAGTTTTTCCTGGAGCGGTACCGGCCCGGCCTGTTCCTGCACGTCGAGATCATCCCCGACCGCCTCCCGTCCGAACTGCGCGACATCATCAGGCGCTTCCCGCCCGGCTCGCTCCAGTTCGAGGCGGGCATCCAGACGTTCAACGAGGAAGTCGCCCAACGCATCCGACGCAGGCAGGATTATGTCAGGACCGAAGACCATCTCCGATTTCTGCTGCAGAAATCGGAGGCGTACCTCCACGCGGACCTGATCTTCGGGCTGCCCGGCGAATCGCTGGAGAGTTTCGCCGCAGGGTTCGACCGCCTGGTTGCGATCGGCCCCCAGGAAATCGAGGTGAACATCCTCAA
The DNA here is from genome assembly GCA_043802525.1 of bacterium. Classification (GTDB taxonomy): domain Bacteria; phylum Verrucomicrobiota; class Kiritimatiellia; order CAIVKH01; family CAIVKH01; genus JAZDKY01. The sequence goes on from JAZDKY010000127.1 coordinate 18,436, forward strand.
GCGCCTGCGCGGCACGCCGATCAGGCGCCACGACGCGGAGTGGCAGGTCGAATACAGCCCGGACCCGCCCTACGAGGTCGTGCGCAACCGCGACCTGGACGCCGCGACCATACAGCGGCTGCGCCGGTTCGCACGGTACTGGGATCTCTATGCGAACAGCGGAAATTTCCTCGAATCCGCGCCGATGATCTGGCGCGGCGGCTCGCCGTTCCAGCGGTTCATGGCGTTCAGCGAGTGGCTGTACAAGCGGGCGAACCGGACGCATGCGCTGGCGCTGGATGTGCTCGCCGAGCACCTCTTTACGTTTCTCGCAGAGCAAACCGGCACGAACCGGGTGGCGGTCGCGGAGGTCATCTGGCGGGATTACAGGCGGGGGGCGACGCGAAAACGACCGGTCTTCCTGAAGCCGTTTGTAAAAGACGAGGCGCGGCGTGCGTCAGACGTCAAGTCACGGTTGAAGAGACAGGCGCGGCGAATTGAACCTGCAAGGTAGGGCGGTGCGTCCCGCACCGCCGAATTCAGGGCCGCTTCGCGGCGCGACAGGGATACGCCTTCGCGCAGCAACTACGGCGCGGCAGGGACGCCACGCCCTACCTCACGGACTATTCCGAAATTCTCTCGGACGCGGCCGCTTGTTTCGGGGCGTCGAAGTAACCGACCACGCCGAAAGAGTAAGCCCGCCTGTTCTTCTTGGCACCCACGCTGAGAGCGACGGTTCCGTTGATCTTGACCGGGCCGGGCGCCGTCACGACCTGGCCGGTATCGGCGTCGTCGTACGGGATACTGGCGTCGTCCGGCAGATAGACGGCTATCAAGTCGCCCCTCTTTGCGGACATCGGCACGTCAAACGTCCACGACTGCAGGCCTGCATCCGCGGCCATGGCCGGCGGCGTGATCGCCACAATCGAGAACTTCGTCTTCGCATCATCCGGCCGGATCAGGCAGAACTGAACCCGCGTGGGGCCGGTCACGTAAGCGCGGCCGCCGATAATGGTTCCGCTCTCCTTGACCGGGTTCCGCAGATCGACCAGCAGCGTATTCTTCTGCACGTCCACGGAAGCGCGCGCGAAAAGTTCGCCACCGAGGTAGTCCACGATTTCCGCCCGCTCAAAATAGGTCTGCATCGACGTGATTACCTGGTCGGTGAATTGACGGACACCCTTGCGAATCTCGCCCGCCTCGTCGATGCGCGCGGTCTTTTCCTTCTCAAGGACGCCGGTCCGCTTCGTGCAGTACGCGAGGTCGGTCTCGAGCCTGGATTTCTCGTCGGTCAGGTTGCGAATCTTCGCGATTTTGTCCTCGGCATCGCGCTTGAGCTCATGGTTCTCGGACTGGAGCTGGAGCACCTGTTGATCCGTGGTCGCGCACCCGCTGACCAGAATCGCGAGGAAAAGGGAGGCTACGCCGGTCGATTTGAGTTTCATCATGCACCTCATAGGGTCGAACGAAGAATCAAGTGTCCATCGCTTTTATAGCACGTTTGACGCGAACCTTGTCAAACTTGTCCTTCAGCCATGGTATCTTCGACTCCAACGCGTCATCGCCCCCGACCTTCACATCCATCAACGCGTCGTTGAAGAAGCTTTCCTCGAAATAGAGCGACACCCGCGCGCGCAGGATGTCCTGCTCGGTGCATTTGGACACGCGGCCCGTGATATCGTCGATCCACACCAGGAGCTTCATGAATTCGCGGCGGACTTTGCCCTGCTGGGCCCGCGGACGGGCTGCGATCTGGCCTTTCAAGGTTGATTCGGCACTCTTCGCGAGTTGCGCATGGATGATCTGCCACGTCGCGTTTTGCACCTGTTCGCCGAACGACCCGGTGAAGGTCAACGCCTGTCGCCAGGCCTCGTCCACCGCCGCCAGGTAGTCCTGGCCTGACTTGGGCGAGATCAACAGGTCGAGCGCGTTGAACCCCCGCCGCGCCGGCGCGATGGCAACCAACAGGTTATTCAAATGTTTGGCATCGAGCGTCGTGTCGCCTTCCGGCGTGAACGAGGTGCCACCGCCGAGCATCGTCCTGATGAACGCGGCCTCGTTCGCGTCCGCGGGTTCCACCACGGGAGGTGTCTCGGCAACGGGAGCGACAGCCGGCGTGGTCGGAATCGACGGCGAGGACGGCGGCGGCGCGGACTCGGGCGGCGGCCTTGTCTTCCACGCCGTTTCCAAGTCCTGCAGCGCCTTCTTCTGCTGCGCCGAGACCAGCGCGGTCGCGTTCGGATAGCGTTTCTCCAGTTCCTGCAACGGGCCCTTGATGGACTGGACCGTCTGCCCGGCGCGCGACTTCAGAATCGCGGCACTGCGCATGCTGGCCACGGTCGCGCCCATCATCGGCAGCAGTGCCTCGCGTACACGCGAGACCTGGGCCTGCTTCTCTGCGTCGGTAACACCCGGCCAGGTCCGATCCGGAATCGCCTTGAGCTTGAGGGCAATCTCCTCCGCGCGCGCAAGGTCAACCGAGGACGAGAGATCGGCAGGCACCGTCGCGAGCATGGCATCGATCTCCTTCTGGAACGCCTCGCGCCCCTGGGCGAGTTCCGTCAACGCGTCGCGCCGCTTCGCCCACGAATCCGGAAACAGGACCAGCAACCGCGGCGACTGCTTCTCCAGCGCCGCAAGATCTTCCAGCGTGTCCACGCCGACGAGACCCGCGTCGACAAACGGCCGGAGCGTGGACGCGACCTTCGCGACGCAGGCCTTACGGTCATCGTCCGACACCCCATCCCACGCGCCGGTTTCGATCTCGGCCAGTTGCGCGGCTGCGGCCTCGGCCTGCGCCCACGAGCCGTCGGCCAGCGGATCGGTCGGCACGGCGGCGCGAACGCCCGCGAGCGCGTTGTCCAATTCGAACCGGCTCACGGCGGTTGCCATATCGTTTGCGCGCGATTCGTGCTCCGCCACGGTCAGGCCCATCAGTTCCGCGGCGGACTGCATGGACTTCCATTCCTCGAGGAGGGTGCGCGCCCGCGCCTGGTCCTTCGCGGCAAGCGCGGCATCGAAAGCCGACGCGAACATCGCCGGCATGCCGACGGCCTGCTTGGCCAGCTCGGTCAGCGCCTGTCGCGGCTTGACGCCGTGCAGCGTGCCCTGGTCCAAGCCGCTTTTGATCCGCGCCAGCTCAGCCTCCAGGTCGGCGACATACGCCGATGACGCCACGGGAATCCTGAACGCTTCATCGACGGCCATGTATCCGGGCGCCTCCGTCGTTCCGGCGACCGGCGGCGGGGCCGCGGCAGCGCGTTTTTCCTGCCACTCCTTGATCAGCGGCGGAAGAACCTTCACGCCCGCGGCGGCGGCCGCGACGACGAGGACGACCCCGAGCGTGACGAGGATGCGGTTGCGCCACACATCTTTCTTCCGCTTCGCGGACCAGTCGATGACGACCGAGGCGCCCGGTGCGGGCCCCACGGAACTGGAACTGGCCATGGTCTGCATCGTGTGCGACTCGTCCGCAACCACGGGCACGGCTTCCCCGGCCGCGTCGTCCGGCGCCGCCGGCGCAATCACTTCTTCCGGCAACAACGGCAGGATCTCCTCGAGTTCGCGCTTCATCTGCGCGGCGCTGGCGTAGCGCTGCTTCGGCTCGTGGTCCAGCGCCTTCTCGAGCACGTTCACGAGCGGCGGGAAGCGCTGGAAAACCTCGTGGTTGAAATCCAACACGAGCGGCGGCCGCGAGCGCTCCTGGAATTTCACCCAGGCCGTGCTCATTTCCGACGGCAGCTTTTCGAATACGCCGCGGCCGGTCAGCGCCTCAAAAAAGCACAAGCCCAGGGAGAACATGTCCGACTGCGGCGAACCGCGCTCGCTGCCCGCCTTCGAGAACTCCGGCGCCATGTAATCCAGCGTGCCCGGTATCCCGCCCGACGTCGCGGTGCCTGCCACGTCGCGCGCGACGCCCATGTCGAAAATCTTCGCGCGTTCCGGGTGTCCCGGCGGCGCGTAGAGGTTGCTCGGCTTGATGTCGCGGTGGATGATCGGTTTCGGGTTCTCGTGCAGGAACTGCAGCGCGGAGAGGTACTGGATGCAGAGGCCGACCGCTTCCCGCACGGGCAGGCGCGTGCCGTCCTTGATGCGGTTCCGCAGCGCGTGCTGCGGCATGCCTTCGAGGAATTCGAGGACGATGAAGTACTGCCGCTCGCCGCCCATGACGGCGACCTCGACGAAGTCAACGTAGTGCACGAGCGCGGGATGCGGGTATTTCTGGAGGATGCGCGCCTCCTTGATGAAGCGGTCCGAGTACTCCGCCGCAAACAGCCGCTTGATCGCGACGTCCAGGTTGTCGCCCTGGCGGCGCCCGCGGTACACCTCGCCGAACCCGCCGCGGCCCAGCCAGTCGGTCAGTTCGTACGTGGCGCGCCCCTTGTGCTCCAGCGTGCGGTACTGCACGGTACGCAGCGCGTCCAGCATCTCGTTGAACGTCTTGTAGCGGTTCTCGCGAACGGGATGCAGGCTGTTCATCACGACCTGCCGCGCGTTGGTCAACACGCGGAAAATGCCCGCTTCAACGGTCGGCTTGACCGCTGCCGGATCCCGCCACCGGTTGAGATACCCGATGTGCGCGCCCTCGCCGAGCGCCTCGAACGGCAGGCTCCCGGTCATCGCCTGAAAGAGGCAGACGCCGAGGCTGAACACGTCGGACTGCTCGTCGCCGCGGAAGCCCGGCACGATGACGAAGTCCGGCGCCATATAATCGAACGTGCCCTTCCAACCCGCGGTGCTGTTCTGGCTGCCGTCCTCGCGGCGTGCGATGTCGAAATCGATCAGCTTCACCTCGCCCGTGCGCAGGATGAAGATATTGGAGGGCTTGATGTCGCGGTGGATGATGCCCTGCTGCTTCGCGTAGATCAGGCCTTCGAGGCAGGTTTCGAAAATCTTCATGGCCTCGGCCCACGGGATGCCGCGCGGGGATTTCTTGATGAGGTCCTGGAGCGAATCGCCGTCGAGGTACTCCATGACGAGACAGTGCGCCTCGTCCCACTCGCCGGCATGCCACGTGTAGTTGCCGAAGTAGCGGACGATCGCGGGGTGCCCGAGTTTCTGGAGGGTCTCAGCGGACTGCTTGAAGCGGCCGATCTTCTTCTCATCGTCACCCGAGAAGCGCAGCACCTTGACCGCGTAGAATTCCGCGCCGCTGCCGCCGATGCCCCCAACGGGGCGGGCCTTGAAGACCTTGCCCTGGGCGCCGTCGCCGATCAGTTCGACCAAGTCATAATCGCCCAGCCGCTCTTTGGTAGTGTCGCCCATGTCACCTCGGCAGAGGAGCGGAAAGGCGCAGGACCGCGCGCCCCTTTGTGGCGCGGCTACAGGTAGACGACCCTGTAGCCGTCGCACGAAGGGCGACGAAGGTCCGATCTGCGCGCCGATACTCGGCGCGGTTATTGGTGCGGAGGTATGCGCCGTGGCTCACGGATGGTCATCCTCGCTTCGGGAACGTTGCGTCGACCAGATGGAGGAATTTGAGGACATCGGCCTGGCCCTCGGCCGTTCGCCATTTCCGCACATCGTCCCTGTACCGGGCGCGGACGTTGACAATCCGCACGCGCTGAATGCCCAGTTCGTACACGCTGGCTTGCACCGCCGGGTCTTCAACGGAGTTCCACCCGGCTTTCTGCACGTTGATGCCGCGAATGAGATCGACCAGCCGGTCGAAGAACTCGTCCTTCCGCTTCTCGACGTTCTCCATCCCCATCACCGTGTCGCGCAACTGGTCCAACGTCGGCGGCATTCTCGCCGCGGAGGCGTTTTCCTGCGACTGGATCAGATTGGCAACGGTGGTGATCCACATCGCGAGCGCATCTGCGGCGCCGCTGCCCTGCTCCGACGCCGTTTCCTCGATCCAGGTCACCAGCGGCAACGAGCCGGACTGGTGCACCGCGGCCTCTCGCGCCTGCTCGACCGCAAATTCCTCAACGAACTCGTTCACCTGGATGCGCAACGAATGAATCGCGGAGCAATACGCGTCCGCATCCGCCGCGGCCTCGCCCTTCCACACCGGCTCGCGGATCGAAGCGGGGTCGCCGCCCGCCGCCTGGATCACGGGCGCGGCCGCATCGCGCAGCGCCGCGAACAAGTCGGGCGCGGGCGGCGCGCCGAATTCCGCCTTCTTCCACTCCTTGATCCACGTTTCGTACGTCGCCCACTCGGGCGCGCCGTTGCCGAGACCCGGGAACTGCGAGGCCAGTTCGGCGGCCCGCGCATCAAGTTCGCCCCACTGCCCTGTCATCAGCGTTTCGAGCACGTCCACGCGCAGCGACTCGTGCGCCGCCTCGAGTTCGGCCGACGCGGGTGTCACCGGCGCGGCGGGGATGGGCTCCGGGGCGGATTCGTCCGGCGCCATAGCAGACTCCGGCGGGGATTCCGGTCCGGGAGCCGGCTCCTGGACCACGACCGGTACGGCAGGCGACCGCAGCGCGGGTTCTTCCGTCGTGCGATGCCCTTTAAGAAGGAGAGCGACAGTGAAAGCCAGTGCAGCGAAGACCGCGACCGCGCACGCGACCATCAGGACATGCTGCCGCTTGCCCGCCGCGATCTGCTGGAGCGCGGATTCGCGCTCGGCCTGGCGATCCGGCACGGGCCCCATGGTTGCGCGCGTCTTCTGAAATTCGGATGTGGCGGCCGTAGGCGTATCGGTTTCGCCGACCGGGGTGATGCCGCTGAAATGTTCCGGGTCGGACTTGCGCTCGGCGTGCATGACGCCGGGCCTGGCCGGCCCCGAAGGCAGCGCCGTGTTCGTGACGGGCGTGACACGTTCCCCGTGGGCGGTCGCATCGGCCGATGGTTGAACGCCCGGCAGGTCCGGCGCGGGCAGTTCGGCGGCGACGCGGATGAGCACGACGGACGTGTTGTCCTCGCCACCCGCGGCGTTGGCCGCGTCGACGAGAAGCTTGGCCAGCGCAGCCAGGTCCTGGGTGCCCTGTTCCTTGATCATGCGTGTGACGGTCTTGTCCGGGACCATCTTGTTGAGCCCGTCGGAGCACAGCATGAAGAGATCGCCCGGCGCGACGTCGACCAGCGTCTCCTCGAGCAGGACATCTTTCTCGAGGCCGACGGCGCGGGTCACCACGCCGCGGAACATGGCGGGCAGGGCCTTGTCGCTCTTCATGCCCGCCGCGGCCGCGACAGAGTGGTCCATCGAAAGCTGCGTCAGTTTGCCGTCCTTGTATTTGTAGGCGCGGCTGTCGCCCGCGTGGAGGATCGCGGCCCGGTCGGGACGTTGCGCATCGAAGATCAGGATGATGGCCGTGGTGCCGGTGCCGGTCACGCCCATCTCGTCGGCGTGGTTCCGGATCCACCGGCTCGAATCGTTCAGCGCGCGGCGCACTGCTTCGACGCGCTGTTCGAAGGAAAGCGACCGGCCCTTCTGCTCGAGTTCATCGAAAGCCGCCTGCAGGCCCTCGACGGCGGCCTGGCTGGCGATCTCGCCGCCGAACGTGCCGCCCATGCCGTCCGCGACACAGTAGACGCCGTGCCCGGGGATCCGTATGAGCGAGTCCTCGTTGTGCTTGCGTTTGCGGCCCGTGTCCGTGCACTCGGCCGACTCGAGGTGTGAAAACTTCATATCCGGCAAGTACCTTAATAAGCCGCACATCCGTCGGCCACATCAAAAACAGATATTCGGCGAGGCGGACCTTGTCATGACCGACCGTCGCGCTCGCGTGAAACGCGATGAAGCTGTCAACGGCGCTTGGATACTGCGGGAACTATCGCCCGGCTACGGAAAACAGGCGGAAAATGGTATCGAAAACCGTCCGATAAGCGTCAAATCTGGCGGTATTGAAGCATGAGTCCAGACCTCCTGACATAGGGGCATGACATTCTGTCCGCTTTGTCACCGTTTTGTGACCTCGTCAACGTCGTACCGCAGAATCAAGTTAGTTCCCGGAAACGTAGTGGCCGTTGCGTTCAGTTCACCGCAGAGCTTCG
>JAZDKY010000128.1:0-91639 GCA_043802525.1 bacterium
TCTCTGTTCTTTCTCCGACGGAAGCCGCAGTGCTGTTTTCATGAGCGGGGAGCCTAATAAAGTCGCACTCGCTTGTCCCGCTAATTCTCACAAACGGTTCACACCACACAGGTTGATCAAGGTTGTGCATTTGCCATGCCCTCAGCCGACACAATCCGAATGAAAACCACGGATGCACACGAATGGACACGGATTGATCCAGAAATGAAGCATGCTTGTAGGCATGGTGCGTGGTTCACCGACATAGCGATGAGAATTCTGATCCATAGCCCGCTGGAACTTCCTTCCTCATCCGTGTTTGTCCGTGTGCATCCGTGGTTTTCATTCGGAGCTTTCCGCCTCAAATCTCCGCCTCCTCCACCGGACACTCCGGGATCGAGGCCAGAAAGTGTTTCCCATACCACTTGGCCCGTATCCGAGGGTCCAGGATGACCACAATGCCCTCGTCGGTCGACGACCGGATGAGGCGCCCGACCCCCTGCCGGAACTTGAGAATGGCCTCGGGCAGCGAGTAGTCGCGGAACGGGTCCCCGCCCTTCTGGCGGATGCGGTCCATCCTGGCCTTCACCAGCGGCTCGTCCGGGACGGCAAACGGCAGCTTCGTGATAATGACATTGCTCAGGGCCTCTCCGCGGACGTCGACACCCATCCAGAAACTGTCCAGCCCGAACAGGACCGCGCCCGGCGCGGTCCTGAACTTCTCGAGCATGACGTGCCGGGCCAGCCCGTCGCCCTGCATGAAGAAGGTGAACCCCTGGTCGGCAAAGTAGTCCGTCACCTGCCTGGCCACGGCGCGCATGAGGCGGTCGCTCGTGAAAAGCACGAACGCGCGGCCGGAAGAGCGGCGTACGTAGTGACGGATCACCCTGGCCGATGCCTCCGCATAAGCCTCGGCCGCGCCCGGGTCCGGCATGCCTTTCGGGATGATGATCTTCATCTGCCGTTCGTAATCGAACGGCGACCCGACACTGAGCGATTCGGCATCCTGCGCGCCGACCCTTTCCTTGAAATAGTCGATGCGGTCGCCCACGGCCAGCGTCGCGCTGGTCATGATCACGGTCTTCAGCGAGCCGAAGAGCGTTTCCTGGAGCGCCGGGCCCACCTCGACCGGCGCCGAGTAGAGCACCGTCTGGTGCCGCCGCGCCCCCTCGCGCTGCACCCAGTACACCTGGTCCGGCAGCGATTGCTCGAGAAATGCCTGGAGCCCGTTGCGCATCTCGTGCCCGCGCCGGCGCGCGGCGTTGAGTTCGGCCTTCAGGTCCTCGTCCCGCATCTCTTCCCCAAGGTCGGCCAGGTGCTTCGAGATGTTCGCGATCAGGTGCGGCATCGACGTCGCCACGTCGAGCGGCGCGGACACGATCTGCTGCGACTTCTCGCGGCCGAGACCCGCCCACTCGCGAACCGCCGTGAAGAACCGGTCCAGTTCGTCGGACAGTTGCGTGACCAGGTGCGCCACGTCGCCCAGCTTGAGCCGACCCAGCAACCCTTTCCCGGTTTCCGCGACGTAGAGCCTGCGAATCCAGTGGTCGAACGCATACTGCGACAGGCGCAAACCCATGTGATCGCTCGCGACGTTCTCGACCTGGTGCGCCTCGTCGAGAACAACCACCTGCGCCTGCGGCAGGAAAGCCGCGCCCTGCATCCGCAACGCCATGTCGGCGAAGAAGAGGTGGTGGTTGACGACCAGCAGGTCCGCATCGCGGATGTCCTTCCGGGCCTTCATCAGGAAGCACCGGCTGTACTCCGGACATTTCTTCCACAGGCAGTTCCCGTGCTCGACGCACACCGCGCTCCAGACATCCGGCGACGGTTGGTCCTCCAGGTTCTGAAGGCTCCCCTCCTCCGTGCGCTGCGACCACGCGCGAATCGCCTCCAGTTCGTGTTCCTCATTCCGTTTCAAAAGGTCACCACCGCTCTTTTCCGCGCGGGCAAGACGGCGAAGGCACAGGTAGTTGCTCTGCCCCTTGACCATCACGGCCTTGAAGTCCAAACCGAGCTTTTCGCGGATGAAGGGTATGTCCTTATAGATGAGCTGCTCTTGCAGGCTGATCGTGTAGGTGGAAACGATGACCTGCTTTTTTTCGCGCAGCGCGAAAAAAAGGACGGGAAGAAGGTAGGCATAGCTCTTACCCACACCGGTTCCTGCCTCGACCACAAGATGCTTCTCGCGATCGATCGCGTCTGCCACCGCCGTTGCCATCGTCTCCTGCTGCGGCCGGTGCTCGTAGTCGAACGCCGTCGCCCTGCACGCCTGTTCCAGCAGCCCGCCTTTCTTGAAATAGGCGTGCGTCGCGTCGCGGACCGACGTGGCGGGTTCTGGCGATGCTGGTTCTGTCCGCGGGGAGATCATTTGGGTTGAGTGATTCGTGCCGGTACTGGATCAGATTGACTCAGCGTGTAGCCGCGGCTCTGCCCGTCCTGAGCGACGCCGAAGGGCGAGCCGTGCACGTTCGCGCCTCATAGAGGCGCGGCTACACCAGGCAAGTTCAAACTGAACCATACATCAGTGTCCAGTGACATGTGACCGGTGTCCAGTTTTGTCCGAAAGAAGTTGCGCGCAAAATGAAACATCACCGAATTTGCACTTGAATCCGCCCAGGGCTGGGCATACGTTTACCGACCGTTCCAAGGCGGGAGTAGCTCAGTGGTAGAGCGTCACGTTGCCAACGTGAATGTCGAGGGTTCAAATCCCTTCTCCCGCTCCAGCCTCCGCTCGCAGCGCAGCGAAGAGCGGAGGCTGTCCCGCCGTAGTCCCCGATCGCGAAGCGCATCGGGGCGAAGGCAGACGAGTTACGTTGCGAGGCTACGGCTTGGCATGCCGCCCTAGTTCCCGGAGGATGCACCCATGGCACTCGTCAGCCAGAGCGGACCACAAACCCTGAAGATCGGCACACCCGGACCGGCGTTTTCGCTCCCCGCGACCGACGGCATGACCTACGGCTTGGACAACTTCAAGCTCAGCAAGGCCGTCGTCATTTCCTTCACCTGCAACCACTGCCCCTATGCCCAGGCCTACGACGACCGCTTCATCGCGCTGGCGCGGGAGTTTATGCCGAAGGGCGTGTCGTTCGTCGCCATCAATTCGAACGATGCCCGGACCTACCCGGACGACAGCTTCGAGAACATGAAGAAGCGCGCGATGGAAAAGAAATTCCCCTACGCCTACCTGTACGACGAATCCCAGACGGTCGCGAAGGCGTACGGCGCCGTCTGCACGCCGCACCTCTTTATCCTCGATGAAGCGCGCAAACTTGCCTACGAGGGCCGCATCGACGAAAACTGGAAGGACCCAAAGGCCGCCAGATCGCACGACCTCCGCAACGCCATCGAAGCCCTGCTCGCCGGGAAGCCCGTCCCCGCGCCGAACACGAACCCGATGGGCTGCTCGATCAAGTGGATGTGAGATCGCAGCGTGACCTGTCCTGCTGACGTTCGAAATCTTCTCAAGCCGCGAAGATTTCCGGATTGACCGCAAAAAGGCGCAAAACGCGCAAGAAGGAATCACGCGAAGAACGCCGAGGCTGCTGCAGGCTTTGCAGGATATAGGCGTAGTAAAATTTCATGGCTGGCGTGCCGAGCCGTAGCCCGGGACGCGCTGGCCCGCCTTCGTCACCGGCGGTGACTACGGCGCGGCAGCCTTCGCCTCCGCTACGGCGGATCGACCTACAGTCGCTTCTTGGTGAATGCCCTGCCCGATGGCGATTTCAGATAGCGTTCGAAGTCCAACGCTTGGCTCCGATCCGTGAACGCTATGGCCGTCTTGATCCGCCATGGACGATACTTGGCCGTGTGAGGATCGGAACCACCGTTGTGCCTGGCGATACGTTCTTTGAGATTCTCTGTGAACCCAGTGTAGAAACGCAGAGGCTGCTGAAGGCTTTGCAGGATATAGGCGTAGTAAAATTTCATGGCTGGCGTGCCGAGCCGTAGCCTGGGAGGCGTTGGCCCGCCTTCGTCACCGGCGGTGACTACGGCGCGGCAGCCTTCGCCTCCGCTACGCTACGGCGAAGGCTGGTGGACGATGTGGGACTTGAACCCACAACCCTCTGATTAAGAGTCAGATGCTCTACCAATTGAGCTAATCGTCCAAAAGGAGCAGACCATATAGCCAGTCGTCGCCCGCATTTCAAGTCGAGAGTACAGATCTCAACTTTTCGTGCCTTTTCGTGTTTCTCGTGGCTATTATCTCAACCGCGCTCCCGTGGCGGAACTGGCAGACGCGCAGGACTTAGGATCCTGTGCCGCAAGGCGTGGGGGTTCAAGTCCCTCCGGGAGCACTTTGGCAAGACGCGACACCGCTCGACAGGGCTCGGAACAGGCGGCGGGGCGGGACGCCCCGCCCTACCCGTGGGGGAAAACTCTCAAAAGACCCCATGGCCCCAACAGTCTTCAGCTCGACTGCTTCTCGAGCCACTCCTTGGCCTTGGCCTTGCCGCCCAGGCCAAAGGCGATGCCCAGCGCAAGGGCCACGCCACCTAGAACGGACGTCACGGCGGTGAGGACAATCTCGCGCCCGACGCCGAGCTGGTCCAAGGCCATGCTGAAGCCGAGGAACATCACAGCGTAGCGCGCCACCTCGGAAACAAGCCGGCTGTGCGCAGCGCCTGCCGTCGCGCTTGCCGTGAGGCGTCCCACGTAGGCGCCCAGGCTCAGCGCCGCAAAAAGAATCACCACGCCGACGAAAAGCTTCGGCAGGTAACGCACGATCTCGTCCACGAGCCCGGCCAATTGGGCAAAACCGATGACCGCCAGCGCCTGCTGCGCGGTCAGGAGCAGGATGATCACCATCACGACGTTGCCGAGAATCGATGAAAGCGTGGCCTGGCCCTTTTTGGGCGTGAGGAAGTCCAGCCCGATGCGGGACGGCACGTTGTCGGCGCCGAGCCCGCTGAGGAACGACTCGACGACGCGCTGCACGAGCCGCGCAATCGCGTACCCGACGAGCACCACCACCGCGGCCGCCAGAACACCCGGAACAGACGCGAGGATCATCTCAAGCGTCATGCGAACCGGATCGGAAACCGCCTTCAGCCCCAAGGCATCCACCGCCGCGACGATGATCGGGATGATGATGATGAAATACACGAGCGTGCCAACGATCTCGGACAGCCGCTTCGTACCCGTGACCTTGCCAAGACCGATCTTCTCCGCCGCGCCGTCGAGGCCGGTCGCCGCGAGAAAGTTCACCGCGATTTCGCGGACAATCGTTGCCACCATGTTGCCGATGAAGGCAAGGATCAGCGCCGCCACGATGTTCGGCAGGAACCCGAGCCCCTTGCTCAGCATGTCCTGCAGGGGCGCGACGAGCGCCTGCTGGCCCAGGGCCTCGAGGAACGGAGCAATGCCGAAGAGCAGCACCAGGTAGAACGCCAGGCGGCCGAGCAGTGCCGACGGGCCGACCTTCTCGCCGCGCACATCGCGCGCCGGCATGTACTTCTCCACTTTGTCGTCAAACGCAAGCGCGCCGAGGCTCTTCGTAATGCCGATCCGCGCGAGACTCGCCACAATCCAGTACGCAAGCAGAATGAAAACCGCCTTGATCAGGTTCGGAATTACGCCGACGACTTTGTCGACCACGTTCTGTAGCGGGCTCGCCACCATGGGCAGGTTGATCGACTGGAAGAACGCAACGAAACCGAAGAGCAGGATGATCCATTTGACGGCGGTACCGGCCACATTCTCGATCGACAAGCCCCCCTTCGCGATGCCGTCGAGGCCCCAGTCCTTCGCCGCACGGTTGTCGATGTCCGTCAGGTGCAGCACGCGCGTCACGCCCGCGCCAAGCAATGTGGCGATCACCCAGAACGCGATCAGCACAAACAGTGCCTTGACCACACCAGGCAATGCCGACGCGAACCGCTGGTACATGGGCACCAGCACTTCGCTCCACAGGCTCGTGCCCTGCGTCGCCACCGCGCGTCCGCCCGTCTGCACCGCCGTTCCCACTTCGTGCGTCGCATCGGAGACGCCGCGCACGACTTCGGAAACCACCGAAGGCCGTGCCTGCGCCGCGGCATCCACCGCTGCGACCGGGTCGGCCGCCGACTGGATTTCCGCCGTGGCCGGCGCGCCGGACTCCTGCGCGAGCACGGGCGGGACCCAAAGCGCGCCCATGACAAGAGCAGCGGCCAGTAGGGTTCGTGTGATGTCTTTCATGTCCGGTCCTCCTTGATGATGAAACTTTTATGATCGGCGCCGATCCTGACACGGCCCGACATCCGTGGACCGGGATAGTCCCATAGGAACTACGAAGCAAGCCCTAATCAAAACAAATCCCGGCACAGGCCCGTGCACCGCATACAGATGCGATGAAAAATTGATGCGCGACTTGCCGGCTTCCACGCACTAGGATCGTCAGCAATGCACGCGACAGGAAAACAAGTGCACGCCCCGCCCGGGCGAAGGTTCGCCGTGCTGGCTCTGACGGTTGCGCTGGCCACGGCCGCTTGCGGCGACTGCCTCGATGGCGTGCAACCGTCCGGCGCGCTGTACCGGTTCTGCCTCCCCCCTTCATGGAACGGCGACCTGGTCGTCTACGCGCACGGCTACGCCGCGACGGCGGAGCCCGTCGCGCTGCCGGGCGACACCACACCCGACGGCCTCTCCATCTCCGGCCTCGTCAACGGTCTGGGCTACGCGTTTGCGACGACGAGCTATCGCACCAACGGCCTCGTCGTGCTCGAGGGCATCGACGATGTCCTGCAACTCATCGACCTCTTCGCGGCCCAATTCGGCGACCCGGGCCGCGTGTTTCTCATCGGCCCGTCCGAGGGCGGCATTCTCACCGCGCTGGCGATCGAGGCCTTTCCGGACGTCTTCGACGGCGGCCTGTCCCTCTGCGGGCCGGTCGGCGATTTCCGCGCACAGCTTGACTACATCGCGAACTTCCGCACGCTCTTCGACTATTTCTTCCCCGGCGTCATCCCCGGCAATCCGACGAACGTGCCGGACGACGTTGTCGCGAACTGGTACGCAACCTACGAGCCCAAGGTGATCAAGGCGATCCGCCGCGCGCCGGACCGGACCCGGCAACTGATCCGCACCAGCGGCGCGCCTGTCGACCCGGATGATCCGTCCACCGTCGAGCACACCGTCACCGGCCTGCTCTGGTACCACGTCTTCGCGACGGAGAACGCGATGGCGAAACTGGGCGGACAGCCCTTTGATAATGCGAGGAAGCTCTACCGGGGATCGCGGAACGATCGCCGCCTCAACCGCAAGGTATTCCGGACAACGGCCGAACCCGCCCCGCTCGCCGAGATCGAACGGCACTACCAGACCTCCGGCCACCTCGAGGTACCGCTGGTGACCATGCACACCACGCTCGACGAGATCATTCCCGCCGCGCACGAGGACTTGTACGCGCGCAAGATCCGCGCCGACGGCTCATCGCGCCTGCACGTGAACATCTACGTCGATCGTTACGGCCACTGCAATTTCACGGGGACCGAACTCATCCAGGGTTTCATCATCCTGCTGAACATGGTAACCCGCGGCGAACAGCAGCCCGCCACAGTTTGTTTGCCTCTGGAGGGCGAAGCCAGCTTCGCCGGGACAAGGCACAGAAACCCCCGCATCAACTCCACTGCGGTGTCCGGCCGAAAATGACCTCAAGAAGAGCCTGGCAAGCGCTGAAATCGGCTGGTTTACGGCATCACTCGTCTGTATATAGAAACACGTTGGTTGCGGTTTTGCCGCGCTGCGGAAGGAGAAGAACATGCATCCAGGACTGATCGGAGGCATTGCGGGAAGCGTCCTCGGTATCGCTGGAGGAATCTTGGGGACGTGGTACAGCATCAAGAACACCAAAGGTCCACGAGAACGAGTCTTCATGATCAAATCGGCGGTCGTCGGATGGGGGGCGCTTCTTGTCTTTCTTGCCTTGCTGTTTGCCCTGCCAAATCCCTATAGGTGGTTTATGTGGATTCCCTACGCCATTCTCCTGCCTCTTGGCATTGTCTACGGGAATAAAACTCAACAGAGAATCAGAGGCGAAGAATCGCAGAACCGCATCGAACCTGTTCGGTGAAAGGACACGACATGAGACCCCGAGTCTTGATTTTCGATGATGATCCGTTGATCCGTCAAATGCTCTGGGCGGTATGTGACCGGCGTGGCTATGAAGTGTTCACCTTCCCGGACCCCGGCCTCTGTCCCCTTGACGCGAAAGGACAGTGCCCCTGCGAATCGGGGACGTCGTGCACCGACATCATCATCTCCGACCTTGAGATGCCGTGCGTCAAGGGGCTCGACTTTGTCGAAACGCTGCTCGGTAACGGCTGCCATTGCCGACATATCGCGCTGATGTCCGGCGCCTGGTCCGATCACAACGTCGCCCGCGCCCGCGAGCTCGGCTGCAAGCTCTTCGCAAAGCCCTTCCCTATCAGCGAAATCACGGAATGGCTCGTACAGGTGGAACGTGCGCTTTCTCCGGACCGACAACTGCATGATTGGCACTCGTTGAAAAGCACCGCCGAACCGTGAGGCGCAGCAATTTCGGGAACGTTCTTCTCCAATCGGTGAGTCAAGACCCGATGCTGGACAGGCCGCGGCGCGCAAGGGACTGCGCGCCCTACCTGTGGGAACAGGCTCTACTCAACCTTGATATGGTAGTAGTAGGGACCGGCGCCGGGCGCGTTGGTATCCGTGTACGTATTCTCCGGAGGCGTCGCCCACACATTGGTGGCGATCGGCAAAAACCCCGAACGCAGATCCTCGGATCTGGATATCCGGTAATACCTGTTGCTTGCGCTTCTCCATTGCAGCAGCAGCCCCCGGCCACGCTCAGTATGCGTTTTGATTTCAAACACGGATTCCGGATCGTTGGGATCCGTTCCCGCAAGATACTCCTGCCTGTTGCTCACCCCGTCCCCATCCGGGTCGCCCCCGGGAGTCGCGCCTTGACCAGAGAAATGCTCAATCTCCCAGAAATCCGGCAAGCCATCGCCATCCCCGTCCGGCAACGCCACCGCGACATCCAGATCCACCCGTTCGACGGTCCCGCGCTCCGCCCGGCCAAACGGGAAGTTCGCGCCCGCGGGCAGCCGCAGGACTGCGGACGCCTCATTCGTTCCGTCCAACGTCACCCTCACCTGCGACCGATCATATACGCCTGACCCGGCCGTCAGCATCAGCGCATTGGAAGAGAGCGTCATGCCCTGCAGAACGGATTCGAACGGGACCTGAATCGCGTACGAAAACTGGTCGTTGATATTGGTCAACACCGTCCTCACGGTGATCGCCGATCCGGTGGCGGGCGCAATCGTCCAACTCAGGCTGCCCGACGTCAGGCGCGCACTGACCCCGCCCAGGTCGTTCCTGATCACGCCGTACATCATCAAACCCGCTTCAGGAATACCCGCCCCATGCGCCGTGTAGACAAGCGCCGGCAGACACACCGCCATCATCTTCATCCACTTCACGATTTGTCGCATCCTGTCCTCCACGACTTCAAAGAATCACGCAAAGAACGCCGCGGTGATGATTGATCCACGACCTTTCTTGTGCCTCTTCGTGGCCAATCCGTTTGCATTGTTCCCGCTAGGAACCTCCCGCTACTCCACCACGATGCGGTAGAAATACGCGCCTTCGCCCACGGCATTCGTGTCCGTATAGCTGTTTTCCGGCGGCGTCGCGCGGATCCCCGTGACGAACGGCTCGAATCCGGACCGCAGATCCCGCGATTTGAACAAGCTGTAGAACCTGTTGCTTGAACTTTGCCAGCGTATGCGGGTTCCCCCCTCCGCCCACGTCTCGGTTTCGATAAACTCGAACATGGACTGGGCGTCCTGCGGATTGGTCCCCGCGAGATACTCCGCCATGTTGCTGACGCCGTCGCCGTCCGCATCCCCGCCCGGCGCCGCGAACAAACCGCCGAAGTGTTCGGTCTCCCAGAAATCCGGCAACCCGTCATGATCGCTGTCGGCAAACGCGATGTTTACCTGCAAATCCACGCGCTCGAATTTCCCGCGATCCGTCTGAGACAATGAGAACAGGGCCGTCGCCGGAGCGACGATTGAAGCGACGGTTGACTCGACGTACACCTGCGCGCGCCCATACTGGACAGTGCCCGCCGTCAATTGCAGCGCATCCGCGCGCGAAGGCATACCCGGCGCCGGCGATTCCAGCGGAACATCCAGCGCGTACGAGAACTGGTCATGGATGTTCTCCAGCCTTGTTTCCAGCGTCAACGGCGTCCCGCCATCCGGCACGATCGTCCACCGTAACGTACCCGACGTGACTCGGACGTTCGCCCCGTTCAGGTCGTTCCTGATCACGCCATACATCGTGAAACCCGGTTCCGGGAGCCCGCCCCTCGCCACGCACGCAAACGCCGCACAACACATAACGATCCATTTCATTGCTTTCATGCTTCCTCCTCTATTCCTCAAACGTTCACGACTCCTTTGCAGTCGGGATAAGCCGTGCACCCCCAGAACTGTTTTCCCGCGTTCTTCCCCGTCTTGGCCGTGCGCAGGACTGTGGCCTTGCCGCACTGCGGACACGCGGGAATGCGATCAGACGCATCAGGCGGATCAGCCTGACCCACCTTTCGCCTCTCGCGTTCCGCCAGGCGCGCGGAGGCGAGCTGTTCACTGTAGCCGCCATCTTCCACAAACTGTTTCTCCAGCGCGGCGATTTGGTGGTCCAGGAGGTAGTTCGCCTGGTTGATGAGGCAGATCAGCGCATTGGCCCGCACGGCGGGATCGTCGTGTTCCAGCCATGGCGCATAGAGCGCCCAGCGCTCCTGATCCGTCAGATCGGTCAGGTCAGCCTGATCCGACCGATCCTCCTTGAACTTCCGCGGCACCTCCCGCACGGCAAGCGCCTCGACGCTGTCAGGCGTCCACTGCGGCTTGTGCCGGTGGCGCAGATAGTCCTCGTAGTCGAGGAGGAGCTCCTCAAGGCTGGCGCGAGCCACGTTCACCAGACGCAGTTCCGTCTGTGAAGATGTGGCGGAGGCGCGACTGCCTTCCGCAATATTCTGGCGACCCGAGCGGCCGCCCTGCACCATCTGGTCCACCGTGCGCGAGCGCGAATCGAGGAACCTCTCGCAGAACCAGTACGTCGCGTCGTAGATGATGGTCGCTGTCTGGAAACTGGCGGTTCCCCGGTAGCCGCCACTCGGACGCATTTTCTTAGCCATAGCCAGCCTTCTCTTGATTTGTCATATCTGTCTTCAGCAGGTCTAAAATTCCTTCTCACCTGCGCCGCCGGTAGAGTTCTGCACACATGTGCGGACTGACCCCTTCCTCCCTCGCCCTTTGTGAATAGTGAATAGTGAATGGTGAATCGTGAATGGGAGAGAGTAACACTGGAAGCACGAGGAGAACCGCGCCGTGCCGCCTTGTTCCGCGCCGACGCCACACGCGCCAGTATCCCCGTCTCGCCAAACGCCATTCACCGTTCGTCGCCTACTCCATTCACCAATTCCCCGCCACCATTCACCATTCACTATTCACTCCGCACTCCGCACCATTCACCATTCAGGTGTGATACCTCCGCCCTCACGCCAATCTATTTTAATTTTAATGGGTATCCCCAACTCCGCCCCGTGGTTCGACCCCGACCTCCCCGCTATTCATGGACTCCTCCTCTTCTGAGCTTCGCTTGGCGCGATTAATGGGTATCCCCAACTCCGCCTCTGACCTCCTCCGCCACCTATCACTCATTATCCAGAGTGTATGCCGAAGGGCTACCAGAACTGGAACCTGATGATCGTGAATGCGTTACTTTGTGCACAGCCTCATAGAACTCGTCGCTAATGTTTATCACGGCGTAACTATAGTTCTTACTCGATTCAGCATCCATGTATGCCTCCAACGATTCATATCGACTCTTTTGGCCGAAACCCGCCGCATGGTAAATCTGCCATTGATTATCTCGATACACGACAAAACCACCATGCCATGGGTTGCCAGCATTTCTGATCGATATGGCCCATACAGACTCCCTATTTGAGACGTTCGATAACCACGACTTCATCTCCTCTTTCGTAAAACGCTTATCCCAAGAAGGAATCGCTTTAGCGGTCCAATCCCAATACTTCTTCGATGCAAATAAATCCTGTCCACCCGGCATATTCTTTGTGGTTTCATGCAGATACACTTTCAAAACGGCAAACGTCCATGTGTGACAATTCAAACCGCTGGATTGCTGTACCCATTTGTCGTCGAGGTACCCGGGACCATATGGGTATTGCGTTAGCGATTCAAATATCTCGACTGCCTCAGCAAACGCATGTCTACTATCGACAATGCGAGATGTTCTATAGTATTTTGCCCAATATGCATCGACAGCCTTAGTAATAGCGTTGTCTCCCGATGTCCCTAGCACGTCGACAAACACTTGCGGGTTATTGTTGGCGTACGCATACCAATTCTGCCCATCAAGTATTGGATCAACCGATATGAACCGGCCCGTTATGGGATGGTAGTAGCGGGCCTCGAAATACTGCAGGCCGCTTTCCCGGTCCTGCTCCTTCTGTGTGAACTTATAGTATGCCTCGATGTCTGTGGGTTGAAATGCGTTGCGCGCGTAGCCATAGGGATAGAAGGTGGTTTCCTCAACAATCTGCCCGTCCGCATCGCTCATGTAGCTCGATGAGCCGAGATGGTCCTGGTGGTAGTAGCGGGTGCGGAGGGCCTTTTCCAGGGCCGGGATTTCCAGGTCGGTGTCGGCTCGGACGAAGATGGCCTGGCCGGGCGCCAGGAATTTCGGCGCGTTCGGCAGGCCCGCCAGCTCGCCGGGAAGACGCGTTTGCCACGACCGCGCTTGCGTGTCATACGCCCAGACCAAGGCGTTGGTGGAGAGCACGGTCGTCAGATCCAGCGGTTCGCCGTTCACACACGGCACGTATTGGCCACCGGCCTGAACACTGAGATTGGTGGATTCCTCAAACGTGCCCAAAACCGAGAGCACGGCGCTGGCGCTTGCTTTGACCCACAGCACGGTCCCGGCTTGCACGGTGTCGCCCGTATTCACCACGGCGAAATCACGCGTCACGTGATTCCATTTCGCGATCGCCTCAACGACCGAATTGGTTCCCACCCCCAACTGCCCGACGACATCCAGGGCGGTCACGGCCAACGAAAGCAGGTTCCACCCCGCGTCCACGCGCAGACGCTGGCTTCGCAGGTTGGCGGAAAGGGCGGCGGTGAGCTGCGCCACGCGGGTGTCGCCGTTGAACACGTACTTGATGGGCTTGTCGTGCTCCCGGATTTCATAGTGCTTGCCGATGTAGGTGGTTGTTAGTTGTTGGTTGTTGGTTGTTGGGGGGGATTTTGGGGTCACGTGCTTGGTGATGCGGCGACCGGTGAAGTCGTACGTGTATTCGGCTCGCATTTCGGCGTTTTCCACGGCCACAAGCCGGTCTTTGAAGTCCCAGACGCATTGCAGGCCATCTATGTCCGTCATGTTGCCGTTGGCGTCATACGGATAGTGTCGAGTGGCCCTGGCCGGCTCGGGCAAGGCGTGTGTCGAGTGTTGGATTTCCGTGAGGGCGTGAGGACCGGGGGGATCGTTGGTCGCACGGCCGATTCGGCCGGAGGAGCCCAGGGCGCCGCCGTAGGACATCGCGCCGAGGTCGGTGACGGAGAAACCTTTGTCTTCGTGAACCATGTCCGAGGCTTGGGAGACCATGTTTCCAATCGGGTCGTAACGATAGTTGATGAAGCCGTCGCTGCGGAGCGGTTCGCCGGGCAGGTTGAACGAGTACTGCACCCGGGTCAGACGATACAGGTTGTCGTACTCGAACATCTGGGTGTTGCGTCTGGCGTTTCCCGAGGGGACCACCGCGCCGGGCCGTTGGTCGCGGATCGAGCGGATGTTCGACGCGCCGTCGAAGGCGTACTCGAAGGCGATCGCCGGGTTCAGCGCGTTGGTCGTGTGCGCCGTGATCAGCGAAACCAGCCGGAACCGTTCGTCATAGCCATAACGGGTTTTCACGCCGTTGCCGTAACCGAGCTCCGTGAATTGCCCGGCGGCCGTGTAGCCGGCGTTCGAGACGATGCACAGCGCGGGTCCGCCGAGGATTCGTTTCATCAGGCCCCGGTCGTTGTATTCATAGTGGACTTGGTCGTTGTCCGGATAGGTCAGCGTGGTCAGACGATCCATGACATCGTAGTTGAACCGCGTCGTGTACGAGGCCATGGCTCCGTTCACGAGGTCCGGGATGCGTTTGACCTCATACGCGATCCGGCCCCGGTCGTCATACGACGTGTGATCCTCGCCGGAGAGGTCTACGACACGGGTCAGGAACCCTTTTGTATTGGTCGCGACCGCGGAAGTCCCGTCCCCAAGGTCCACCGGCCCGGCGGGCGTGTCGTAGAAGTACGCCACGTCCGGCATGTTGGTCGGGCCGAGCGGCCGCGTGGGATCGTACGAGCGATTGAACGAGAACGGCAGCCCTTCGTCCAGGTAGTCCTCGGTCAGCAGCCGGTTCGCGCCGTCATACGTGCATCGAATCACCTGGCCCTTGGCGTCCCGGGTTTCCCGGAGATTCGAGACCGCGTCGTACGTGTAGAACATCTCGCCGCGGTCGGGATTGTTCATGTACGTCTGACGCCCCAGGGCATCGAATCGGTTAATCTGCCGATTGCCCTTGGAGTCGGTATGGCCCAGCAAATTCCCCAACACATCATAGGAATACGTCGTCCGCCACTCGACCGGTTGAGCCAGGGGTTCGCCCGTATCGCTCAGCTTGACGAGTTCATAGGCTTCCCGGAGCCGGCCTTTCCCGTCCTTGTCCAACATCCCGTCATCGACACTGCGGACTCCGCAGCCGAAGTGCGGGGAGTCGGGCTTGGTCTGTTCCTCGTCGTGACCGATCTTCACCATCGGTTCATACGTCACGGTCGAGTATTCGACGCCGTTGCTGCCGATCGGCTGGTTGATCCGAATCTCGCGACCGAGGGCGTCGTAGAAGTGCTCGGCGAAGTTGTTGGTGAACGTGGGCGGGACAAAGTCGAATGAACCGTTCTCCTCGAAATAAGGCATGTAGGTCTTCCACGGGAGCTTGCGGGCGTTGAACTGAATCGTGTCGCCGACCACAATCTGTCCGGGCCGTTCGCCTTCCGTGCGGGTCATGAGCTTCTGGCCCAGGCCACTCACGTAGCCGCGAGCGATCAGGTAGTGGTCCCGTTTGCTCCCCGCCGAGCCCGGTGTCTTATCGAGCGCGCGGGTTTCCACATAGTTCAACAGGCCGGAGGGGCCGAAGGGTTGCGCCATCGCGTACTGGTATTCCGCGGAGGGATACGCGGGCGAGTCGCCCGGCCGCAGCACGTTCACCGGCCGGCCAAACGCATCGTAGCCGTAGGTCGTCGTGTGTCCGTTCGGATCGACGGAAGACACGATGACGCCAAAGCCCTTGTCATAGCCGGCGCGAATGGTCAACGGCGTCTTGCCGCCGCCCACGTGGATGATTTCATGCTCCGGCCACGCATGGAACGTCGAGTCGTAGACCAGCTCGCGGTAGTGTCCTGCATCGGGGTCCGGAATCCCGCCGGCCGCCGAAGCGAGCGGATCGAGGATATGGGTCAGGTTGCCATACGCGTCGTATTTGCTCCGCACGGTCGCCACATAGGCCGTGGGATTGTCGGGATCGATCCATGCGCGGGTCATCGTCAAATCCCCGGTCGTCACCACGCCGAGGTTCGCGCCGGAAAAGGTCTCGTCGTCGTAGTAGTTCTCGGTCCGGGCGGCCACATGGCCGCTTCCGTCCATGATTTCGCTGCGCATCGGCGCGCGCAGAATCCATTGGTCGAGATTGACCGCATACCGGTTGGTCGTGAACCGCTCATCCTCGAAGGCCAACCGGTTCCCGTTGCTTACGATCCCATAATCCGCGCTCCACGTCTGATTGCCGTAGTCGTCATAGGCGGATGCGCTTTCCAGCACCCTCGGTTCGCCCTGGCCGCACTCGGTGATGGTCTTGACGCTGGATGTGGCGGAGGCGTACATCACGTCCTGGCCGTTGATCCCAGTGCGCAGCCGCCGGGGCGGGATCTCCCAGCCGGTCATGGCGTCCCAGAACACGGCCCCATCTTCCCGCTCCGCGGTCAGGCGTAAGACCTTGCCTTTCATGACCTCGTAGTTCCGGCCCGTATCGAAGTACGAGCGGGTCACCAGGGTGGGCGCCGTGGCGTCGCCGGGAACAACCTGCTCGACCCGGGCAAAGCCGCGGAATTCCTTCTCTTCGGGATCGTAGTAGCCCGCGTGATAGACATAGGTGTTCGTGTACGCATGGCCCAGGGAATCGTCCACGATCGCCGCGCCGACCACGTTCACGGGAAACGGCAGAGGATCCGGCCACGGATTGGCCCGCGCCTTGTCCTCCAGCAGATACCTGGTGGAGGTCTCGTAGACGATCCGGGTCTTTGCGCCGATCCCGTTGTCGATCGAGGTGAGCATGTCATGACCGGTTCCGGCCCCGATGAGTTCGCCGAGGTCCACGGATCGTATGCGGGGCAAGGAATAGGAATCCGAGTAGATCAGGTCCACCGTGCCGTTGCCGTTGATGTCCGCCCAGCGGATGCTGGGGTCCGTTCCGAGACCCGTGGGCAGGCCGGTGACGATCTTCTTCCCGCCGAGCGTGTAGTTGCCCCGGTTGACCCAGTACCACAGGGTGTCGAGCGGGCCGGCCCGCTCGAGCACGAGGTCCACCAGCCCGTCGCCGTTGATATCCTGGAGCCGGGCCTGCTTGATCTGCTGATCGGTCAGCGTGGCGTCGGGGATCGTCACGGTTACTTTGTCCGCGAAATGCCCATGCCCCAAGCCGGCGGTCACCTCGATCGTTGTGCTTCGGACGCGCGCGATGTCCGGCACCCGGTCACCGTTGAAATCGGCGATATCCACGCCGGACAGGGAAAAGAGATAGCCATTCTCCTGCGCCACGGTGACCCGGCGCGAATAGCGCTGTTCGCCGAGATTGAACCAGATCTGGTAATGGGTCCCGATGCTCTGGATGATGTCGATCCGCTTGTCAAAATCGATATCCGCGGTCTTCACATTCGCGTCGCCAAACGGCGTCGGAGGCGTGAAGTCCTGAACGGACATGGTCTTTCGCTGGCCCCAGGAGCAGGCGCCGTTGTTCCGGAAATAGTAGACGGCGCCGTAGAGACCGGGAGACCTGTACGCGAGGTCGGCCAGCCCGTCGCCGTCCATATCCGCCAGATGCGCGATCTTCTCGGTGGACTGCAGGTCCACGTTCCACGTCAGGCCGTCCGATGACGGGACGGGCCGCGCGGAAGACCACCGGATGGCTTTTCCGCCCGCCGCATTCGTTTCGCCCTCGTTCAGAAAGCCCTGATGCTCGCCGCCGTAGGGAAAGGTCTTGAGAATATCCGGCAACGCATCGCCGTTGAGGTCGATCAGATCGACCGAGGCGCTGTCCATCGCGGTAAACGGCTCGTTCACGCTGCCGATGATCTGGCCCGCGGCGGATACGGAAGCCGGCGGCTCGTGGACGCCGTAACCGAACGTGATGGAGGGAAAGGCGCTCGTGCCGTCCGCGCCGATGGGCAGAACCCCGGCCAGGAAAGACCCGTGGACATTGGTGACGGTGGTGTCGAGATAGGACAGGACATATCTTCTGTTCAGGTTATCCGCCACGCCGTCCGCGTTGAAGTCGCCGGCCAGATGATTCGCCAACGTCGGCCCCTGGGTTCCGACGAGGACCTCACGCAGTCGCTTGCCGGTGCGCACGATGAAGCCGGGCCGGCAGTCCTCGAACCAGTCCGCGCGCGATTCATAGAGGAGGGAGACGAAGTGGAAATTCTGCCACGGCGGCGCGCCAGGCCCGTAGCGGATGCCGCTGAAGTACTTCTGATTCCTATTTTCATCGCCCGCAAAGGAGGAATACGTGTAGACGATCGTATTCCCATGCGTGTCGATGGTCTTTTCAAGCAGCCACTTGAAGACATGCCCGGTCTCGATGTCGACCACGCGCCCGGTTGACGTGAGGCCGAAGAGCATGACCGTGCCGTCGGGCGCTGTGGCTTTCCAATAGTCGGCTACCCGTTCGTAGCGAACGAACGCGCCTTCGTTCTCGCAGAAGTAGTAGCCGTCCGCCTGCGGGACCAGTTCCTCCTTGGCCTCGTTGATGAACTGGTCGATCTCGTCCGGCTCGTCGGTCGAGCCGTCCTGATCGTCATCGAGTCCGTTGTTGCCGTCGATGTAGCGGGGAATGCCTTTGTCCGTCTGACGCTGGACATACGGCGGGGAAAGCTCCCAGCCGAGACCGAGCGGCCCGTTGCCGCGGCCGCCCTCGTAGGTCAGCCCCAGGCCGGGCGTATTTCCGGCTGAGCCGGGGGGGACATTCAAGGGCACGGCGTATTTGGCCATGCCGTTGTTGAGCGTGGGCTCGAACGATTCGCCCAGCCCTTCAATGGACCCGGGCCCCTTCGGCAGAGAGATCGTGTTGGGTTTGACGCCGCTCTTGTCGACGCCCGCGAAGGACACAGAAACGAGCACGGTCATGGCCGCCAACAGCAAGACACAACCGAATCCGGAAGAAAGAGAACCACGGATGGACACGGATGGACACGGATATTCTGGAACACCGCTCATTCTTCTTTCCCATCCGTGTTCATCAGTGTGTATCCGTGGTTCTCTTCTTCACAGCACAACGCGCTTCCACTCCAGCCTGGCGTGCTTGAAGTTCAGCAAGCATGGTCATGGCCGTCAGCAGCAAGAGCCGGCCGAGCGCGGAAGAAAGAGAACCACGGACTTGTGACGCCAAAGGCATCATGGACACGGATGGACACGGATATTTTGGAATGTCACGCATCCGTATTTTGCTTTCCGATCCGTGTTAATCCGTGTCCATCCGTGGTTCTCTTCTTCAGAGCACGATGCGCTTCCACTGTAGCCTGGCGTGCATGAAGTTCAGGATGAGCCCGACTTTCAAGCCCGTTATCTTCAGGTAGTTGATCATCTGTCCGATTTCGTGGTCCGTTATCCTGTCGATTACCTTGGCATCGACCACGACCTTGTCATAGAGGATCAGATCGGGAGTGTACTCGCCGACCGTTACTCCTTTGTAGAGCACGTCGTAGCGCGCTTGTTGGCGGAACGGCATGTGCCGCAAGCCGAACTCGACCACCAGCGCATTCTCGTAAGGCTTTTCGAGAAGCCCGTGGCCCAGTTCGTTAAGCACTTCCATGGCGCAACCTATGACCTCCCGAGTCTCAGACTCGAAAAGCAATCCATGTCTATTCTTATCCGTGTCCATCCGTGTCCATCCGTGGTTCACTCCTCTCCTCTCCGTGGTTCACTCCCCTCCTCTCCTCTCTTCTTCTCCCCTCTTCTCTTCTCTTCGATCTTCAGATCCATCCGTGGTTCTCTCTTCTTCTCTTCGATCTCAGTACCCGGCGTACGAGTAGGTCTGGAAGAACACCTTGATGTCCTTCACTCCGTTGCCATCGCGTTGTCCGGTCGAAGGAATCAGCGCGCCGTGAATGAACCGCTGCAGGCCCTCGTCACGGTCGGAATGCAACGAGCCGGCGGGGACGATCAGGAGCCAGCGGGTGTTCCAGACCGAGCGGCCGATCAGCCGGCTGTTGCTGATCGTCTCCGCCGGATTGAACGCGCCGCTGTCGTGATAGGCGCGGAATGAGCCGATTCGCCGGATGCTCATGAAGTTGAGCAGCGTATCGTTCATCGGTATCCAGTCCGGAGCGCTCAGTTCGCCCTCGCTCAGCGCGAAAGGCGCGGGCAGGACCTGGTCCACCACCTTCCATTCGCGGATCGCGCCGGTGTTGTCGGTCGGCGAGCGCATGATATCGCTGCCTACGGGGACCAGGTACACGTGCGGCGTGTTGATCAAACCGCCGCCCTGGATGTTGTTG
This sequence comes from bacterium, assembly GCA_043802525.1. Classification (GTDB taxonomy): domain Bacteria; phylum Verrucomicrobiota; class Kiritimatiellia; order CAIVKH01; family CAIVKH01; genus JAZDKY01. Next base: position 19,848 of record JAZDKY010000128.1, read on the forward strand.
TAGTTGCTGAACCAGACCCCGACCGACCGGACCTTGGTGGCAAAATTCGCCGAGTTGTACGTGTTGTCGCCGCCGCCCGCGGGCCAGCCAAAGAAGTTCTGGCCGAAGTAGATGCCGGACGAGAACGGGAGCACGATGGCGGGTTCCGCCGCCTGCTGCGGATAGAAGGGCAGGCAGTATTGACGGAATTCGGGCATGTCCAACAGGTTATCCACCACGCACCGTTGCAGCGTTTCCTCCCAACGCCTGTCCCCGTCCGCGCCGGGCAGAATCCGGAGCAGCTCCGTTCTCAGCGAGAAGCGACCGGTTTCGGTGTCCGGATTGTTGAAGCCCAACAGGCTCTTGAGCACCAATTCCCAGTTCCGCGCCATCCGCGCCATGGGATCGGCCAAGCCGCCGTCGCCCTGACTGCCCCCGGTCTGGGGCTGTCCCTCGGCGATCAAGCCGACAGTTCGCGCCCGGACGATTTGCGTCATGAAGTCGCTGCCGGGTCCCCGCGGATCGCCCTCGCGCAGGTTGGTCTCGTAATCATAGGCCTTCGCGGCCAGATAGACGTACCGGGCCGCCAGGTCGAACTGGGCGCGGTACTTCTGGAGGGCGTCGTTCCGGAAAATCCGGAAGGCCATGTCCTTGTACCGGTAATCCTGCAACCGGGCCGCCGTCTGCTGGCGGAACCGGAGCCGCTCATCCAACAGGCGCTGCCCCCTGGACAGGGCGGACAAATACCGGCCCGACAATTGATTCAAGGTCTCCTGCTGCGTGAACAGGTCCAGCCTCAGTGTCGCTTCCTGCCGCACCAATTGCTCCAACTGCTTCAGTGCCTGCATCACCGCGAACTCGCTCCGCAGCGACGTCAGCTCGATGTTCTGCACGGTCTGGGCTTCCTGTTGCGCCTGCTGGTAGTCGAGTTCCACGATGGACTCATCATCGGCGACTTGTGTGAAGACCTCCGTGATCACCGAACCCACCAACTGGATCGTACCGCGCAAGAATGACAGCGGGTCATTCGCCAGTCCAATCGATGTCGTGATATATTCGCTCAAGGAGTTCGCGATGAGCGATGCCATCCGTCCAATCGTCCGAAACCTCAACTGAGCAGCGCGCGAGGCCTTGATCTTCTTGTCGAAGCGAATCTGCGTATTCAGCCCTTCGTTCAGTATTCTGATTTCGTCCGCGTTCAGCGCGTACTGCGCCGCCAGGATTTCGGCCTGATCTTCGATCTGATTCAGGAGGTTGTCGTATTCCTTCAACGCCCGCTGGAACCGGGCGTTGCCTTGGATCAGGTCCGAGTGCGCCATCTGGATTTCGCCAGGGGCGCGGCGCTGGCCGGTCCAATTGTACGGCTTGACCAGGCCGAAGCCGTTCTGCGACACGTGGAACGTGACGGGAACGATCGTCTCGGTCAGCGCACCGTCGGCCTTGACCTCCACGTTCTTGAAGTTGACGTTCGTCGCCACGACGGACCCTTCGCCGTCATCGGCGTCCTCGCCCACCAGTTCCGACGGATCCGTGTAGTCGAAGTGGTAGATGTCCGGCCCGTCATAACCGGTCGCGTACGTCTTCCCGGGACCGATGTCATCCGCGTAGGGATAGCCGAAACTCTCGATCAGGCGGCTCTTGAAGTCGGCTTCGCGGTCCTCCACGCTTTGCTGGAAATTCTGGACCGTATCCGCCTGACGCCGGAGCAACTGACTCGAATTCTGCGCGTGATTGAACACCGTGATCGCGTTGTTCATCGCCTGCACGGCCCGGCCGTAGATTTGCTCGAAATGGGTCCGGCCCTGATCGATCTGGGTCGGATCGATATCGAACGGCACGACGTTCCTGGCCAGCCCCAGCGGATTCAGGCCCATATCCGCCTTGTCCAGTTCCATCTGGATTTCCTGATGCGCGTCCGCGATCTCGGGGAGTTCCAGCACGCTGGTCCGATCCACCTTCTGGATTCCCGTGCTCGGCGAATTGGTGGGCAGCAACGAGTTCGCAACCACCCAGTCATAGAACGCGCCCTGACCCGCGCGGCCGGCCCACTCGGCGAGACCCCAGCAGCGGTTGGTATCGCTGTCGCGATACCCCTGCCACTGGCCTTCCGGGTCCTCCACGTATTTGTCGCGATACGTCAGGCTCACGATCTCCGCGCCCGCCTGCGCCCTGGCCGCCGCGGCCGCGGCGAACTTCCGCTCATCGAGGTAATCCACGTTCACCGGCACGCCGCCAACCGTGACCGCCTCGATGCGCGGCTCCCACAAGAAGTTCGTGTTCTGCAGCAGCCGGTAGTAACCCTTCTGGATGGCCGTCAGATAGTGGCCCCAGGCGTCTCCGTGTCCCTGCGGATACATCAACTTGGCGTCGTCTTCCGTGATGAAACCGTCCGGATTCGGATTCCCATCCGGACCGCACTTGTCCTGGATTTCATAGTTCAGGACATAGGCCACCTCGCCACCCACGATATCCCTTGTGAAGTTCCAGATCAGCCGGTTGTAGATGGGAGCGGTGCTCGGCGTCGGCAGGAGACTGTCGTCCCGGCCCCGCAGCAACGCCAATTCCTCATCCAGTAGAGAAGCGGTCTGATTCATGAAACAGTGCAGCGAGGTCGCTTCCGCGCCGTACTGCCCGTCGTCCGTGCCGAACCCGATGGTCGGGTCGGCGGCGTCGGCATAGGCCTCGTTGCCCAGCAGCATGTACAGGTCCGCGAGCCTGCCCGCCGCGAGCAACAACGCATCGTTCGCCGGGGCGTAGTTGTACCCGGCGTTGATGCTCATATCCATGCCGCGATCGAGCACGGTCTCGTAGATTTCGATCAAGCCCCGATCGTCGGCCGCCTCGCTGTTCAGGGCCACATTCCCCTCGCAGCGCGGCCCCGCCTGGGCGATCATGCTGACGAGCTTGTTGACCTGGTTGTTCTCGAACGACTTGAACCGCTGCTCAAACGGATTGATTCCGGCCAGCACCCGCTTGATCCAACCCTCCGCCAACTGCACCTCGGTCCACTCGCTCCAGTTCGTTCCGCACGGATGCGCCGGGTCCAGGGACCGGTAGCGGCACTGGAAGTAGTTGTCGCCCAGCGTGATGAGCGGTGAATCGTTTTCCGACGAAATCGTGATGTCGAGGACCCCCTCGCCCGTCGGCGGCATGGGCAAATACGCCTGCCAATTCGTCGAGCCGGCATCCGGCGCGGAACCGTCATCCTTGGCCGTCCCCCGCTTCCACTCGAATACGTACTCGTCCGCCAGACCGGCGAAGTCCCCGCTGTGCCGCAGCACCAGTTTCTCATCGAACACATTGTCCGACTCCACCTGCTTGATTTCGCCCTGGTACAACTCCGGAACGACCTTGATGATCTCCAGACTGATCGGGTCCGCCGGCTGGTTCAGCGTCTTGCTGTTATTGAAGGCCACGGTCACATAGCCCGGCCCGGTCGCCGCGCCGGCGGTCAACGCCAAGCCGGCGAACGGCGTATTGGGGGTTACCTCCAACGCCGTCGAAGCGTTGTTGATCAAAGTCTGGATCGCCCCCTTGAAAGCTACATCCGTCCCGCTCAACTTGGCCAGGTCGTTGGTTTCCCGAGCCGTGATCACGTTCAGCAGGAGGTAGTATTCACCCGCCGCGGGCTTGATGAGTTCCCCCTTGAACTTGAGTTTGTGGTTGATTGGATCGTAGCTCAACCGGCGCCGTAGGTGCGACGGCAGTTGCGGGAAGTAGTATTGTCCGGCTTTCAGCTCGGTCTCCACATCCGCCGGAAGCGCGGCCAGGTTCGCCTCGTGCGCGAAAACCGGGTCTATCAGCTTCACACTGCTCTTGCTCGAGTTCAGCTCAGTCGCCTGCTGGTAGACCACCTCCACACTGGTCTGCCCCCATATCTGCGGCAGGTCGTTCTTGGTGTCAGCCAATGTTTCGCCGATTTGCAGGGTGGGCAGCTTGTTCGTGGGCCAGTCGATCGTGTACGTAACGTCCACGGGATCGCCTTTTCTTCCGCCGCTCAGCCACGGCAGCGGCGCCCCGATGTTCGGCTGCGGGTCTCCGCCAGGAAGATAGAATCCCTCCATCATCGGATAGAAATACCGCATCACCACACTCGTGGGTCCTCCATCGTTCCCGGCGGCCATTGCCCAGAAATTGGATACCCGGTCCCGCCAGAACGGCCCGGACCCGATCACCCCATAGCTCTCGTTGCACTTCTGCATCAGCGCCAACAAATACGGCAGCCGGATGTATTGGCCGGCCGTGCCGTCATAGGTGAACGCCCCGGCTTCGACTTCGTAGACCTTCATGCGTTTCCGCGATGAGTCGACCGGATCGTCGTAGGTCATGATGACAAACGGCTCGGAGGTATTGGTCGTACCCATATCGTTCCGCAGAGCGAAGATCGCCTGGCCCGAGCCCGTCTTTGCGGGCTGGATCATCGCGTGCTCATCGTTCGGGTTGAAGCCCGGCTGGTTGGGGTCGTTCTGATAGTACAGCGCCCAGTTCCGCTCGGAGAGCGGCCCGGTCCCCTGCTCGTTCGCGATAACGATCCTGGCCGCATTGGTGGGCCACACGTTGTCGTAGCGCATCACGCGCGACGGCCACTGAATCGTGGCGGATTCGTTCGTATTGGGCCGATCCACGTCCGACCACCAGACCTCCAGTTGGCCCCGATTCACGGCGAAGATCTGACCGGTGGCCCAACCCAGGTTGTCACGCGGACCATAGAGGCCGGGATGATACCGATCGCCCGCCGGTTCATAGATATAACCTGACCGGAATCCCTCGTGCGCCGCGTTGGTGATTTCCGTCCCGATGATCCAGTTGGTCGGCGTCAGATCGAACACACCGGAATCATCGTGATACACCGAGCGCACGACGTCGAACCCGACCCAGTTCCTGTTCCCGGCCGGACCGCTCTCGAGCAGCAACAGCGAATATCCCTCGCCATCCGTCCAGAACTCCTGATTCTGCAGCCAGCCATAGTGGCTGGGATTGCGGAATTCCTCGGCCGGCATCTTGCAGGCATTCAGGGCCGGGGGCATCGCAACCTTGGGCAGCGCCGAATCGGGCCGGCGCGCAAAGCGCTGCGCATTCGTGGGCCAGGCGGCGGTGTAACGACGCATTTCGTACGGCCAGATTACGCCGTGGCTGTCTTCCTCCATCCAGAAGACTTCCATATCCGAGTCCCGTGCGGTTGGCTTGACCGCGTATACCTTCCCGTTGTGCGGACCCGCATCGCTGTGCTGGTAAATGTAGCCGGCCGCGTCCCCACGCCCCGTCATCTTGCCGCGCGTCACGGTCGGCGAAACCCCGTTGCTCGTCAGGCCGGCCGGGGGCAGCAACCGCGCGCCGACGGTCACCGGCACATTCATGTCCGCCTGGTACCGCTTCACCAGCACGACTTCGGCGCCCGCGTACGCGCCGGCGCTCTCGAAGTGGATCACGGCGAGGCCGATCTCCCGAGCCGCGTGCAATTGTCCATCCTCGCCCTCCCAGAATTCGTTGGTTCCGATCCGGCTGTTGGGGTGGATGATCAGTTCGGACGTGATGTTCCTCAGGTCGATGAGCGGCGCTTTTGACGCGCCATCCGTATGATAGATCGTCACATCGTTCGTCACCGGAACGATCATGTACAGATGGTTGGTGCGATAGGCCAACCCATCCCACCAGTCCACGAACATCACGCCGTCCGGCTCGGTGCACAGAACGCGGTCCGCCCCCGGGATGTACACCGCAGGGGCCGGCGCGTTCGACGACGACGACACGGAACGGATGATCGGCGGGTGGCCCACGTTTGCGTCGTAGGGCGATTGAATCAACGACTTTAGGTAGACGTTCGACGGATTGGCATAGTAGTTCGCCACAGCCACGGAACTGCTGTCGCAGTTCGCCAGGAATGCCCGCGCCTTCAGGGTCATATCCCGGTCCGCCAGCACCAGACCGTTCGAGGACAGGCGAGGCGAAATGTCCTTGGCCGGATCGTTGCCGTCGGTCGTGAAGAAGATTTCCGCGCCCGGTGTCGCGCACGTCACGAGCACATTCGTGGCTCCCGGGAACGCGCCGCCGGGCGGATCGATGACGGGGGTCTGGACAACGACGGCGTACTCGCCCGTGACGATGACGCTGGGAATGCTGCCCGTTTGGAAGGCCTGAGCGCGCAGGGTCATGCTGTGATCGACGAGGATGACCCCGTTCGTGACCACCCACAGGCTCTGAGCGGGCGGGCTGTTGGACGTCGTGTACCTGATTACCGCGCCCGTCGAGGAACAAGCGACCGCTATCGTTTTGAACCCGGTGAAGATCCCCGAACCCGGGGTAAGAACCGGCGCGGCAACCGCCATGGCATAGAGCCCTGTGGCTATGGCACTGTCCTCATACCCCGCCAGGAATGCCCGCACTTTCAAAACCATCTGCCGGTCAATGTGGATGGTCCTGCCGGTCACAGCGGCGGAGGATACCGTCGGGTCGACGCCGTTGGTGGTGTAGTACATTCGCGCGCCCGGCGTGGCGTTGGTGACAAACACGTCCGTCGGCGCCTCGAAAACGTAACTGTCGGGAGCAATGACCGGCATGGCACACACGAACCTGTAGACGCCGGTCACCACCATGCTGGGATTGCACCCGGTGATAAACGCCTGGGCTTTGATGTTGGTCGTGTTGACGTCAATCTTCCCGTCCCACGGCACGATGGCGGCGTTCACGTCCGGACTCGCGCCATTCGTGGTGTAGCGGACAATGGCGCCGGGCGTGGGACAGGTTATCGTCACCGTCGTCGCCCTTTCAAAGTCGCCCGTGCTCGGGTTGATCACCGGCGGCGCGACGGCGGCGAGAGAGTAACGCCACAGTTCATAACCATGCACGCCTTCGTCGGCGAGGAAGTAGAGCGCGCCGTTCATTTCCGTGAAGGCGTAGGGCGCGCTTCCGTTGCTGCCCGGCCAAATGTCCCAAATCATGGCCGTGCCGTTGGTTGTCCCGTCGCTCTTCCACAACTCCCGGCCGTGAATGCCGTCATTCGCCGCGAAGAACAATCCGCCGTTCGCGGCCGTGAGGCTGGATGGAGAGCTGCTCGTGGCGCCCGGATTGATATCACGGACCAGAACGGTGCCGTTGCTCGTCCCATCGCTCTTCCATAGCTCCGTGCCGTTCGAGCTGGTGGACGCGCTGAAATACAGCATGCCGTTCACTTGGGTAAGATTGGTGGGAGAACTGCTCGCGACGCCCGAAACGATATCTCTGACTATGACGGTGCCATTGCTCGTCCCATCGCTCTTCCATAGCTCCGTGCCGTTCGTGCCGGTGGACGCGCTGAAATACAGCATGCCGTTCATCGCCGTAAGGAAAGAGGGTGAACTGTTCGCGGCGCCCGGATTGATATCCCGGACCAGGACCGTGCCGTTGCTCGTCCCATCGCTCTTCCATAGCTCCATGCCGTTCGAGCTGGTGGCCGCAGTGAAATACAGCAGGCCATTCACCGCCGTAAGGAAAGAGGGTGAACTATTCCCGGTGCCCGGATTGATATCCCGGACGAGAACGGTGCCGTTGCTTGTCCCATCGCTCTTCCACAATTCCGTGCCGTTCGAGCTGTTGTTCGCGCTGAAATACAACTTGCCGTTCATCGCCGTGAGGGAAGAGGGATAGCTGTTCCCGGTGCCCGGATTGATATCCCTGACCAGAACGGTTCCGTCGGCTGTCCCATCGCTCTTCCATAACTCCGTGCCGTTCGAGCTATTGTATGCGCTGAAATACAACTTCCCGTTCACCGCCGTAAGGGAAGAGGGATAACTACTGGTTGCACCGGAATTGATATCCTTGACCGGGACGGTTCCATCGCTTCTCCACAGTTCCGCGCCGAACTCGCTGTTGGAGGCGCTGAAATACAGGATGCCGTTCATCTCCGTAAGAAAAGAGGGATAACTGTTTGAGGCGCCAGGATTGATATCCTTGACCAGGACCGTGCGGGCTTCCGTCCCGTCGCTCTTCCACAACTCCCAGCCTGATGCGCTGTTGGACGCGCTGAAATACAGCATGCCGTTCACCTCTGTGAGAGAGGCGGTGCCGGCCACGCCGGAGAAAGCGCCGCCGTGGTCGGGCCGGATATCCGCCAGCAGGCTTGTACCGGCGTGCGTTCCGTCGCTGTGCCAGAGTTCGAACCCGTGGCTGCCATCGTCGGCGCCGAAGTACAGCTCGCCATTCAGCACCGCGATGTACGGATTGTAGCCGAGCCCGTGACCGCCGCCCGAATTGATGTCCTCGACCAGAACTGTGCCGACTTCCGATCCGTCGGTCTTCCACAGTTCCCAGCCATTGACCTCGTTATACGCCGTGAAATAGATCCAGCCGTCCAGTTCCGTGAAGCCGTAGGGATCGCTGTCGCCCGTGATGTTGATATCCTTGACCATGCTCGCTCCGAAACCGCCGCTCTTCCACAATTCGTAGCCGTGCTCGTTGTCGCGCGCGCAGAAATAGAGCACACCGTCCGCGACCCACAAATCCCGGGGATAGCTGTGCCCGTTGCCCGGATAGATATCCGCCACCAGGACCGTCCCGCCCTCCGTCCCATCGCTCTTCCAGAGCTCATGACCGGTCAGGCCGTCATTGGCGCTGAAATAGAGCGTGTTGCTCATGGCCGTGAGATAGGAGGGATAACTGCTGCCCATTCCGGGATAGATATTCCTCACCATGTACGTGCCGTTGCTCGTCCCATCGCTCCTCCACAGCTCGTCCCCGTTCTCAGGATCGGTCGCGCCGAAATACAGAACTCCATTCATCGCTGTGAGATAGCCGGGATAGCTGCTTCCGCCGCCCGGGTAGATATCTCTGACGAGCGCCGTATTTGTTTCCGTTCCGCCGCTCACCCAGAGCTCGACCCCGTTGGTCGCATTGGCGGCGCGGAAGAACAGCAACCCGTTCACTTCCGTCAGTTCCTCGGGCCAACCGCTCGGGGCACCCGGATAGATATCCAATACGAGCCGGGTCCCCATCTCCGTTCCGTCGCTCTTCCAGAGCTCGAATCCCCTGCTTCCGTCATCCGCGCTGAAGTAGAGCGCCCCGTTCACATCCGTGAGATTCTGTGGGGAACTGCTTCCGGCCGTGTTGATATCCTTCACCAGAATCGTGCCGGCCGGTGTCCCGTCGCTCTTCCACAGCTCTTCGCCGTGAATGCCGTCATTCGCCGTGAAATACAGCATGTCGCCCACGCTCGTCAGGTTCCTCGGAGAACTATCCAAGCCACCCGGACTGATATCCTCGAGCATGACCGTGCCCTCGCGCGTGCCGTCGCTCACCCAGAGTTCCCAGCCATGGTCGCCGTCGGACGCGCTGAAGAAGAGCTTGCCGCCAACTTGGATGATCTCTTCCGGCGCGCTGCCATCGGGGGAGAAAGCGATGTCCTTCACCAGGACCGGCCGCACGTCGCCGGGCACGGCATATTCGTAGGCCCCGATATCCACGACGCCGTTAGTTGGGAAGATACGCGCCTTGCCATCCAGATCCACGTCCCCGCTCGCATAGGCGTTGTATCCCGCGTCAATGCAGGCCGATCCGGCCGCCAAACGATAGTCCCCGGCCTGACGGTTCACAAAGCCCGGTTCGCTCGCGATGTTGCCGGGCCCCTCGACAAGCGGCGAGGCGCAACTATGGAAGAAAAGACCGTTGAGGCAGTTGCTTCCGAAAACCGCTGCGAAATTGTAGTAGACAATGCAGTTCTGCATCAAGCTCCCGCTCGTTCCCCCGCCGGAGCCTGCCGAATTGCCGACGATGGTGCAGTTTTGAACCGTGCCGCCCTCGGTCCCACCGCCGGTACTAATCGCCGAATTAGCGGTAAGCGTAGAATTTCTGACCTTTCCGCCATACGTTCCACCTCCACTGGTAGCCGCGGAGTTCGAAGCGATCAGACACCGATCCACCGTTACATCGAACGCCCCTCCACCGTATCGCGCCGAAGAGTTTGCCGTGATCACGGAATCCCCGATCGCTCCCCCAAACATCCCCGCGCCATTGTAGTCCACCGTATTGCGGGCGATTGTGCAGTTCATGACGGTGCCGGCGTATGCTCCGCCCCCGTAGGCAACAGCCGAATTCCCGATAATGACGCAGTTGGAAACCGTCGCGCTCGACTCGCACCATATCCCGCCGCCTGCAAGTTCCCTGGACTCATTGCCGCCTGTGCGCGTACAGCCGTTGGTAAGCGTGAAGCCCTCGATCCCCGCGTACTTGCCCACGTACGCGCAACGAACCGCCGAATCACCCTTGGGGCCCGCGCCCACGATGGTTGTGACCTGCGGGCCATTCACACTTCGGACCACGACCGGGTTGGTGATCGCGATACGATTGGTCAGTGCCCCAGACACCACGACTCCCCCTGAGTTGAACACTCCATTGCTGACGAGCACAATTCCACCCGCAACCCCGTTGGCCGAGATCGCCGCCTGGATGTTGGTGGCAGCAGTGGCCCAACTTGTGAAGGGCCAGTTGTGGCCGCCGCCTAGAGACACGAAGTTGGTGTATCCACCGACCACATGGACGGTAACGGTCGCCGACGCGGAACCATCCTGATTCGATGCCGTCAAAACCACTGTGTAGTCGCCTGGAGCGGCGTAGGCGTGTTGCGCGACACACTGGTCGGGGCTTCGCTCTTGATCGCCCCACTGCCATTCAAACCCGTCCGCTCGACCTTGGATTTCCGCTACGAACGGCAGCGCAAACCCTGCCGCGGCGTTTGTATAGTCCGCCAGAATGGCAACGGATATTCCGCCGGTCGCGCCGGCGGCATCAAACTCGTCGCAACCGATATCCACCGTGCCGTTTCGAATTCGCGCCTCGCCGTCGATATCCGTAGCCGCCGCCATCCAGCTTTGATTCGTGCCGCGGTCAATGCACGGCGAGGACGAGAGGATATGCGGATTGCTCACGCTCAACAACCCCGGCTCGTTCGTGATATTTCCCGTCCCACCCGGGTCCGGGGTGGTGCAGGAGAAGCTCACGGACCCGGCATAGCAGTTGTAGTACCACGTGCCCGAATTGTGATACACGATGCTGTTCCTGATCGGGCTCGCATACGTTCCGCCTCCGTGAGCCGCGTCGTTGCGCGTGACCGTGCAGTTCTCGATGGTCGTCTGATACGCTCCACCACCGCTATCGACGGCCGTGTTCGCGGAGATGAAACAGTTCCGATTTGTGCCACTGAATGTGCCACCGCCGCGCGTCGCCCTGTTGCCGCTGACCGTGCACGTATTCAGATCGCCGCTATACGCCCCGCCACCATCCTGAGCCGTGTTGCCTGTGATCGCGGATCCGCCGATGGTCGTCTGGAACGTTCCGCCGCCGCGATTCGCCGTATTGCTGGTGACCGTGCACGCGATCAGATCACCGTAGCACGCTCCACCGCCGTCCTGAGCCGTATTGCCGGCGATTGTGCAATCCAATGCCCTTGCGAGATACGTACCACCACCGCTGGAAGCCGCTGTATTGGCGAAGATCGTGCAATTGCGTATGTCCCCGCCGTAAGCCACTCCGCCACCACAGATGGCCCGATTGCCGGTGATGATACAGTTGGAGACCACCGCGCTCGATTCGCACCAAACGCCACCACCGTTCCATTCCCTGACTATGTCACCGCTTGAGCGCGTGAACCCGTTCGTCAGCGTAAACCCCGAAAGGCACGCATTGCTGCCCACATAGACACAACGAACCGCGCTATTGCCAACGGGGCCATTGCCCTTGATGATCGTAGCCAACGGCCCGTTGACGCTTCTCAACGTGACACCTTCACCGATGGCGACGCGATTCGTCATGCTGCCGTACACGACCGCCCCGCCGCTGTCGTACACGCCGTTGGTCACCAGCACGGTGTCGCCGGCGCTGGCCGCATCGATGGCAAGCTGAATGACGGTGGCCGCATCCACCCAGTTCGTGTAGGGCCATCGGTTCCCACCGGTGGGCGATACATAATGATCCGGCGACACGCCTGTATGCTCCTGCAACGCTTCATAGGCCCCCATGTCAACGGCGACGCCGATGATCCGGAGATTGCCGTCCATATCCACATCGCCCGATGCATAGGCGTTGTTTCCGACATCAATGCACGGCGATGTCGACGACAGGCGGTAATTGCCCGCGGCTCTGTTCACGAACAGCGGATCGCTCGTGATATTGCCCACCCCACCCGGATCGGGAGTCGTACACGCATAGGCGACGATGCCGCTGTAGCAGTTGTTGCCCGAATTGGTCGCCGTGTTGAAGTAGACAATGGAGTTCCAGTTCGTGCCCGCATAAGTACCGCCGCCCCTGCCCGCCGAATTGCCGCTGATCGTGCAGTTCCGGACCGTACCTTGATAGGTTCCACCGCCGTTGAAAGGCGTCGAATTGGATATGATCGCGCAGTTCTCTACGACGCCAACGTAGGCTCCCCCACCATCTCCCATGATCATGCTTAACCCCGCGCGATTGCGCGCAATCATGCAGTTCTGAACCGTCCCTCCTACCGTTCCGCCACCGCCCCAGACCGCGGAGTTGCCGGCAATCGTGCAATTCCGTACTCCAGCTTGGGACACACCTCCGCCGTAGTCCGCGCGGTTGCTTATGATCGTACAGTTCTCGACGGTGCCCCCATACGTACCGCCACCGTTGCTGCCCGCCGAATTGCCGCTGATCGTGCAGTTCTCGATCCGGCTATTGTAGCTCCCACCGCCCGAGTTGTTGCTGACGACGTTCCCGCCGATCAGAGAATTCCGGATTGTGCCCCCATACATTCCTCCCCCGCCAAATAGCGCCAGATTGCTGCTGACCACGCAGTTGTTCATCACGCTATTGGTGACAGTGACAAAATACACGCCACCACCCCACTGGCCCGCTGAGTTGCCGCTGATCGTACAGTTGAAGAACTCGCCGGCCCCGGCGCAGTAAACACCACCCCCGCTCTTGCCCGCGGAATTGGCGGCGATCGTGCAGTTGCTGAACTTCGCGGTTTGCTGGCAGTACACGGCGCCACCGCTGTCCACAACCGACACGTTCCTTCTGATGGCGCAATTATTGATTTCAGCATGCTGCACGCTGTAGATGGCGGCGCCGGACAACACATGATAGCCATTGCTGACCGTGAACCCGTCAAGTACGACGCCGGCCGCATTCAGATAGAAACAGCGATACGTACCGAGGCCGTTTACCGATGTGTTATCTGGACCGTTGAGGCTTCGCAAGTTGATGGGACTGGTAATGGTGATCGTGCTCGAAAGATTGTAGCTCCCGTTCGTAACCAGCACGGCGTCGCCGGCGGCGGCCGCATTGATCGCGGCCTGGATGGTCGTAGCGGCGTTCGCCCAGTTCGTAAAAGGCGATATGTTCGCGCCGGAGGGAGAAACGTAGTGGGTGTCGGCCGATGCGGAGAGCACAAGGGCCAGCAGGATCAGACCGGAGAGCCCGCAACACCTCCATGTGTCCGCGACGTTCCCGTGCATGCTCTTCGTTTCAGGTAGTCTTCGAAATGTCATCGGTCGTTCCTCCTTCTATGCCCGGCAAAAAATAAAGACCTTGAACAGAAGCTCGCAGGGGACGTGTTTCGCTGATCAGTGAGTCAAAACCGGCGCGTCTGATAATTGATCCGCGACCTTTCTTGTGCCTCTTCGTGGCCAATCCGTTTGCATCGTTACGGTTTCGCGATCGCTCATAACCCGTCATTCAACACGCCCACGCCCGATGCGTGCTGCAGGCGGAAGAAGCCTTCGATGCGCAATTCCTGATGCCGCAACCCGCGGATCGTCTCCCGCCACACACCACCCACTTGATTGTCACCCCAACCCGCAACCGTGACGCCCTCGGGATCTTCATCCGTAAACGCGAGCTCGATCTCTCGCGTCACCGTGTAGGATTCCACCCCTTGCCCCAACGCATTCGTCGAGTACCGCGCGTCCAGATTGTCATGATCGGGGTGATACAAATGCTTGAACGGGTTCAGCGGATCGTCGAAACCCGTCGTCACGACGCAGGAAAGCGGGTTGGTGGAACAACCGAAGAGACCCGCCATGGGCAGCGGGTCCCGGAACCCGAACGCCGCGGACGAAATCCGCCGGCCCACCTGCTCCCCATCGCGCAACGTCGAGCCGCTGAACTGGTCGGCCAGGCTGTCATCCGTCACCAGCACGTAGCGCCCCGGCACATGCACCGCGCCGTTGGTGTAGCTGCCGTCCTTCCACATCACCAGCACATGCTGCAGCAATCGCGCCTGATTATTCGTGTCCACGTGCACGATGGCGCGAAAGGAAAATTCCGAAGCCGTCGGCAACGGCACGGCGGCATTGTTCGTGTCCGATGGTTGATTCACCTTGTTGATCACAACCGACCCGACCCATAGCCCGGCGCTGGGATTGATCGGATTGCCGTCTGCATCGAAGGCCTCAAGCCCCTTGGCCATGACAGGGATCACACGCTGGGACAGGTTCTGATCATCCGTCACTTCCAGCAGACCCTGGTAGCTGAACTCCTGACCCGGCGGATCCGGCGTATACGGGGTCATGTCCTTGCGCCGCACGGCCAGACGAACCACCCATTCTTCGCCGGGCTGGATATCTTCCCGCTGGACGTCATCCGGCAGATCCTGCCATCCGTTCGTGGTCCAGATCGACAACGGCACATCTCCCGCCTTCACAGGCTCAATGCCCGCCGGCGCCGGGTCCGCTTGGCGCCGATTAAGATGAACCGTCAGCGGGTTGGTGAACGCATTGCGGATGCGCAGGGACTGCTCCATCAGCGTGCGCCCGTAGTCAAGACCGGCGCGCTGATCGGTCTCGATGCGAATCGGCCCTTGATACCGCGAGTACTCATCCAACCAGGTCCAGAACGCTTCCCCGTTGCGCATCGGTTCCACCCCCGTCGCGCGTTGCCAAACCCCCGTCGCGTTCATCCGGAAAATCGGCTGGCCCGCGTGCTCCGGCGACCCGGAGAAAAACGCCGAAAAGCCCGGAGGATTCGTCGGATTCACCTCGAACCCCACCAGGTTGAAGGCACTCGCATGCCAGTCGACATCCATCAACACCGGCCTGCCGACCACGGCCCACGTTGCTGCGGGCGCGTTGGTCGGGAGCTTGATGAAATACGCCTTGCCGCATTCGAGCCGGAAAAGGTTGACCCCGAAACTCTGTTCCGCATCGGCGGGGAACCATGAAATCCATGGCGGCCCTTCGGGGACCAGCGCGTTCACATCCTGCACGAACTGCACGGACGAAAACGCGTCGTTGTAGGCGCGTACGCTTTCGACCTCGAACGGCGCGTTCGAGAAGATCGTGTCACAGTCCGCGGGTTCCGGCTGAACGTGCAGAAACACCGCGTTCCAGCCCGGCCGCAGATCGATCTCCTGCGTTGTCCACTGTCCGAACGTGGTGCCCGCCAGGCAGACTGAGAGCGCTGCCACCCTAAACGACGCGAAATGTTTCATCATTTCTTTCTCCGCTTTGATAGGTCCGGCCTTGTTGCGAAAAGACCCTTCACCCCGTACGTGCACAGACACGGATCGACACGGATCGAAGCAGAAATGCACGATGATCGAGACGTGGTGAGTAATTCATCGAACGGTGAGGCTCTTGCAAAACTCCTGCGGACGCGACCCGCCTCCGTCCCGCCTCGGAGGAGGACTACGGCGAGGCACGCGGAGCGCGTCCCTCCAGTTTGAAAAACGGGTCATTTTCCTCATCGTTGGAGGGTCGCGCTCCGTCGCGACCGTTGTTTTCTGGAGTCTTGCAAGAGCCTCCGGTGATGAAAGATTCTGAGTTACGGCAGGAAGGTTTCCACCCGGCGGAAATTGAGATGCTCCAATGCGCTGTATCCGTGAGTTTGGATACGCGCGCAGATCCCGGTGCGCTTGCCGCGCCAATACGCCTCGCCGAAGCGCTGCACGAAGGCGGGTGAACGAGTTCGCGGAAGGCCGCGTCTGCGCGGCCGTCAGCAAACCAACGCTGCTGCCAGATGAGCCGTCAAGGGGACGTTCACATTCATCGGCTGCGGTGCACACGTGTTCACATTCCCTCAAACAACTTCCCTCCCTTGTCGTGCCGCCCCCCCTTGCACACTATGAATCACTATCGAACGTGCCTTCGTTCGGCCCACGTTTGTAAGCCGCCGGACATGTTTCATCCGGATTTTCGATCCCCAATGACTAACATAGTCTGTCACAAAGCCGCTGACCCAAGTCAAGAACACAAGGCAAGAACGCTGCGGATTTTCTGGAAACCATGTTGAATCCATCTTGATTTGACCTGCGTGCTGACGAAATGATAGCCGTTCCGAGCATTGATCAAATCAATCAAGTCGCCGAACGAGTGAAGATGGCCGGAAGCCGAACGATACCGGAATGGCCACAAAGATGCGCAAAACAACTCCGCCATCAAGGTCCTCTCAGACGGGCTATCCCGGTTTATTCATGAACGTCAACGCGTTCATGAATAAACCGCTTTGCCGGCGGGCACGGACGTGAGTCCCCGCCGCGTGAGTCGCGTACCGCGCCAACGCGGTCACGCGATTGGGGACAACGTCCCCTCACGGGCGGATGCGCCCGCAGGCAAAGACGTGATGCAACGCGGTGTCGCACCGCGTTGCAAACGTGGCAGCCCCGTTTGGATGCGGCACAGCCGCATCCATCACGGCCGCGGAGCGGCGGATTGTTCGCGCTTCGCGAATAATCCGGGCTATGGGGGCGGAGCGTACAACGTGCCTCTTTGTGGCGATCCCCTCAGGCGATAGCAGAAGACGCATTCACGGGAGATATACGTGCTTCAGCAAAACAAGCGACAACAACCTATCTCATCAGGCGGCCCATGGCGGATTCTGGCCTGCATGACACTATCTGTATGCTTGTGCCTGGGCGTCTCGGCATGCGGAATCCATGCCAACAACAACACACAGACAACACGACCCCGTTCGATCGTAATGAATCCCTTTTCGGAGTCGGCCTCATACTTCGGCCATCCGAGCGCATTCTGGTTTGTCGCGGACGATTCCATCGATTATCTAAGACGTTACATGACAGCGGCTGCCGGGACGGGTGATTATTACCTGGTAGTCCAGTACATAATGCCCAGGAGAGACCGTGGCGGATTTTCCGGCGGTGGCGCCGCCGATAGCGGTCTATATCTTTCACAGGTAAATCACATCGCCGATACCATACGCGACAAGCCGGTCATCCTCATCATGGAGCCGGATGAGCTTTGTTTTGATGATCCTCAATTGGAGCTTTTCCATGAGGCAATCAAGATCTACCGCAGGAAATGCTCGAAGGCCTGTATTTTCATAGATGCCGGCAATCCGGCCTGGCGGCCCGCGCCCATGGTCGCGGAGAGGTTGCGCAAGGCCGGCATAGAAGAGGCCGATGGCTTCTCGGTGAACGTGTCGTCTTTTCATCCGACCGCGCGGTGTATCAGATATGGCGACTCGATTGCCAGGTACTTTCCCGGAAAAAAATATGTCATTGATACCTCGAGAAACGGCGGCTCGAATCCCGCCTATCCGGACATCTTCGACCCGCAGGGGATAGCGACAGGGTCGCCTCCGACATTCGACACCGGAAACGACACGTGTTTTGCCTTTCTATGGGTGAAACCACCTGGCGAATCTGACGGCAAGGTGCATCCCGCCGGCACGTTTGATCCGAAACTCGTTGAACACGGACCGGATTCTGTGACCGGGCCTGACCGCCTGTGGTGAAAGGGGGACGGGTCGCGCGGCAGGCACGAATTCGTGTTTATTCGTGGTTCTCTACTGAATGGATACGGATAAGACACATGCCCTGCCAACGTAGGGATCTATCTTCCGGCAGGATTCGCCGTCGAGATCAATGCCGTGCTGCATCCGCAGTCCGCATGCCCCGTCGGAAGCCAGGTCAGGGTCAGTTTCGGCATGCCCTTTCCCAAGGGGTTCATCACCCATACGAATCTCATTCGCGTCCGATTTCGTGGTTCCCCCCTGCGGGGCTCAGCCGAGCACAATCGCATGAGCTTGGCGAATGAAGAAGGCCTTGCACTCCTCCCAGTCGAAAGGTTCGAGCATGCGCGGCATGGGCTCCTTCTCGGCGTCCGCGAAATAGGTCAGGCTCCTGAGAACATGGTAGGCGTTTGCGCGATCCGGTCCGTATTTTCGCGGCAGGAGGTCGAAGTACTCGCCGAACGCAGGCTTGTCGCGCAGGATGGTGTACAGATCGATGAAGTCCTTTCGACTGCCCCGCCCCGAGATAGCCGCAAGTTTCATCAGCGCGATATCGCGCACATCGGCCAGGCGAAAGAAGCGATACGGCTTCGCCCTGAAAAGGAAAGGATCGCGAACACGGAAGAAGGATAGTTTGGTTTTCCGAATGATCACAGGCAGAGTGTGTTCGGCGTCCTGAAGGGTTTCGTAGCGATCATACCGGTCGGAGTTCGCATCCCAACGCTGAAGCCAGTTTTCTGAGTGTATTCACCTCGAAGCGTGTCCACCCATTCTCGTAGCGGGAAAGTGTCGCCGCCGACGTGTCCGCCCGACGCGCCAGATCGCTCAACGACCACCCGAGCGTCTCACGACGTTTTCGAATCTGCTCTGAAATAGCCAGGTTCACATCCTTGTTCATCCGTGGTTGTCTTGCCTGGTTGCGGCTCCGCCACACCGGGTAATTCGTGGTTTCCTCGATTGAATCGGCACGGCTTGGCCGCGTACTCTGCGGTCAGGAAAGTTCCCCCTCATGAATGATCCGGGGCCAAATGCGAATGAAACGTGACGTTGGGGCAGGAGAACACGATGAACACATACGGTAGGGACTTCGCCCTCATCTATAACGAGAAATGGGCGTTTTGGGGGCCCAAGATGTGGCCTTTCCTCCGGGAAAGGATCGCGGAGAAGAATGCCAGCGCATCCTCGTGGCTGGACCTCTGTTGCGGCGCCGGATCGCTCCTCACGTTGGCATGCAAGGACGGCTATTCCTGCGTGGGTCTCGATGTGTCGCCTCATCAGCTCAGACACGCAAGGCGAAACGCTCCAGCAGCACGATTCGTGACGCAGGACGTGCGAAGCCTATCCCTGCCCCAGTCATTCGATGTGATTACGTGCATGTTCGACAGCCTTAACTATATTAAATCACACCGTGATCTCGAGATGGTCTTCCGCAAAGCTCGGACACATTTGAATGCTCGCGGGCTCTTCATCTTCGATATGAACACCTATGAGGGCCTGCAGGACGATTGGTGTCGTATGTCCGTGATACACAACCCGATGTACACGCTTGTTGTGGAGTCATCCTTCGATCCCGGGAAGGCCCTCGGTCGATGTCTGATTACCGGATTTATGAAGGATCGCCATCGCTACAAAAGATTTCAGGAGGAGCATCTTGAGCGCGGATACCGGAGCAAGGAGATTGAAACCCGCCTCCTCGCCGCGGGATTCCGCTTCGAGAAATACGACGGCAATACGCTGGCTCCGCCAGGGGCCAGGCCGGGGAGACTTCTCTACATCTGCAAGGCAAGGGAAAAGGCCCCACGCTGACTCTTCAGGGGAAACCGGAACCGTGGTCGGCGCGGTGCAGCCTGCCATTCCCAGCCCGGTTTATTCATGAACGTCGACGCGTTCATGAATGAACCGCTTTGCCTGCGGGCACGGACGTGAGTTCCTGCCGCGTGAGTCGCGTACCGCGCCAACGCGGTCACGCGATTGGGAACAACGTCCCCTCACGGGCGGACGCGCCCGCAGGCAAAGACGTGATGCAACGCGGTGTCGCACCGCGTTGCAAACGTGGCAGCCCCGTTTGGATGCGGCACAGCCGCATCCATCACGGCCGCGGAGCGGCGGATTGTTCGCGCTTCGCGAATAATCCGGGCCAGCGGGTCACAGTTCGACCCGAATTCACAAACGCCCGCCGTCTGGCGACCCGGCGCGCTATTTCGACTTGGCTGTAAAGATCTTCTCTTCGGCGGACGGCAGGACGAAATTGTACCAGGTCGTCTTCCGCCGGAAGACCATGCTGCCATCGACCGAATTCTTCGTGGCCCTGCCCTGCCAGGTGATGGTCCCGCTGCTGCTGTGCATCTCCGCCTTGAAGACGATGAAACCGCCCTCGTTGGTCGCCGTATACGCGGCATCGCCGAATCCGTCCTTGTCGCAGGCGAGTGAGTAAAAACGACCGTCCTTGAACGTAAAGACGTCCAAATCGCCCTCCGCCTTGCCCTTGGCGCACACCTGTCCGAAAAACGTCATGCCATCAAGCAAGCCCTTCGCCTCATCGGCCAGGGCCGCGCCTGGTTGGAAAACCATCACGGCGACCATGCATGCAACGATCCATGCCCACGATTTCACGTCCTGCCTCCTTGGTTAGGCCCGCCACGCCATCCGCCGCTGAACGTACGTCATCCGCGCGCGATGGCAAGGCGGAAACCGGACCCATTGAACTCAGCGAGCTCCTGCTGGTATGATGGATATAGAGGGTGACGGCACGGCATGCAAAATCTTTTCGATGCGGCACGGGATTACCAGGTCGCTGAACGGCGGCGTGAGGCGCGGCTGGCCTGTGAGTATCCCGCCCTGGTCACGATTCTATCCGTGCCCAGCGGCAAGGAGCCGCCGAAGGGAACCATCACGTGCGTCGCAACCAACATCTCCCTCTCCGGGACCCGCATCGCCATTGCCACGTTTGCCGCCATCGAGGTCGGCACGATCGCCCGGATCAAACTCAAGTGCGGCCTCTTCAAAACATTCGTATTCGCCGGGAAGGCGCGCAACATACGACGGGATTCCCGGAACCCGATCTGCTTTGCCGGCTTCGAGATCAACAGCACGTCCATGCGCACCATCAATGGCTGGCGCAAATTCATCAGCAGGCATTTCCGGGCACCGCCCAGCCGGGCCGGGCGCGAGCGAAAAGCGCACGCGTAGGCAGGTTCCGTTTCACCCAGTACGGGTTGGACTGTGTGCACACCGGTGATGTAGGATGCACCCAGAAGCTGGAACGGAGCCATGAACAAGCTTTACGCGACGGAGCGAAAATTGGAGATACGGAAACAGCGGCAGGAGGACCGGCTTCACCGCGAGTTCCCCGCGGAACTCAGGATCATCTCGTTTCCCGGCGGCGAGGAGCCTTCCAGGAAGACAATCAAGTGCCTTGCCACGAACATCTCCCTGTCGGGCACCCGCATCGCCCTGGCAACGTATACCGCCGTCGAAGTCGGCACGGTCGCACGCATCCGCATCAAGTGCGGCCTGATGAAGTCCTTTACGTTCACCGGTACCGCTCGAAACGCAAAACGCGACATCACAACGTCCGTCTGCTTCGTCGGGTTCGAAATCATGAGTTCGTCCGCCCGCACGCTCGATGCGTGGCGCAACTTCGTTGCCTCGTATTTCCGCACGGGCAAGACCCGCGGCGGGTGACGCTTTCCACCCTTCATCCGGGCTGGTAGAGTGACTGACCATGACGTCCGGCCCCGATTTTAACCCCCTCGTTTTCGGCGCGAACCGCGACGAGGGCCTCGTCGCGATCGAGCACGAATCCTCCAGGAAAACCGGCGAGGCGATGCGCCTCTTCTTCCGCAGGGACGGCCGCATCGTCGAAACGACGGAATCCTTCCATCCCTTCCTCTGGCTTCGCGAGGCGGCCTTCATGACCGGCTGCCCCGTGAAGGCTGACCTCAAACCGCTCAAGGGCGGCAACCCGTTCAACTACCTCGCCGTGCTCGAAGGATGGAAGGATTTCGACAAGGCCGTAGGCTTCCTGAAAAAAGCCACGGGCCGGAACCCGTCGGACTCTTCCGCGCCGTTCCACGTCATCAACGACCCCGTCCAGCAGCACCTCCTGTGCACCGGCAGGACGCTTTTCAAGGGCATGCGCTTCCGCGATGTCGTCCGCCTGCAGATGGACATCGAGACCTGGTCCGCGCCGGACTTCGAATTCTGCAACGCGGAACGCGAGTCCGACCGCATCATCGCCATCGCCATGGCCGACTCCACGGGCTGGACGCAGGTTCTTTCCGGCGCGGACCTGGATGAAAAATCCCTCATCGAAGCGTGGGCCGCGCTCATCTGCGAGCGTGACCCGGACGTGATCGAGGGCCACAACCTGTTCAAGTTCGACCTGCCCTACCTGTTTACGCGGGCCGGGCGCCACGGGGTGAAGCTCAAGATCGGGCGCGACGGCAGCACGCCCGCCACGCGCCCAAGCCGCTTTAACGTCGCCGAACAGGTCATCGCCTACCCGCGCACGAAAATCTTCGGTCGGCACGTCGTGGACACGTATTTCCTTCTGCAGGCGTATGACATGAGCCACCGTGCGCTGGAGAGTTTCACCCTCAAGGATGCCGCGGTCCACTTCGGCGTCGCGGCCCCGAACCGGACCTACATCGACGGCGGGGACATCGCGCGGACGTTCGACCAGGACCCCGCGACGGTGATGCGCTACGCGCGCGATGACATCCTCGAGACCCGCGCGCTCAGTGACCTGCTCTCGCCGAGCTATTTTGTACAGGCGCAGATTCTTCCATATTCGTACCAGAACATCTGCGTGCGCGGCAGCGGCGCCAAGATCGACAGCCTTATGCTCCGGGAGTACCTGCGGCAGGAGCACGCGATCGCCCTCCCGGATGAGGCGCGGCCGTTTGCGGGCGGATACACCGACATCTTCCTCACGGGCGTCGCGCGCAACGTCCACCATGGCGACGTGCGGTCGCTGTATCCTTCGCTCATGCTGAAGGACCGGATCCGGCCGAAGTCCGACGAGCTCGACATTTTCCTGACCCTCCTCCGCTACCTGCGCGATTTCCGCGTCGACGCCAAACAGCGCATGCAGGCGACCGCGTCCGCCGATGAGCGCAACCACCTCGATGCGCTGCAGACAACGTTCAAGGTCCTGATCAACTCCTTCTACGGCTACCTGGGATTCAGCCAGGCTCGCTTCAGCGATTTCAACGCCGCGGAACGCGTCGCGGCCGAGGGCCGCGATCTGCTCAAGCGCATGATGGCCTGGCTCGAGTCGCACGGCGCAAAACCGATCGAGATCGACACCGACGGCATCTACTTCAGGCCCCCGGAGTTCAAGGACCCGCGCGAGGTCGAAACGTTCCGGCACGATTTCCAGGCCGCGCTCCCGCAGGGCGTCGAGGTCGAATTCGACGGCGAGTATGCCGCCATGTTCAGCTACAAGATGAAGAACTACGCGCTGCTCGACGCGCAGGGCGAAATCACCATCAAGGGCGCGGCCCTGAAATCGCGCGGCCTCGAGCCGTTCCAACGCGAGTATCTCAAGGAATGGCTTCGGCTGACGCTCGAGGAGAAGCCCGATGCCATCGCACGGCTGCGGAGGACCTACCGGGACGCCATCCAGAACCGCCACTGGCCGATCCGCATGCTGGCCAAGACCGAGACCCTGCAGGACGCGCCGTCCACCTATGCCGCCAAGATCGGCGACAAGGCGCGGGGCCGGAACGCGGCCTATGAACTCGCGATCAGATCCGGCCACGACTACCGCGCGGGCGACCAGATTTCGCACTACGTCACGGGCACCAGGAAATCCGTGTCCGTCTTCGAGAGCGCGAAGATGGTCTCGGAATGGGACCCGGCGAACCGCGACGAAAACGTGGCCTACTACCTTGCCAAGCTTGACGCCCTGATCAGGAAATTTGATGCTGAAGGCCGCACGGATGAATCCAGCCAAACAGAATTCCAACTGTAGTTTCTTTTTTTCGCGCCGCGCGAAACAAAGAGGCTTCACGCTGATCGAAGTCCTGGTCGTGATCGTCATCATCACGATCCTTGCCTCGTTCGTGACCCTCAACATCGTGAACAAGCCGTCGGAGGCCCGGGCCGCCGCGGCGAAGCTGCAGGTCAAGGAATTGCAGTCGGCCCTCCAGGTGTACCGCACCGAGCAGGGCCGCTACCCGACGCAGGCGCAGGGGCTAGAGGCCCTGGTCGCCAAGCCCACCAGCGAGCCGATGCCGCCGAACTATCCTGTGGACGGTTACCTCTCCGCGACCTCGCTGCCGAAAGATCCCTGGAAAAACGATTACGTGTATCTTGTGCCCGGCCGCAAGGGGGAACCGTATGAAGTCATCAGCTATGGAAGCGACGGCGAGCCCGGCGGTGAAGGCGATGCGTCCGATCTTTCCAGTTCCGATCCGTAACGGCGCCGGCGGCTTCACGTTCGTCGAGACGATGGTAGCCCTCGTCGTGTGTGTCATTCTCCTGTCGGTCGTTTCCAAGGCCCTGATCACATCGCTTCGCGCGGAGCAGACCGCGGCGTGGCTCCAGCAAGGCAGCCTCACATGCGACCGCATCGCGGCCGCGCACGTCGCCGGGCTTTCGGTGACCGACATCATCGCCGGCGCGGGATCGTCGTGGGAAATCGTTGCCACGGAAATCCCCGACGGCGACATCCATTGGCGCGTGTGGTCGGTCAGCCCGGTGGATCGGCCATCGCTGATGGTGAAGACGACGTTCAGGGAGAGGTAGGGCGCTTTCGCCGAAAGCGCCGCCGTCTCCAGGCATTCCGGCGGCTTCACCGAAGCCGCCCTACCTTGCAGCGTCCAGCAGGATCGCTTTGAACTCCTCGTGGATGTGGCCGTTCGTGGACAGGTATCGCGTGCGGTACTCGCCGAGCCGTTTCAGGTGTTCGATCCGGCCGCCGGCGCATTCGACAATCAGCCCACCGGCCGCGACATCCCAGAGATAGACGCCCGACTCGAAAAACGCATCGGCGCGCCCCGCGGCGACCTGGCACAGGTCCAGCGCAGCGGCGCCGCAAAGCCTGATCTTCTGCACCTTGATCGAGACCGCCCGGGTGACCTCAAGCGAGGCGTGATGCGCGTCGAATGTTTTTTCCAGCCCGGTCAGGGCCAGCACGCCGGACAGGTCCTTCAGGCTGGAGACCGCAACGGGCTTGCCGTTGCACTGCGACGCCTGTTCCGTCGACGCGGTAAACAGTTCGTTCATCACCGGCGCGTACACCGCACCGGCGACCATGACGCCGCCGATCTGAACGGCAATGGACGAACACCAGTAGGACAGGCCGTGAAAAAAATTCACCGTCCCGTCGATGGGATCAATGATCCAGAGCGGCACGCTGCCGTCACCCTCCTTGCCGCCCTCCTCACCCAGGATCGCATGATCGGGATAGGCGCGTCGGATGACCTGCTCCGCCTTGTGCTGGCATTCCGTATCGAGATTGAGTTTGACGTCGTGCGCCAGGTTCTGTGCGACTTCGCCGCGGCGGTGCTCGTTCTGCAACGCATGCACGCCGGCGGCGCGAACCGCGGCGACGGCACAGGCAAGAAGATCTGATGGAGAAGGCGCATTCATCCCGAAACATCAACCACGGATAAACACAGACAAACACGAACAAGGAACCCGCCCGGGAATCCGTGTGTATCCGTGTCCATCCGTGGTTAGAAAATTCGTCATTGTTCGCTGAACCATTCAACGGTCCGGCGCAGGCCGTCTTCAAACGTGACGGACGGCTTCCACCCGAGCATTTCCCGGGCGCGCGCGGCATCGGCCTGCGAGTCGCGCACGTCGCCCGCGCGCGCGGGCGCGTGGACCGGCTCGATCTTCTTGCCCAGCACGGCGGCGATCATGCGAGCCAGTTCGTTCACGGACGTGCGACGCCCCCACGCCACGTTGTATACGCCACCCGCCGTGGAGTCGGACGCCTCACAGCAGCACAGGTTCGCCGCAACGACGTCGACGACGAACGTGAAATCGCGCGTCTGTTCCCCGTCCCCGTAGATCACCGGGGGGCGATCGTGCATCAACGCATCGACAAACAACGGGATGACCGCGGCGTAATCCGATTTCGGGTTCTGCCGCGGGCCGAACACATTGAAGTAGCGCAGCGAAAAGGTGCGAAGTCCGTAGAGGCTTCGGAACATGCGGCAGTAATGCTCGCCCGCCAGCTTGGACAGGGCGTACGGCGACAGCGGCTCCGGGAACATGTCCTCGCGCTTCGGAAGGGACGGCGTATTGCCGTAGACCGACGAGGACGAGGAGAAAACGACGCGTTCGACGCCGGCGTCCCGCGCGGCGAGCAGCAGGTTCAGCGTGCCGGTCACGTTGACGTGATTGGTCGACCGCGGGTCCGCCACGGAACGTACGACCGACGGCAGCGCGGCAAAGTGCAGGATGTAGCGCACACCCTGCACGGCCTTCTTCACGACGTCGTCCCTGCACAGGTCACCTTCGACCAGGTCGATCCTGGAGGCGACCGCGGCAAGGTTCTCGCGGCGCCCGGTGGAAAAATTGTCGAGTACGCGGACCCCACGCCCGGCGGCAACGAGGGTATGGACCATGTTGGAGCCGATGAAACCGCCACCGCCGGTTACGAGGAATTCAGACGCCATTGCGACTTCTCCCGACGGTTATTGTCCCAACTTGATGTTCGAATCGGGAAACGCGAGCAGGAAGAGGCGCACCCAGACCTGGTAGTCGCTGTCCGTCTGCCGGAACCCGATGCCGTAGCCCAGGCAGTCGGTCTTGCGCTGCACGAAATACTCGTGCTCATCCAGACGATTGTTGTCGATGTCGTAGCGCTGGTAGAACTGGAACGACCACTTGGCGTTGGGAAACAGCACCAGTTCCACGGCGGCCTGATCCTGCACGTCGCGTTGATAGCGGTACTCGAGGCTCGCGGAGCTCTGGTCATCCGCGAGGTACGTGATCTGCGAGTTGAAGCGCGAAAACTCGCTGTTGTACTGGTCGTACGAACCGTCGAAGTCGATCGGCAGCCAGTCCCAGATACGGAACTCGGCGTCGAACGAGATATCGGCGAAATCCTCCTCGATCGGTTCCGGGTCGAGCCGGTACGTCGTGAAAAGGTTGAAATCCATGAGGTCGTGCACCCGGCCGCGCCGCTTCGTCTGGAACTTGTTGCGGACGCCGAACCGGACGTCATTGCGCCGGTCAAGCTGGTCCACGGAATCGAACTGCGGGAGATCGAAAGGCCGCAGGTTCGGCTCGGGCACGTACGTGTAATTGGCGAACGGCTCCGCGATATGGCGGAAACCGTCGTCCTGGCCGAGCACGATCACGTCGTTCCACGTGCGGTGCGCCTTGAACGAGGTCTCGAAGCCCACTTCGTACAGGCTCCGGACGTCGCTTCCGCCCGCTTCGAAGACCGGTGTGCGGTTCGTCGTCACCGTGGTGACGCCATTGGTGTCCGTGACCAGGGTCGTGGTGACAAGGTCGTTGCTCTGGAACGTGTCCGAGTAATACGTACCGCGGTATCCGGCGCGCGGGATCAGGGTCAGGAATTCAAACTGGCGCGTCGGGTAGAAGAAGGTGTGGCGCGAATCGACGCGCGTCGCGTCGTAGTCGTCGAGGAGCGCGCTGTCCGGGAACACCTTCTCCAGCTGCGCCGCGCTGTTTTCGGTCTCGTAATAGATCGGCGACTCGCCGACGCGAACGCGCTGCAGGTCGAAGTTCACCTCGGGCAGACGGTCGACGTTCTCGTAGAAATCGTTGAGCCTCTTGTTGAGCAGGATGCCCGCGCTGTAGCGGTCGCCGCGGTGCGTGAGCGAGATGCGGTTCTCGGGCTGTGTCTCGGCACGGTACTCATCGTCGAAGAAATCCTTCACCACGTTCGGATCGCTCAGATAGTTGAGTTCCGTGATGACGTAGTCGCGTTCGGCGAGCGTGTGGAAATCGCTCAACTTCAGTCGATATCGCTGGTTGTCCTCGACGGCCTTGTACAGGGCCTCTTCGTTCTCGTCCTTAAAGGGCTCATCGTCATCCGCGTAGTACGCGCTGAAGTTGCCGCTCCACAGGTCGTTCGTGGCCTTCCACGCGAAATCCTGCCCGGCACCCCAACCCCGGTTGGACCGGTAGTCGAGATGCGTGGTTCCCAGCGCCTGGCGGCCCATGCGGAAATTGTAGGCGGAGAGGAGGTACAGGCCGTTGCGGCTGCTGTACCCGGGCACAAACTCGAACCAGGTGTCGTGCGCGTCGAGCCGACGCGCCAGTTTCGGGAGGTAGAAGAACGGCACGCCGCGGTACCTCAGCGTAACGCCCTTGGCCCTGATGCGGTTGCCGTCGATCAGCCGGGCCTCGCGCGCGCGGATCATGTATTCCGGATTGTCGCCCGCGCAGGTGGTGATCGTGACGTCCTTGAGGAGCACCTCGTTGGTCGAGATGCGCTTGGACTCCCTGGCGGTGATGAAGTACGGGGGGACGACCGACGAGAATTCGCCAAAATCGCCCTTCCGCGTCTTGAGATTGTACTTCAGTTCCTGCCCCTGCCACACCGTCGTCCCGCGCCGGTAAACCACGTTGCCACGCGCATAAGCGTCCTGCGTCTCGGTCTGCAGCGTCATGTAGTCAGCGCTCAGCGTATCCGCGCCCTGGTTCACGACCACGTTGCCCGTGCCGATCATCAGTTTCCTGTCCTGCAGGTACTCGAGGCTATCGGCCGTGATCTTCGTGCCGGGCGGCAGCGGCGCGGCCTCCCCGCTCTGCGCCTGCGCGCGGTTCATGGGCGACAACCAGCAGCATGCCGTCACGAGGAACGTGGTCAGAAGATGGTCGCGAAGTCGCATGATGTCACTCCCTGAAATGGTCGGTGCAAGCTAGCAGAGAGATCCCGGACCGCCAAGGGGAAAGGCCTGCGTACTCCAATCCTTGGAAACGTCCCGACCCGTTTTTCCAATCCTTGGAAGAAAACCGCGCGCCGTCAAAATTCGGCGGAGTCGATGAGCGTCCCGTGGCAGTTCCAAACATCATCAGGCGATTCCGTGAATCACCCACGTCCGATCCGCGGTAGGGCGCTTTCGCCGAAAGCGCCGCCGTTCCCACGCCTTCGGCGGCTTCATCGAAGCCGCCCCACCCACGAATGCCGCCGCATCACAACATCTGGTGTCCCGCCTCAAATTCGCTCGCCGCGCGCGGACCACACTCCCTATAGTTCCCGCATGCAAAACGTGTTGTATTTCGGACCGCTCGACACGGCCTTTGCCGGAACCAAGCGGACGCTTTTCGCTCCGTTCGACCTCGGCAAATGGTTCGCGCTCGGGTTCTCGGCATGGCTCGCCATGCTCGGCGAGCAGGGCGGATCCTTCAATCTCCCGTTGCGCATCGGCAAGGAAGATATGGGCAAACTCGGGGCGGGTCTCGGCGACGTGGTTCGCGCCTACCTGCCGCTGATCATCACGATAGGCGTCATCGGCGCAGTCATTGGCATCGCCCTCATCTTTGTCCTCGCATGGCTCAACGCGCGCGGCAAATTCATGCTTCTGGACAATGTGATTGCCGACCGCTCCCTGGTGGCCCAGCCCTGGACGCAGTTCCGTGCCGAAGGCAATTCATTGTTCGGCTGGATGGTCGTCTATGGCCTTGCTGTGTTGACCGTCACGTTGCTGCTGATCGGCGCCGGGATTGCTGCGGCATGGCCTTCCTTGTGCGGACGCGTATTCGATGCACGGGCCCTCATCACGATCACAACCGTGGCATTGCTTTTCCTGATCTTCGCCATCGCCATGGCCTACATCCAAACGTTCCTCGTCGATTTCGTCGTCCCCCTGATGTGGAAATACCACCTCGGCGTCATGGCCGGATGGAGACGGTTCGGCGAATTGTTCAGAACACACAGGGGCACCTTCATCCTGTACGGGCTGATGCGCCTGCTCATCGGAATCGGCGCGGGCACGGCGATCGCCTTGGCAGGCTTGCTGACGTGCTGCTGCGGGTTCGTGCTGCTCCTGATTCCCTACGTCAACGCCGTCTGCCTGCTGCCCATCACGGTGTTCACGCGCCTCTACAGCCTGGAGTTCCTGAGGCAATTCGGGGCGGAATACAATGTCTTTGCGACCGCCTTGGAGCCCCCGGCGTTGCCGGAGGAGAAGATGGAGTAATGGAGTGAGGGGCAAGTCACCCAGCACTCCAACACTCCAATCCTATTCGTCGCGGATCGCCTCGTCGATCACAGCGGCGATCGCGCGCGAAGGCTCGGGCGCGGGGAGATCGTCCATAATGCGGGCAACTACTTGATGACCAATAGGTTCCATCGAAAGAGGCCACAAGCCCAAAGAGCACGCCCTTCTCCTTTATTGCGCTTAACAACTTCTCAGGAAACGAACTCGCGGGTACATTCTTTGATAAGAACGAAGGGGCTCCTGATGAAACTTCGCCGCGTACTCGAAGCGAAAGCGCGCCATGAAGTCTGGACGATTCCCATGGACGGCAACGTGTCCGATTTCATCCGCACGGCTGTAAGACGCGGCGTCGGCGCGCTTATCGTCGTGGACGACAAGGGCAAGCCCGCGGGCATCCTTTCGGAACGCGATATCGTCCGGCATTGCGAACGCAAAACAGATTTCGACCACACGCCTGTCGGCCTCATCATGACCCGCGACATCGTCACCGGGAACATGGACGACGATATCGCGGTGGGGATGGGCCTCATGATCAAGCACAGGATCCGCCACCTGGCCGTGCTCGAGGGTGACCGTATCGCCGGCATTGCTACTCTGCGCGACATCATCTGCGCGATGCGCGACGCCACGGAAGAGGAACTTCACCAGATCATGGCGTTCCTGAAGAACCAGCCCGACGTGAGCTGGAAACCGACCCTGCATTGAACCATGCCGTGTGCGGAGTTACACGTCATGGCCCTTAACGGCATCGCTTCCTGGAGATATAATCTACGAAGGTCTTTGCGTAGGGCATCGCCACCATGAAGATTCGTAATGTTATTGAAGCCAAGGGCCATGAAGACGTGTTCACCATTCCCATGGATGCCTGCGTGTCCGACTTCATCCGCACGGCGGTGAAACTGCGCGTCGGCGCGCTGCTCGTTGCGGATGAAAAGGGCAGGATGGTCGGCATCCTCTCCGAACGCGATATCATGAGGCACTGCGAAAAGAAAACGGATTTCGATCACACCCACGTCGGCACGATCATGACCCGCGACCTTATCACGGCGGATATTGACGACAACATCAACAAGGCAATGGACCTGATGATCAAGGGCCGCATCCGCCACTTACCCATACTTGACGGGACGCGCATAGCCGGCCTTATCACCGTGCGCGACCTGATACACGCCATGCGCAAGGCGGAACAAGCCGAACTCGCCAAGCTTGTCGAATACCTCAAATCCGAGATCGACTCCGGCAACGCTGAGCCCTGATCATCCTGATCATGTCGGGCCTCTACGTCCATGTCCCCTTCTGCGTCCGCAAGTGCCTGTACTGCGACTTCTATTCCCTGCCGACCGGCAAGGGCGCCCTCCCCGGCCGGCTCGCGCAACCCGATGCCCATGACGCATCGCTCTTCCTCGACGCACTGGCACGCGAACTCGGCCAGTTACCCGACTCCTTCGTCCCGGACACCATCTTCATCGGGGGCGGAACGCCCACGGAACTGTCGGACCGCGATCTTCTCCGGCTGCTCGAGATCGTCGCGTCCGCAGTTGACCTCCAGCGCATCGCAGAATGGTCGTGCGAGTCCAATCCCGGAACCCTGACCGTCGCCAAGGCGCGGATGATGCGCGACGCCGGCGTGAACCGCGTCTCGCTCGGTGTCCAGTCGTTCGACCCCCAAGCGCTCGAGTTCTTGGGCCGCATCCATTCCGCCGGGGAAGCGGAAGCCGGCTACCACCTGCTGCGCAACCAGGGCTTCGACAACGTGAACATCGACCTCCTGTACGGCGTCCCCGGCGTGACCATCGAAAGCGTGGATCGCGATGTCCGCAAGCTCATCGCGTTGTCGCCCGACCACGCCGCCTGCTACTGCCTCATTTTCGAAGACGGCACACCGCTGACCGAACTCCGCAACAAGGGGCTTGTGAAGGAAGTCGACGACGACCATGAACTCGAACAGTACACCCGGATCCGGCACCTCCTCGGTGAGGCTGGCTACCGGCACTACGAAATCTCAAACTTCGCGAAGCCCGGCCGCGAGTGCCGCCACAACCTCCTCTACTGGGGTTCGGGCGAGTATATCGGCTGCGGCCCGGCCGCCCATTCGCACTGGCAGGGCAAACGCTACGGCAACGTCCGCAACCTCGACCTGTACTGCGAGCGCATGCTGCACGGCGAAAGCACGCGCGCGTTCGAGGAACAACTGGACCCGGCCGCCCGCGCCCGCGAGGCCCTCGTCATGGGCCTGCGCCGGCTGGACGGAGTTTCCAGCGACCGCTTCCTCGCGGAGACGACGTTCGACTACCGCGAACTGTGCGGCGATGCCCTGTCCTGGCTTTGCAGGGAAGGCCTGCTGGAGGAGAAAGAGAACCAGCTCCGGTTGACCGAGCACGGGCTTTTTGTGAGCGACAGCGTGTTCGCGGAGCTGGTCTGACTTCCTTTTTTTTCGCGCTGCGCGAAAAAAGCCCGTCACACGTTGAACAGGAAATGGCAGACGTCGTTGTTCTGCATGACGTACGCCTTGCCCTCGACGCGCAGTTTGCCAGCGGCGCGGATGGCCGCTTCGGTCTTGAACTTCACAAGGTCGTCGATCTGGTAGATTTCCGCGCGGATGAACCCGCGCTCGAAATCCGTGTGAATCA
Organism: bacterium; assembly: GCA_043802525.1. Classification (GTDB taxonomy): domain Bacteria; phylum Verrucomicrobiota; class Kiritimatiellia; order CAIVKH01; family CAIVKH01; genus JAZDKY01. Next base: position 52,285 of record JAZDKY010000128.1, read on the forward strand.
CCCCGGCGGCTTGCGGCGCCGTGTTGCCCTTCACGATCGGCCACGCGCGGATTTCCTTCTCGCCCGCCGTATAGAAACTCTGCAGATCCAGCACGGCGTAGGCCGCACGCGCCACGGTCGCCAGGGCGGGCTCCGTCATGCCGAGCGATTCGAGCATTTCCCCGCGATCCTTCTCATCCAGTTCGTTCAGTTCGGCCTCGATCTTTGCGCAAACCGGCACGACGCTTCCGCCGTGCTGTTTTGCGTAGTCGATGACCTTGTCCACGTAGGGCCCCTTCCCGGCCAGGTCCGCCTCGTCAACGTTCGCAACGAACAGCGCGCGTTTGGCCGAAAGGAGCGCGAGTTCCTTGAAGATCTTCCGCTGGTCCGGCGTGTCGAAGATCAGCGACCGCGCGGGCTTGCCGTCGGCCACGACTTTGTGACAACGATCCAGGATATCCTGCTTCAGGATGGCCTCCTTGTCGCCCGAGCGTGTGATCTTGCGGTTGCGGTCGATGGCGGTTTCAAGGGTCTGGAGGTCGGCAAGGAGCAGTTCGGTCTCAATGGTCGCGATGTCGCGCAGCGGATCCACCGCGCCGTCGACGTGCGTGACATCCGGGTTCTCGAAGCAGCGGACGACGTGCAGGATCGCGTCGACCTCGCGGATATGGGAAAGGAACTTGTTGCCCAAGCCCTCCCCCTTGCTCGCGCCGCGGACGAGCCCTGCAATGTCGACGAGCTTGAAGAGCGAGGGCACGATCTTTTCGGTCTGGATGAACCCGTTGATGACCTGGAGTTGCGGGTCGGGGACCGGCACGATGCCCACGTTGGGTTCGATCGTGCAGAACGGGTAGTTGCTCGCCTCCGCGCCCGCGGCCGTCAGCGCGTTGAACAGCGTGCTCTTCCCGACATTCGGCAGACCTACAATTCCTGCTTCCATGAAACTCTTTCCCCAAGGACAGCTTGGTGTCACCCGCATCCGGACACGCGGAGCGTGTCCCTCCTGACCCTCATCTCCGTCTGGAGGGACCGCCTCCGGCGGTCCACACTCCTCCGGCCAAAGGGCGCTGCATACTAGAGGAACACTTCCGACAAGGCAACCGCGCCATTCCACTTGACGCCCGCACGGCGGAACCTATGATCTGCGTCTAGTTTGATCGCATTATTGACGTAATGCATCGAGAGTGGCGCGAGGGACCTGGCCCGTTGACCGCCCAGCAACCTGTCCGACCCGGAGAGACATCCGGAGGATAAGGTGCCAAAGCCTGCCCGAGACCGCGCGTGCGGCGGAGGGAGACGATGAGTCCGCGTACGGCGGAAAATCGATGGCGATGGGCCCCTTGTGAACCGAGGGGCTTTTTGTTTGGCTGGTAGTTGGATCGGAAACGTCCGGTGTAGCCGCGCCTCTGCGAGGCGCGCCCAGCGCGGCTCACAGAGCCGCGGCTACACACGGATGTCCAGTCCGCAGTGTCGGCTATTCGGCCATGAATAATGAAAGGAAAGAGACCATGAAACTCGAGACCCTTTGCCTTCACGGAGGCCAACAGCCGGATCCAACCACGCTTGCCCGCGCGGTGCCGGTGTACCGGACATCCTCCTACGTGTTCAAGAACACGGAGCACGCAGCCAATCTCTTTGCCCTGAAAGAACTGGGCAATATCTACACGCGCCTGATGAATCCCACGACCGACGTCCTCGAGAAACGCGTATCCCTGCTCGAGGGCGCGCATGAGATGGCGGGCCTCGGCGTCGCCTCGGGCACAGCTGGCGTGTTCTATTCGGTCATCAACCTGGCGCAGGCCGGCGACAACATCGTTTCCGCCCGCAACCTCTACGGCGGCACCTACACGCAGTTTGATAACATCCTGCCGACACTCGGGATCACCGTGAAGTTTGTCGACTCCCAGGACCCCGAGAACTTCGCGAAGGCGATCGACTCGAAGACCCGCGCGCTGTTCTGCGAAACCGTCTCCAACCCGGCCCTCGAGATCACCGACCTGGAGTCCGTCGCGAAGATCGCGCACGCGCACGGGATCCCGCTCATCGTGGACTCGACGTTTTCGACACCGTACCTGACCCGGCCCATCGATTTCGGCGCCGACATTGTCGTGCATTCGCTGACCAAGTGGTTCGGCGGGCACGGCACGGGCATCGGCGGCGTGGTGGTGGATTCCGGGCGGTTCAAATGGAACACCGGCAAACACCCGCTGTACGATGTGCCGGACACGTCCTACCACGGGCTCCGCTGGGGCCACGACCTGCCTCCACCCCTCGCCCCACTGGCCTTCATCCTGCGCATGCGGACCGTGCCGCTGCGCAACCTCGGCGCCTGCATCGCGCCGGACAATTCGTGGATGTTCCTGCAGGGCATCGAGACGCTGCCCCTGCGGATGGAGCGGCATTGCCAGAACGCGCTCGCCGTGGCCCAGCACCTGAAGGAACACAAACAAGTCACGTGGGTTCGATTCCCCGGCCTCAAGGACGACCCGGAATACGCGAAGAACGAGAAATACCTGCGCGGCAAGGGCGGCGCAATGGTCGTGTTCGGCATCAAGGGCGGCGCCGCGGCGGGTTCGAAATTCATCAACAGCCTGAAGCTCCTATCGCACCTGGCCAATGTCGGCGACGCGAAGAGCCTCGCGATCCACCCGGCGACAACCACGCACTCGCAGTTGACCGAGGAACAGCAGCGCGGCGCGGGCATCACGCCCGAACTCGTCCGCCTCGCGGTGGGCATCGAGCACATCGACGACATTCTGGCCGACATCGACCAGGCGCTGGACGCCGCGCGGAAGTAACCATGGCACGGAAACGAAAACACGCCGCGCGAAATACGAAGTCCGATCTCGGCGAGGTGAAGACGAAATTCTTCACCTTCGCCGATCGGCGCCAGCCCTTTGTCTTCCGCACCGGTGAAACGCTGGCGCCCGTGACGCTCGCCTACGAGACGTACGGCGAACTGAATCCGGAACGGAACAACGCCATCCTCGTCTTTCACGCCCTGAGCGGCAGCCAGCACGCCGCGGGCGTGAACACGGCGATCGCCGGCGTGAAGCTGTGGACCGACGAAACGCATCTCGGCTGGTGGGATGAATTCATCGGCCCGGGCAAGGCGCTGGACACCAACAAGTATTTCGTCGTGTGTGCAAACTACATCGGCGGGTGCTACGGATCGAGCGGACCGGTCTCGAAGAATCCGCGGACCGGCCGCCCCTACGGGCGATCCTTCCCCACCGTCATGGCCGGCGATGTGGTCGATTCACAGATCCGCCTGCTGGACCATCTCGGCATCCACAAGCTGCACGCAACCATCGGCGGTTCGCTCGGCGGGATGTGCGCGCTCAATTTCGCGGTCCGCTACCCGGACCGCGTCGGGATTGTCATCCCGATCGCGTCCGGCATCGAGGTCACCATCCTGCAGCGCATCCTGAATTTCGAGCAGATCTGCGCGATCGAAGAGGACAAGTATTTTCGTGCGGGCAACTACTACGGCGGCCGCCGCCCGGACCGGGGCCTGGCGCTCGCGCGCATGATCAGCCACAAGACCTTCGTCTCGCTGAAGACGATGGAGGACCGCGCGCGGAACGAAGTCGTCCGGCCGGAAGAGGACAGGGACAAGTGGTACTGGCTCAGCCATCCCGTCGAGTCCTACCTGCGCGGCCAGGGCATCAAATTCGTGAAACGGTTCGACGCGAACACGTACCTCCGCATCATGGACGCATGGCAGCGGTTCGACCTGCTCAAGGACACAGGCAAGTCAACGATGGAAGACGTCTTTGCGCCCTGCACAAAGCAGAAATACCTCATCTTCAGCATCGACAGCGATGCTGCGTACTATCCGGAAGAGCAGGCGCACTTGTGCAAGATCCTGAGAAAAGCGCGGGTGCCGCACCAGCACATCACGGTACACTCGACGAAGGGGCACGACGCGTTCCTGCTGGAAACGGAACTCTTCACGCCGCACGTGTCGTACACGCTGAGCGGATCTTGGTAGGAGAGGTTTCCGGACGGATGCTGCGACACAGCTTCAGGATACGCGACTCAAGAGTTTCTTGAATCGCGGATCGGCGTGGAGGGTCTTCAAGTCTTTGTCTTTCGTCATCCAGTCAACGTCGTTGTAGCCGAGCTTGACCGCCCGCTCGAGCGACACAAAGGCATTGTCCTTCTGGCCCACGAGCGCGTAGCTGCACGCCAGATTGTACCAGTTTTCCGGCTCGTTGGGACGAAGGTCGGTCAATTCGGCGTCGATGCGAAGCCCCTCGTCGTAGCGGCCGGCACGGGTGTAGATATGGCCCAAGGCCTCCAAGACGGGCGCATAACGGGGGCAGCGTTTCCGGAGCGCCTCGAGGAACTCCATTTCCACACGCTGGTGCTTGGGTATGGTCTGTTCCGACCTCTTTCTCATACTAAAAAGGCTAACCGGAGGCCTGCAACTTGTAGAGGGTCAATAAACGGCCCGACGGACCTCCCGGGACGGCCCGGAGCGGTCATGTCCGTTTTTCGAGATGCACGAAATCGCGGGCGGTCGGCCCGGTATAGACCTGGCGCGGGCGACCGATTTTCTGGTTTTCATCCGAATGCAGCTCGTACCACTGGGATATCCAGCCCGGAAGACGGCCCAGGGCAAACAACACGGTGAACATGTTCGTTGGGAAACCCATGGCCCGGTACGTGATGCCCGTGTAGAAATCGACGTTCGGGTACAGCTTGCGCTCGACGAAATAGGGATCGGCCAGGGCCCGCTCCTCAAGCTTGATCGCGATGTCCAGCAGCGGATCGTCGACGCCCATCTTTTTTAACACGTCCTGGCAAATCTGCTTCGCGATCTTGGCGCGCGGGTCGTAGGTCTTGTAGACGCGGTGCCCGAACCCCATGAGCCGGAACGAGTCCTTGGGATCCTTCGCCCGGGCGACCATCTTGTCGATGTCCCCACCCTCGTGATGGATCTCCTCCAGCATCTCGATGACTTCCTGGTTCGCGCCGCCGTGAAACGGGCCCCAGAGCGCGCAGATGCCCGCCGAGATCGAGGCGTACAGGTTCGCGCCCGTGCTGCCGACCAGCCGAACGACCGACGTCGACGCGTTCTGCTCATGGTCCGCGTGAAGGACCAGCAGCGCGTTCATCGCCTGCACGAGCACGGGGTCCACCTTGTACTCATTCACCGGCGACGAAAACATCATGTTGAGCAGGTTCTCGCAGTACTTGAGCTTGCTGCTGGGATATACGGCCGGCTCGCCGACCGATTTCTTGTGCGAAAAAGCCGCAATCGTGCGGACCTTCGAAAGCAGCCGCGTGGCCGCGAGGCTCTTTTCTTCCCCCTCGCTTTCCAATTCGGGATAGAAGCTGCTCAGCGACACGACCATCGCCGACAGCACCGCCATCGGATGCGCGCTCTCGGGATAGTTCCGGAAAAACACGTGCATGTCCTCGTGCAGCATGGAATGCCGGTTGAGGAGTTTCGAATAGCGCTGGAGTTCTGTCTTGTTCGGGAGCTTGCCGTGGACAAGCAGGTAGGCAACCTCAATGAACGAGCAATTCAACGCGAGGTCGGCAATGTCATAACCGCGGTAACGGAGAATGCCCTTCTCGCCATCGACAAACGTGATGGCGCTCTCGCACGCGCCGGTGTTGCCATAGCCCGGATCATAGGTGATCAGGCCCGTGTCCTTGCGCAGGTTCCGAATGTCGACGGCCCGCTCGCCCTCGGCACCCTCGTACACGGGCATCGACAGCGTCTTGCCGCCAATGGTCAGTTCCGCCGTATCGACTTTCCCTTGCTCCAACATGGGCCACCTCCACTGAGGCGATTCCGCCGGGGCAGAACTACGCCTTTTGAATCTTGCCGGCCTTGATACACGAAGTGCAAACCTGCAGCGTCTTCACCGCGCCACCGACTTTCACACGAACCCGCTGGATATTAGGCTTGAAACGCCGACGGGTGATCCCCGTCGTGTGCAACCCGATACCGCCGGATTTCTTCGACAAACCGTGCCGAACAACGCGATTCCCAACCCTTGACCCCTTGCTGCAGATTGCACAAACCTTAGCCATTACCTGTCTCCCTCGCCTGATAAGGCGCAGAAGATACGGTGGACCGCATCGCCGAGGCAAGGGCAAAAGAAGAGAAGACGGAAGACAGAGGACGGAAGCCCATTCCGTCTTCCGTCTTCCGTCCTCCGTCATCTGTCCTCAGCCACGCGCAGGTCATGGACGTTCAAAACCAGCTTCTCCCGGCCTTGGTAGCTGTCCTTTTTCAACTGGAAGGCCACGTCCGTCACCCCGTCCGGAACACCGCGCTCTCCGAAATTGAACGCTATCGCTTCGCGCTGGGCGCCGCCCGAACCGACCGTAAATTTCAGGTGGCCCTGCCCAACCGTCCTTGGCTTGCCCAGGATGCTGACACCACGCACCCCCCAGACCGGCGTCGTGTTTCCATTTCCGAAAGGCCGCATGCGATCCATGCAGTCGAACAGCCGTTGATCGGCATCGCCCAGGCTGAGCCACGCATCCACGCGCTGCGTCGGCCGCAGTTCGTTTCCGCGAAGCACATCGCGCACCGATTCATTGAATCGCTGCTTGAACGCGGCCAGGTTCGCCTCCGCGATCTCCAGACCCGCCGCCATCGTATGCCCCCCGAATTTGACGAGCAGATCGGAACACTGCCGGAGCCGGTCCACCAGATCGCACCCCTCGATGCTCCGGCAGGAACCCCGACCCGATCCGTTCTCGATCGCGATGACGATACCGGGCCGGTAGTACCGGGCCGTGATGCGCGATGCCACAATGCCGATGACGCCCGGATGCCACCCCTTCCGGCCCACAACAATCCCGAAATGCTCGTCGGGCTTGAACCACGCGTCGATCTCGGCCATCGCCTCGCGCACGATGCCCTTCTCGATGTCCTGGCGCTCGCGGTTTGTCGCATCGAGATGGACGGCAATCTCCCGGGCCCGCGCCTCGTCCGACGTCAGCAGCAACTCGAGCGCCTGCAACGCATCGCCCAACCTTCCGGCCGCGTTCAACCGGGGCCCGAGCAGAAAACCAACTTCATACGCATCGATCGCACCCTTGATGCCGGCCACCTCAATCAGTTTCTTCAGCCCGAGATCCGCCGTCGCATTCAGCTGGTTCAATCCGTGCCGGGCCAGAATCCGATTCTCACCCGTCAGCGGCACGATGTCGGAGATCGTGCCAAGGGCCACAAGGTCCATATGAACACGCAGGTCCAGCTTCGACGATTCGCGGTGCCCGCCATCGCGTCCGCGCTTCAGCAATGCGTGGCAGAACTTGAAAGCGACGCCAACGCCCGCAAGCACGTGCAGCCCCGCTTCGGGTCCCAGCTTGGGATTCACCACCGCCACCGCGGGCGCCACGTCGCCCGCCGGCGTGTGATGGTCGGTCACGATGACATCGATCCCCTGCTCCGCCGCGGCCTTCACAGGCTCGACCGAACCGGTCCCGCAATCCACCGTAATGATCAGCCTGGGATTCAGTTCCGCGATGCACCGGCTGATTCCATCCATGCTGAGCCCGTAGCCCTCGTCCATGCGGTGCGGGAGGAACGGCTGGACCTTGGCGCCAAGGCGGGTCAGGACGCGGATCATCAGCGCCGTGCTGGTAATCCCGTCGACGTCGTAATCGCCGTAGATCACGATCGATTCACCCCGCTCGATCGCCTGCCATGTCCGCGCGATGGCCTTGTCCAGTCCCGGAAGAAGAAAAGGATCGCTGACTTCGCTGAGGCGCGGATTCAGGAAACGCTCCGCAGCGGTCGCGTCGGCGAACCCGCGCGCGACCAGCACGCGGGCAGCGGGATCCGGGATCGCCAGTGAACGCGCGAGCGAAGCGGCCGCAGCCTCGTCGCAGGGCACCGTCTTCCAGATCTTGGCGGGAACGGCGGCCATGCGGCACTAGTCCTAGGACATCTTGGTGGCAGACGCCTTCTTGTCGCCGTGCCAGAGCAGCACGACGGGCGTCGCGATGTAGATCGTCGAGTACACGCCGGACACCATGCCGATGAAGAGCACCAACGTGAAGTCGTGGATCGCACCACCGCCGAGCACCAGCAGGGCCACGACCGTCAGCATCGTCGCGAACGACGTCAGGATCGTGCGGCCCAGCGTCTGATTCATGCTGTCGTTGGCCACTTCATAGAATTTCCTGCCCGGGTTCAGCTTCAGGTTCTCACGCATGCGGTCAAAAATGACGATCGTGTCATTGACGGAATACCCGACGATGGTCAGCGCGGCCGCGACCATCGACACGCTCAACTGCCCGCCCATCAGGCAGAACAAGCCAACGGCTACCAGCACGTCGTGCAGCAGCGCCACCATGGCACCCACCGCATACGGGAATTCGAAACGGATGGAGACGTAGATCATGATGCCCAGCAGCGACAGGAGCGTGGCGATGATCGCTTTGCGCCGAAGTTCCTTCCCGATCTGCGGGCCCACGCTGTCTTCCTTGTGCACCGACAGCCCCGCCTCAGGGAACGCTGCTGTCAGGATGGCGGTCGCCTGCTTGCCCTGGTCGAAGCCGACGCGGACTTCGAGGAATTCGCTGCTCGTCTCCTGCTCCGTCGCGGTCGCCTTGTGGAACTGGATGCTGGCATTCTGGATGCCCGCGCCTTCGAGCGCGCGGCGAACATCCTCAACCTGCGGTTGCTGCTTGTAGAGATAGGTGATGGCAGCGCCGCCGGTGAAATCCACGCCGAAATTCTTCACACCCTTCACACCAAAGACGACCCAGCTGCCCGCGATCAGGAGAGCGGACAGCGTGATGCAGACCTTCCTGCTCTTCAGGAAGTCAAAATTCGACTGCTTCATAACCTGCATCATCGTCAACTGCGTGATGTTCGTGCGACTCGCCAGCACGTCAAAAATCATGCGCGTAATTACAAACGACGTATACAAGCTGACGAGGATACCGGCGCTCAGGGTTACGGCATAACCGCGCACAGGACCCGTGCCCTGCCAGAAAAGGATCACGGCGGAAAGAAACGTCGTGACGTTCGAATCGAAAATGGCGCTGAAGGCCTTGTCGTAACCGGCCTCGACCATGAACTTGAACCGCTTGCCCGCGGCCTGCTCTTCCCTCATGCGCTCGTAGATCAGCACGTTCGCGTCGACGGCCATGCCGATGGTCAGTGCGATACCCGCGATACCGGGCAGGGTCAGGGTCGGCAGGCTGATGGCCCCCCCGCCACCGCCTTGCGGGGCGATCATGGAAAACAAGCCCGCAACGACAATCAGTCCAAGGGGCAGGAGCATGATGTTCATGATCAGGGAGGTGCACGCCACGACACCCGCCAGCCTGTAATAGAGGAGCATGAACACAAACACGGCCAGCGATCCATAGATCGTGGCTTTCTTGCCGCTGGCCACGGAGTCAGCACCCAGCGTGGGATCGATCGTGCGATCCTCGATCAGTTTCAGCGGCGCAGGCAGAGCGCCGGCGCGCAGGACGACCGCCAGTTGCTGGGCTTCCGGAAGCGAAAAATTGCCCGTGATCTGGGCGCTGCCGCCGAAGATCGGCTCGCGGATCGCGGGCGCGGAGTAGAGCGTTCCGTCCAGCACAATGGCGAGCTGCCGCTGCTGGTTCATGCTCGGGTTCTGGGCCCCGCCCGGCGCGTAGTCCTTGGTCAGGTTGCCGAACCGCTTCGCGCCTTTGGAATCAAATTTGAGGGTCACGTACGGACGGCCGACCTGGTCGTATTCGTACCCCGCGTTGCTCAGCGACTCACCCGTCAGTTCGCGACGCTTGCTGACATAGAACGGCCGGTACAGTTCCTGGTCGCTGATCACGACTTCTTCGAGCAACAGCTCGTAGCCCGCCTTCGGCTCGAAACTCCTGGCGCGCTCGCGGACCTGCCCTTCGGTGACACCCGCGCTATCCTTCGTCGCATCGCGCTTGAAATACTTGCGGCTGCGGCCCAGTTCGGTCGCCTCGACGAGGCGGTACCCAGCCGGCGCCATCCCCTTCTCCATCAGCTGGTCGACAAATTCCTCGCTCTTCGCGTGGACCATGCGGAATTCGAGGAAGGCGGCGCGCTGCAACGTCTTCAGCCAGCCCTCGCGCTGTTCCGGCTGCATGCCGGGCGCTTCCACGACGATCCGGTCGCCGGCTTCCGTGTAGATCGCCGCTTCGGCGACGCCGAGCTGGTCGACGCGGTTACGGATGACTTCCAGCGCGCGCTCTTTCGCATCGCGCGCGACGTCCGGCGGCAACTCCGACGAGTCGAGCTCCAACACAAACCGGCTGCCGCCGGCGAGGTCGATGCCCAGCTTGATCTTCTTGTCAAAGGGCGTGACCGTGACGATCGACCACGCGACCAACCCGATCAGAATGATCCATTTCCAAATCGCATTCTTGTCCATAGTAATCACCGTCTGCTTGCGCGGTACTGCGCTACTTGGAGGCGTCCTGGTCCACGTCCGAGGGGAGTTCGTCCTTCGCCAGAATCTGCGTAACCGCGGAGCGAAGCGCCTCGACCTTCACCTTCTCCGCCACCTTGACGACAAGGGTCTTGTCCTTGACGTTCGTGACGGTGCCGATGATCCCACCCCCGAACAGCACACGGTCACCCGTCTTGATTTTTTGCAGCGTCGCCTGGCGTTCCTTGTCCTTCTGACGCTGCGGTCGGATCATGAGGAAGTACATCACCGCGAACAGCAAGGCCATCATCATGGGGAAGTAGAGCGGCGACGGCTGGTCCGCCGAGCCGCCGGCAGGCGGCGCCATGGCTAGTATTGAAATCATATTCATCTTTCGTCTGTCGGTAGGGCGCGGCGTCCCGCCGCGCCGCTCATGCCGAACTCGGCGGACCGGGACGGTCCGCCCTACCTTGCGCCTGCGCGGAGTTCCGCAAACGTGCCTTTCTCAATCGCTGTCCTGATTTCCTTCAGAAATTCCAAGTACCTGTGCAGGTTGTGGATGCTCACCAACCGCACGCCCAGTATCTCATCGACGTTCAACAGGTGCCTGATGTAGGCCCGGCTGAACCGCCGGCACGCATAGCACGTGCACCCCTCCTCGATCGGAGCGAGGTCCAGCCGGCATGCCCCGGCCCGAACCGAAAACCGCCCGCTCCGCGTGACCGCCGTACCGTTGCGCGCCAGCCGCGTCGGCATCACGCAATCAAACATGTCGATCCCGCGCGCGATGCACTCCACCATCTGCCGCATGCCGCCCACGCCCATGACATAACGCGGCTTCTCTTCCGGCAACCCGACGACGCCCATTTCGACGCCCGGAATGATCAACTCATCCGGCTCGCCGACACTGACGCCGCCGATCGCATACCCGTCGAAATTCATCCCAACCAGTTCCCGCGCACAACGTTCGCGGAGGTCGGGAAACGTGCCACCTTGCACGATGCCAAAGACCAATTGACCCTCAGCACGCGGCTGCTGAGCACATAAGGCCGCCCAATCTAGGGTTCGATCTACAGCTTGGCAAGCGTAATCCCGGTCGCAGGGATACGGCGGGCATTCGTCGAAAACCATCGCAATATCCGAGCCCAAACGGCGCTGGATTCCCATCGCTTCCCGCGGTCCCAGAAAGTGCTGCGCGCCGTCATTGTGCGACCGGAATTCAACGCCGTCCGGCTTGATCTTCCGCAGCCGCGCAAGACTGAAAACCTGGAACCCGCCACTGTCGGTCAGGATCGCCCGGTCCCACCCCATGAACTTGTGAAGCCCCCCGCAAGCCTCCACGACCTCCACCCCGGGCCGGTCGTTCAGATGATACGCGTTCCCGAGCAGGATTTCGCAGTCCATGCCCTCCAGTTCCTCGGGCGACATCGCCTTGACCGTGCCCTGCGTGCCGACCGGCATGAAAACCGGCGTGTCAACGACCCCATGGGCCGTGGTCAGCCGCCCGCGCCGGGCCTTGGACGACGGATCGGTCGCCAGGATTTCGAATGTTCCGGGAGTCTTCATGTAGCTGTGGCAAGCAGGCGGGAACGTTAAACGCCAAACGTTAAACTTTAAACGTTTAATGTTTAGCGTTGAACGTTTGGCGTTGCCACTCCCCTCCTCGCCTCCAGCCCTCCCTCAATATCCGGCACAGCCGCGAGCAACGCCCGCGTATACGGATGCTGCGGCCGGTCATAGACGTCCGCGATTCGGCCCGCCTCGACGATACGCCCTTGCTGCATGACCAGGACCCGGTCGCACAAATTCCGCACCACCGCGAGGTCATGCGCCACGAACAGATACGCGCAGCCGGTTCGGCGCTGCAGCTCTTTCAGCAGGGCCAGCACCTGCGCCTGCACCGAAACGTCCAGCGCCGACACCGGTTCGTCCGCGATGATGAGGTCCGGCTGCACCGCCATCGCGCGGGCGATCACGATGCGTTGCCGCTGCCCACCGCTGAACTCGTGCGGGTAGCGATCGAGGTGACCGGCCTCCATGCCCACCAGATCGAGCAACTCGCCCGCCCGCGCCCGGCGCGCCTCGCGCGGAACGATGTTGTGCACGTGCAGCGGTTCCTCCAACGCGTCCCCGATGCGGATGCGGGGATTCAACGAACTGAACGGGTCCTGGAAAATCATCTGCGCGCGCCGGCGGAACCGCCGCAGGGCCTCGCCCCTCAACGACTGCACGTCCTGGCCGTCAAACAGCACCTGCCCGGACTCGATGTTCTCAAGACGAAGGATCGCCCGCCCCATCGTCGATTTGCCCGACCCGCTCTCGCCGACGAGGCCGACAATCTCCCCGCGCGCGACGTGGAACGAAACGCCGTCAACAGCCCTGAGTAGACCGAACGAGACACGTAGACCATCCACCTCCAACAGTGCGCTCATGACACACCGTTCCGGAAATCGGAATGCAAACCACGGATGAACACAGATTCACACGGATTCGCGCAACAGGATTCATCCGTGTCCATCCGTGTCCATCCGTGGTTGAATTCAGGATTCACGCTGGTCCCCGCAATCGTGGCACGGCCGCGAGCAAAGCCTGCGTGTACGGATGTTGCGGCCGGCGGAGAATCTGCTCCGTCTGGCCGGATTCCACGATCTCCCCCGCGCGCATCACGTACACGCGGTCCGCATTCTCCGCGACCAGAGCGAGATTATGCGTGATCAACAGCATCGCCATATTCAGTTCGCGCTGGAGTGCCGAGAGCAGCTTGAGGATTTGAGCCTGGATCGTCACATCGAGCGCGGTTGTGGGCTCGTCCGCCACGAGCAGCTTCGGCCTGCACGCGAGCGCCATCGCGATCATCACGCGCTGCTGCATCCCGCCGCTGAACTGGTGCGGGTAGGCGTCGAAGCGCTGTTCGGGTTCCGGGATGCCGACGCGCCCCAGCCATTCCTGGGTCTCCTTCCGCGCGTCGACCTCGGGCCGGTGCAAACGCACCGCTTCGGCGATCTGGTAACCAATCGTGAAAACGGGATTGAGCGAAGTCCCCGGCTCCTGGAACACGTACGCGATGTCCGCGCCGCGCAGGGCGCGCAGGTCCGCGTCACCCATGGCCAGCACGTCCCGGCCGCCGAAGACAATCTGCCCGCCCGCGTGGTACGCCTGCGTCGCGGGCAGCAGCCGCGCGAGCGACAGCGCCGTGACGCTCTTCCCGCTGCCGCTCTCACCGACGAGCGCGACCGTCTCCCCCTGCCCGACCGTGAACGACACCCCGTCCACCGCGCGGACCGGGCAGTCTTTTCGTCCAAAGTACGTCCGCAGGTCGCGCACCTCGAGAAGCGCTGTTATTTCAGCCGTCATAGCGCGCGAAGATAAACCAGGTTCCGGGGGCGGTTCGAGCGTTTTCCAGACGTTGGAAGAGTTCGGAGGCGTTTTTCGAAGGATTGGACAACGTCCCGGTCTTTGGTGCCAAGAGCCTTGGAACAAGCGCGCCATTTGCCCTGCCTGGCCAACGGGCTTCATGCAAAACGATCACCAGTCCGAATCCTCAACATCAACGTCCTCAACCGTCGCGCCATGCCGCATACGCTCCCACCGGGTTCCACCCCAATAAAGTCGATCTATTCGAGTTCGCTCCCCTCGGATCCAATCATCGCGACAACGAACCGGACCGAAACGATCCGGGATTTGTGAGGTGACAGCCATGCGCGCCGTTGCCGCACACCTCGTTGCCCCACGCGCCCATGTTTAATCCGGACTGACGATCGTCAGTCCGGATTGCACATGGGCCAACGTCAAAGACGCAAGGCGATGACCTGTGCCTTATGCCGGCCCTGTGTCATGCCAAGTCATAATGAAAATCGACGTATGTACACGCGACAGGGAGGACATCGCGGGACGTCAGGGCAGGCAAAACGCGCAAAAAAGAATTTGCGCAAACGGTTTGGCGCTGCATCGAAGGGTAGTCGCTTACGAGCCGTAGACGAGTTTGTCCGCGAGATCAAGGGTCCGGCCGATGGAACCCGCACGGTCGCGGACAACCTGGGCCGCACGGGCCCCCATCGACTGGCGGGCCGCAGGGTCGCGGAACAGGTCGAACAGGGACTTGCGGAGGTCGCCCTGGCTGTCCACCTGCACCAGCGCCTTGGCGGCCAGGAAATCCTCCGTCACGCTTCGGAAATTCTCCATGTTCGGGCCCACGACGATCGGTTTCCCGAAGAGCGCGGGCTCGATGATGTTCTGCCCGCCGTGCCGGGTCAGGCTCTTTCCTATGAAGATGACGTCGGCGCAGGCATAGAAATCCTTGAGCTCCCCCGTCGTATCGAGCAGGAGCACATCGGGCCGTCGCGGAAGAGGGTCCTTGATGTCCGTGCGACGTGCGACGCTGAGTCCGCGGTCCCGGATATCGGCGAGCACCGCAGGCGCCCGCTCCACGTGGCGCGGAGCCAGGACCAGCGTCAGGCCCCTGTTTGACGTCCTCAGGGACTTGAATGCGTCGAGCAGCAGCCCTTCCTCGCCCGCCCAGGTCGAACCGCCGAGCAGGATCGGATCGTCATCCTTGATGCCCGCCGCGCGGATGACCGCGCGGGCCTTGGCTTCGCCCCCAGTGTCCTTCGCGGCCACGTCGTACTTGGCACTGCCCATGACACGGATACGGTCGGGGTTTGCACCCAGCGCTTCCATGCGATCGCGGTCCGCATCCGACTGCACGCAGAGCAGGTCGATCATGGGAAGAATCCGGCTCGTGAAAAAACGAAGCTTCCTGTAGCCGGCGAACGAGTGATCCGATATGCGCCCGTTGACGAGCAGAATCGGAACGCCGCGCCGGCTGGCGTGGCGCACGAGGTTCGGCCAAAGTTCGAGCTCGATCAGCACGAGCGCCTGCGGGTCGATGAGGTCCATGACGCGGCGCGTGATCCACGGGAAGTCGACCGGAAAGTACAGCAGCACATCCTGCGCGGCGATTTCCTTGCAGGCAATCGCGTGGCCCGTGGACGTGGTCGTCGTCAGCACGAACCGGATGTCCGGCCGTCGCGTGCGCCACTCGCGCATGACCCGCAGCGCCACGAAGACTTCGCCCACACTGACGGCATGGATCCAGACGCGGCGTCCTTCGGAGAGCCGTTGTATGATCTCCGGTGAATAGCGGGCCAGACGCTGTCCGAAATCGCGCGCGTAGCCCCCGCGGCGCATCATGCGGTACAGGAAACGCGGCAGCATCAGGAAGAAGCCGATCGCGAACAGAATATTGTAGAAGAACCAGATCATGTCGTGTCAAAGGGGGCGGAGTGTATCAGCCCAGGTTGCGACTATTCAAGAAGGGGCATTCACTGTATTTTGCTCCTTATCATGACTACCCGGAGGTCTCTTATGAATCCCGTCCGCCTTGCCACGTTGGTTTTGCTGTGCGCCGCCCACACCGCCCTCGCCGCTTCCCAGGATTCTGTGCAGGCGATCCGCGTCGATCCCGCGCACGGCGCCGTCTACGTCTGCGGGAACACGACCGGCAACCTCGGTGGCGACAGCAAGGGCGCCACGGATACATGGGTGGCCAAACTCAACGCCCTCGGCATGGTCCAATGGATCCGCACGTACGGCACCGTCGGCGACGACACTGCGCAAGGTCTGGCGTTCGACGGCACCGGCAACATCTACGTGAACGGGAACACCGTCGGCACGCCGGACCTCGGCGGCACCAACGCGTATGTCGTTAACTCATGGCTCAACAAGTACGACAACAACGGCAATCTCATCTACGGCCTCAGCGTAAAAACCAAAGGCACAACGGAAGGCACCGACGTCGACGCCGACCGCGACGGCAACGTCTACCTGTGCGGTTTCACGGCCGTGAGCCTGACGAACTTTGGATCGACAGCTGTCAACCAGGGCGAGCTCGATGCGTGGTTCGGCAAGCTGGACACGAACGGCTTCCGGTCCTGGCTGACCCAAATTGGCACCCCGGGCAATGACGTGGCGACCGCCGTCTCCGCAGGCCCGAGGGGCACGCTCTTCGTCACTGGCTTCACCGACGGCAGCCTCGGTGGCACCGCCCAGGGCGCGCGCGACTATTGGCTCGCGCAGTACGACGCCAACGGCAACCAGCTATGGATCCGGCAAGGCGGCACGGTGCAGGAGGATGTCTCCACGGAATTGGATACCGACGCCATGGGGAACCCCGTCATCGGAGGTTATACGCAAGGATCGCTCGCCGCGCGCAAGAGCGGGCAGAATCTCGATGCCTGGGCTGCGCGCTACCTGAAGAACGGGCGGCGCGTTTGGGCCCGCCAGCTGGATTCACAACATGAGGACACCGTCAGCGGACTGGCGGCCAGCCGCACCATGGTCGACCTCACCGGTGCGGCCGCCATCAACCAAGGCCCGCAGACGCCCTGGCTGGCTCAGTTCTCGATCCGCGGCAAATTGAACTCGGCAAAGTTCTTCGATACTTCGAAGGAGCAGGATATCGTCGGCATCGACAACGACAACGCCGGCAGCAGCTACCTGGCCATTAACGTCAACAGCGCGGCGGGATCGGGAAGCGCGGATGGCGATGTCTCGATCGTCAAGCTTGACGCGAACGAGAAGCTGGTCTGGGCCCGGCGCATCGCCGGCACCGCGAGCACGATCGTCCAGCATGGGTCGCTGCCGGAACCGGACGTGACCTACGTCGTGCGCCCGCAGGACACCGATCCGCAAATCACCACGTGGCTCGATGAGCACATTATATTCCGCAGCAACGCCCCGTCGCGGAACGGGCAGCTCATCGTCTTCTTCCCCGGCTCCTACGCGACGCCCCGCGCCTACCTAAGCCTGCTCAAGGCCTACTCGGCGGCGGGCTACTATGTCATCGGCCTTCAATACCCGAACTCCTTCGACGTGCTGGGCCTTTGCGACGAAATGTCCGTCGCCAACCCGTCCTGCCAGGAACAGGTCCGCAGCGAGATCCTGACAGGTGCGGACGATTCCCCCTTCGTCGACGTCTCGTTCAACAACAGCATCGTGAACCGCCTCACGAGACTCCTCACCTATCTCGACCAGCAGCACCCCGGCGATGGCTGGGCCCAGTGGCTTGACCCCGCGACCGGGCAACCCGATTGGTCCCGGATGATCCTCTCCGGCCACTCGCAGGGCAGCGGCCATGCGTGCTACATCTCAAAGCTGTTCACCGTGGCCCGCGTCGTCATGCTGTCCGGGCCGGAGGATCAGCAGACCTCGGGTGTGCCCTCACCCTGGATCACCGCACCGAACGGAGCGACACCCGCGGACCGGTACTACGGATTCGGGCACGTCAGCGACACGTTCTATTCGCGCTTCAGCATCGCGTGGCAAGCGCTCGGCATGGGTCACTATGGCGATGCGGTGAACGTCGACAACAGCTCCCGGCCGTTTAACGGCACCCACCAGCTCCTGACAGCCGCACCGCCGTCCGACGGCACGATCACGGGCTTGAAGGCTCACAACAGCCCGGCCGCGAACATTTCCACACCCACCCTCCCCGACTCCACGCCGATCTACGGCGCGCATGCCGTGTGGCAGTATCTGGTGACGACGCCGTGATCCGGTGTGACCAGTGATCGGTAACCAGTGACCAGTCAAGTCACACTGGTCACAGGACACTGATCACCGATCACTTCTTCACGCCCTCGGGTGCGCCTTCTCGTACACTTCCTTGAGGCGCTCGATCGACACGTGGGTGTAGATCTGTGTCGTGGAGAGGCTGGCGTGGCCCAGCAGTTCCTGCACGCTGCGCAGGTCCGCGCCGGCGTCCAGCAGGTGCGTCGCGAAGCTGTGCCGCAGCGCATGCGGTGACAACTCCGGGTTGAGATTCGCCTGGACCAGATACTTCTTCATCATGCGCTCGATCGAGCGCGGCGTGAGTTTGCCCCCGTCCTTGTTCAGGAACAGCGCGGGAGGCCTGCCCCGCGTGCCGGCCTTGAGCGAAGTTGAAAGGCCCTGCCCGTCCCAGAAGATGTCGCGCAGTTCGATCGCGCGCCGCAACGCCTTGCACGCGGGCCCACCCAGCGGGCACAGCCGCTCCTTCTTTCCCTTGCCGCGCACCTTTGCGATGCCCGAAAGCAGGTCGACCTGGTCATCGTTGAGGTTCGCAAGTTCACTCACACGCATGCCCGAACTGTAAAGCACTTCGAGAATGGCCGCGTCACGGGCCACGGCATAGCCGGACCAGAACCGGTCCTGCCGGAAGGCCGACCCGCCTTCCGCCGGCGCCTTCTCGGGCGCTTCGAGCAGTCGCTTGATCTCTTCCTTGCTCAAGACCTTCGGAAGCCGTTTCGGCAGCTTCGGCAGCGCGACACCCTTGAAGAAATTGCTCTTCGCGTATTCCTCGCGCAGCAGGAAGCGGTAGAACGAGCGCAGGGTCGACAGCTTGCGGCGGGTGGTCGTCGGCGAACTGCCGCCTTTCTGGAAATGCACGAGGAACTTGCGCGCGGCAAACCGGTCCACCTCGTTCCATCGGAATGGCGGTTTCGCCTGCTCACCCCACTGGAGGGAGATGAACTGGCGCAGGTCCATCAGGTAGTTGGCGACAGTGTGTTCGGAGGCGTTCCGCTCGGTCTCCAGATAGCGGACGAAGTGCTCGAGCGCGGGATCGTTCGGAGTATCGTTCGTGGCCATGTCATCCTGGTAGGGCGCGGCGTCCCTGCCGCGCCGATCGGCGGACCGAGACGATCCGCCCTACCTCACTGGTCACCGGTCACTTCTTCCTTCGCCTGCTTCCCTGGCAACAGCCCCATGGTCTCGACAAGTCCGTCGTAGTTGGGGATGTGCTCGGCGTAGCGGCGGATCATCTTTTTCAGCGCCGCGGCCTGCTTGAAGGAAAGCTGTTTCTTCTGGCCGAACTGGCGCGAGAGCGATTCGAAGAACTGCTTGTCGTCCCACGTGCGGTTACCGCGCTGTACCGGCGGCTTCCATTCCTTGACGTTGAGCATGAGCTCGAGGAACGGGCCGACGGTCGCATCGCCCACGGTCACCTCTTCCTTGATCCCGAGTTCCGGCTTGATTCGTTCAAAGTCCGGTATCTGTTCCGAATACTTCAGCACCAGACGGTCGAGGTAGCGGTTCTGGTTCTCGGTCAATCCCCTGCCCGACACGACCTGGGCGCGCAGCGATTCCGAGAAGACCTTGTCGTCATACACCTTCGTGCCGACCTTGCGCGGTTCGGCGAACTGGACGTTGGCGAGCAGCTCGAGCTTGCGGATCATCTCGGGCCCGGGCGGTTGCAGGGCCCGCTTGTGTTCGTGAATCGCTTTCGTGATGCCCAATTCCGCCGCGAGTTCATCGAGACCGGGAACCTGCTTCTCGTAGTGGACGGCGAGCTTGCTCAGCGCCTCAAGCTGCCGGTCGCTGATCGGTTTTTCGCCATCGTCGAGCTGTTTGAGCACGGAATCGACGAATCGCTTGTCGCCGTACGTGCGCGTGCCGCGTTTCGTCTCCGGCGCCCATTCCTTGACACCGTCCAGGTGTTGGATCAAACGCCGCACGACCTTGACGTCGGCCGGCGGCCCCTTCGCCTTGACGAGCCAGTCTTTGAAGGAGGCGTAGAACTTCTCCATCATGTCGGTCCATCCGACCTTGCCCTCTTCGACTTCGTCGAGGAGCTCTTCCATGCCCGCGGTGAATTTCACGTCAAACAGTTCGCCGAGGTGCTGGACGAGATAGTCATTGACCTGCACGCCCATCGACGTCGGCTTCAGCGCGCGCTTGTCCTTTTCGACGTAACTCCGGTCGAGAATCGTGGAAATAGTCTGCGCGTAGGTGCTGGGGCGGCCGACGCCGTTCTCTTCCAGCGTCTTGATGAGGGATGCCTCGGTGTAGCGCGGCGGCGGCTGCGTTTCCTTGCGGTCGGACAGCCAGTCGAGGTGCTCGACGGATTCCCCTTCCGCGAGCGGAGGGAGAAACGTCTCCTCGTCCTCGCCTTCCTTGGCGGGATCGTCCTCTTTCTTCTTCTCCTCCTCGACGCCCGTCACCTTCATATAGCCGGGGAAGAGGATTTCCGACGACGATGCGCGGAACAGATATTTGCTGGTCTTGCCTGCCCCGAGCGCAGTCGAGGGGCCCACCGGCGGCACCGCGTCGAACTCCACCGTGCGCTGCGCGATCTTCGCGTTGGCCATCTGGCTCGCGACGAACCGCTGCCAAATCATGCGGTACAGCTTCAATTCATCGGGCTGCAGGACGCGCGCGAGCTGGTCAGGCGTGCGCGTGACTTCCGTGGGCCGGATCGCCTCGTGGGCCTCCTGCGCGCTGCCGCGGCTCTTGTAAAAATTCGGCGTCTCCGGAATGAATTCCCGGCCGTACGTGTTGACAATGAATTCGCGGCAAGCCTGCTGCGCCACGGGCGAGATGGCGAAGGAGTCCGTTCGCATGTACGTGATCAACCCGACCGCGCCCTCGCCAAAATCAACGCCTTCGTACAACCGCTGCGCGATCTGCATGGCGCGCTTCGGCGCAAACCCGAAATAGCGCGATGCCGCCTGCTGCAGGGTGCTGGTGATGTACGACGGCTGGGCCCGTTTCGAAATCTCGCGCCGAAGAATAGCCGAAACTTTCAGAGCGCGGCCCTGGAGGTCGGCCTGAATGGCCGCTGCCTGCTCCGACGACTTGATTTCCGCCTTGTCGTCGTTGATCCGCGCGAGTCGGATCTGGAACGGATCCCTGGGATCGACCCATTTCCGGACCCGGGCCCCCATGAGCCAATACTCTTCCGGCTTGAAATTCGCGATCAGCGCTTCGCGCTCACAGACCAGCCGCAACGCGACCGACTGCACACGCCCGGCGCTCGACGCGCCGCGGATGCGGCGCCAGAGGAGCGGACTGACCTGGTACCCGACGATCCGGTCGAGCACCCGCCGCGCCTGCTGCGCATCGACCTTGTTCTGGTCGATCTTGCGCGGATGCGCAAACGCCTCGCGGATCGCCGGCGCGGTAATTTCGTTGTACGTGACGCGGAGAAATTCCTTGGGATTCTTCTTTTCCTTCAGCGCGGCCATGAGATGCCACGCGATCGCTTCCCCTTCGCGGTCAGGATCGGGCGCCAGGTAGATCGTGTCGGCGCCGGCGGCGAATTCCTTGAGTTCCTTGATGACCTTCTCGCGGCCCTTGATCGTGCCGTACTTGGGCTTGAAATTGTTCTCGACGTCGACGCCCAGTTCCTTCTGGGGAAGGTCCCGGACATGGCCCATGGAAGCCCGGACAGTAAAATCCTTGCCCAGTATCTTGTTGATGGTCTTCGCCTTCGCAGGCGACTCAACGATGACGAGGTTTTTTGCCATCTTCATTCCGAAATAACCAATAACCAATATTCAATAACCAAGCGTATGGAACCCTTCATTTGGTTATTGGTGTTTGGCTATTGGTGTTTGGTCACTCGGGCTTCAGCCCTTCCCGCAGTTCCACAACACGGCCCGGCAGTATACGGACGACCCTTTTCATTTCCAGCCCTAACAGCAGCGCATTTACCTGGGCCACCTTCAGCGCCGCCTCGCGCGTGAGGGTGTCAACGTCGAGCGAACCCTTCCACAGGGCGCGCACAATGCACTGCTCTTCGGCCGACATCGGCACATCCGGCCGGGTCGGAATCGCGGCGGCCTTGTCTTTCGTCTCCTTTGGAATCAAGAACTCGAACTCCTGCAGCACGTCGTCAATGTCCTCGATCAGGCGCGCCCCGTTCTTGATCAACTGATGAGTACCCTTCGCTTGAGGCGTGTCAATTCGGCCCGGCACGGCAAAGACCGATTTCCCCTGCTCGAGAGCCTCGTTTGCCGTGATCATCGCGCCGCTCTTCACGCCCGCTTCGACGACGATGACGCCCATGGAAAGACCGCTCACCACGCGGTTCCGGTACGGAAACGTCGTACGATCCGGTTCGCGGCCCAGCGCATATTCCGAGATGACCGCGCCGTGCTCCGCGATCTGGTCCGCGAGTTTGTCGTTTTCGACGGGGTACACCTTGTCCAACGCGCTGCCCAGCACCGCCAGCGTCCGCCCCCCACCCTTCAGCGCGCCCCGGTGCGCCGCCGTGTCGATCCCGCGCGCCAGCCCGCTCACCACCACGAAACCGGTCTTTGCCAGCTGATACGCGAGACGGTCGGCAACGCTGAGTCCGTAATGCGAGGGGCTCCGCGTCCCGACGATGGCCTGTGCATGCCGGTCCTTCGGCTCCAGCGTACCGTGCACGTAGAGCGCCAGCGGTGGATCGTAGATCGCCTTGAGCGGCCCGGGGTAGTCGGCGTCGGTGAAGGCGATGATGCGCGCACCGATCTTCTTCGCCTGGTCTTCCTCGCGCGCAGGGTCGATCTCGCCGCGCTGCTTGAGGATCGACGCGACCATCTCGGGGCCGATCCCCTCCGCGCGACGCAGGTCCTCCTCGGACGCGGTGAAAATATTCTCGGGGGCACCCACCGCAGCAATGAGGTTGCGGGCGCGCACGGGCCCCATGCTGTCCATCAGGTTGAGCGCTATGTAGGCCTCGCGTGAGGTCATGACTTTCCCATAACGTTGTTCCGGCGAATTCCTGGTAGGGCGCGGCGCGCGCCTTGCCGTAGCTTCTGAGCGAAGGCAGGTCCCTGCCGCGCCGCGGGCTCATAGACGGCGGCGGTGCAGGGACGCACCGCCCTACCTACGATCCGTTTCAACTTCTCTTCCTCTTGAACAACTCCAACTGCGGGCCCTTGAGCAGATCGTAGTTCTTCAGGATGCGCAGCACCTGCAGCAGGTCGGACTTCTCGTAGTTCTTCGTGACCTCCACCATCGACACGAGTTCCATCAGCATCGTCGGGAAGGAGATGACCCCGTCGATCCCGCGCGATTTCAGGATCTCCTTCGACTTCGCCTTCAGCGAATCCGAGGCCGACAAACCGGGCAGGCATAAGATTTTCGCCACGGGCCCGGGCCCCAGAATCGGCAGGAAACTTTTCGCCGCGCCCTCCTCCGCGAAACGAAAAATTTCGGGCGTGTCGTCGAGCATCGCCGGGCTGAACCGGTCCGTGTGCCACCCGCGCACGCCGACGATCGCCCGCGCGATGCCCTTCAACTCGGACGCGCTCCACATGATCTCGTCCGGCACGACATGCTCCGTCACCTGCGGATTCACCACCAGCAGGTCGACTTCCTCCTCCGGCCGCTTCGCCCGTGCCGCGACGGCATACTTGCGGGGCTGGTGGACCAGGAATCCAAGCCCCTCGAAGTATTCACGGACAATGATTTCGCTTACGGCAGCCATACGTTCGTATCGATTCCTGGTAGGGCGCGGCGTCCCTGCCGCGCCGCCTGTCCGGAGACGGCGGCGGTGCAGGGACGCACCGCCCTACCTGCTCATTTCCATGCATGTATTCTCAAGCACATCCTCGGACACTTCGCACCCAAACGCGACGGAGCCAATCCGATCCGCGAGGACAAACTTCGGTTTGCCCGCGGTCGATTTCTTGTCCACGCCCATGACCGTACGCAGGGCCTGCCAGTTGCATTCCGGCGCCTGCACGGGCAGCCCAAGCGCGGCCAGGAGTTGGACAAGCCGCTCGCAGTCCTTCTTCGGAAATCCCTTCTCCGCGCACGACACCTGCGCGGCGAACACCATCCCGATCGCGATGGCCTCGCCGTGCATGTAGCGGCCGTAGCCGGTGACCGTTTCGATCGCATGGCCGAGCGTGTGCCCGAAATTCAGGATGGCGCGCAGCCCGCTCTCGCGCTCGTCCGCGCCGACGACATCGGCCTTGATCTGGCAGCTCCGCGCGATGATCTCTTCAAGCAACGCGGCGTCGCCCTTGAGGATGTTCTGCGCGTTCTTCTCCAGCAGCGCGAAGAGCTCCGCATCGCGGATCACGCCATACTTCACGACCTCGGCGAGACCCGACACCAGTTCCCGCGGCGGCAATGTCTTGAGGGTGTCGACATCGGCGACGACCAGCACGGGCTGATGGAACGCGCCCACGAGGTTCTTGCCCTGTGGCAGGTTGATGCCGGTCTTGCCCCCGACCGCGCTGTCGACCATCGCGAGCAGCGTCGTCGGCACCTGTATATAAGGTATGCCGCGCAGGTAAGTCGCCGCCATGAAGCCGGCGAGATCACCGACAACGCCACCCCCGAGCGCGACGACGAACGATGTGCGGTCGAGCCCCTGCTCCACCGCCTTCTCATATAGATGAAAGAGCCAGCGACCGTCCTTCGACGCCTCGCCCGCCGGAACAATGGCGCGCCCGAGACGGGGAAACGCCGCGCAACACGCGTCGCCATAAAGAGATACAACGGTGGCATCGCTCACCAGCAGGCCGTTCCCATGCTTGGAAATTTTGCCGGCAAGATTTCCAATCGTTGGAAGAATCCCGGACCCGATGTGAATCGGGTAGGAGCGCTCGCCCAGGTTGACGTTCACCACCTTCGACATAGCCCGCATGAAACAGGTCAGCCCACCTTGGTGTCAACGTATCTTTCCGGACGCTCGTCCTCGAAGTCCACATGGTCCGCGGGCGGACGCCGCTCCAGGCGCGACATGAGGCTGTACGCGCACGGCACGACAAAAAGCGTGAAAACCGTCGAGACGACCACGCCGCCCATGATCGTGATCGCCATCGGCATGCGCGTCTCCGCCCCAGGCCCCAACCCCAGCGCCAGCGGCAGCGCGGCGCCCAGCGTCGCGAGCGACGTCATCAGGATCGGCCGGAGCCGGATCGGCGACGCGCGCAGCAGGGCCTCCTTCACGCTCAAACCATCTTCGTAACGGAGCTTGTTCGTGAACTCCACCAGCAGGATCGAATTCTTCTTCACGATGCCCATGAGCAGGATGATCCCGATCGCGCTGTAGAGGTTGATCGACTGCCCGCTCCACTTCAGCGCCCACGCCGCGCCCGAGATGCTGAACGGCAACGCCAGCAGCACTGTGAACGGATGCACAAAGCTGTTGAACTGCGAGGCGAGAACCATGTACGCCACGACCACGCCGAGGATAAACGCAAAATAGATGCTCTTGAACGACTCCTGGAACGTCTGCGACCCGCCTTCGAAGTTGAAGGTGTACCCGGGCGGCAGCATGTTCCTGCTGATCCGCTCCGCGGCTGCCAACGCCGCAGTCTGCGACGCGCCCGGCGCGAGATTGGCCGTCACGGAAATCGCCCGCTGGCGGTTCACGCGCGTGATCGACTGAATCGTCGGCACGATCTCGTAGCGCACGACCTCCGCAAGCGGCACGAGCTCGCCAAACTGCGTGCGGACCTGCAGGCGTTTGATGTCGTCCTCGTTCAACCGTTCGTCCGGGTTGAGCCGGATGCGCACGTCGTATCGCCGGCCCTCGCGGGTGAACTTGCCGCTCCGTACCCCGCCGATCGCGGCGTTGATGGTCTCGCCAATGGTCTCCATGGACACGCCCCTCGCCGCCGCGGCCTCGCGGTCCGGCCAAATCCGCAGCTCCGGCATGCCCGCGCGGTAACTCGAATCGATGTCCGTCACCAGCCCCGTGTCTTCCAACTGTTTCATGATCTCTTTGGACTTCTCATCCAGCACATCGAAGTCCTTGCCACGCAGGTTGAATTCGACCGGCGAACTGCGCCGCGCCGTCAGGCCGCGGGTCGACACGTCCTGGTAGGAAATACGCGCGTCCTTGATCGCCCCGAGTTCCTTGCGGAACTTCGCGATCAGCGCCGACTGGCCAATGGTCCGGTCCTTCTTGTCCACGAAGGTCACGAGGCAGTTCGCCTGGTTCGGCACGCCGTTGAAGCCGCCGACCGACGAGAAGTAACGCGTCACTTCCGGCTGTTGCCTCAGATAGTCCTCGATCTCGCGCACCTTGCCGTCGGTGAAGGTCAACGAGGACCCGACCGGTGCCCGGATGCTCATGCGCACAAAGTTCTGATCTTGCGCCGGCACGAATTCCTGTCGCAGCTTCGAGCCCGTCCAAAGCGAGAATCCGAACACCGCAAAGGCCACGAGTACCACGAGCCACCGCACACGCAGGGCCCCGCCCAAAGCCCACCGGTATCCGCGGGCGAATCTGCCGAAGAGGTAGTCCATGCTCCGCTGGATGATCCCCGGATGCTCGCTCTTCCGCAGGAACTGGGAGCACCGCATCGGCGTGAGTGTGATCGCCTCGAGCAGCGACAGCGCGACCGCGGCGGTGATCGTCACGCCGAACTGGTAGAAGAACCGGCCGATGATCCCCTGCATGAACGCGACCGGCAGGAAGATCGCGATGACGGCCACCGTCGCCGCGATCGCGGCAAACGTGATCTCGCGCGCGCCATCCCGCGACGCCATGACCCGGTCCTTCCCCATGCTGAAATGCCGGACAATGTTCTCCAGCACCATGATGGCGTCATCCACCACGATGCCGATGGACAGCGCCAGACCGAGCAGCGTAAACGTGTTCAGCGTGAAACCCATGAAGTAAAGGACCATGAACGTGCCCACGATGGAGGTCGGGATCGACAGGATGATGTTGAACGCGGCGCTCCAATTGCCAAGGAACAGGTAGCAGATGAACGCCGTCAAAAGCGCCGAGAACAACAGTTCCTCCTCCGTCTGCCGGACCGACTGCTCGACGAACCGGGTGACGTCCACGTTGACCGCCAGTTTCAGCCCTTCAGGCAGCGAACGGTTCAGTTCCTCGATGCGCGCCTTCACGGCGTGGCCGATGGCGACCTCGTTCGCGCCGCGCTGCTTCCGGATGCCGATGCTCACCCCCGGCTCGCCGTTCACGCGGCCGATGCGGCGAATATCGTTCAACCCGTCCTCGACGCGCGCAATGTCGCCGACCCGTAAGGCCGCGTCATAGATCGGCTGCCCGCCCCGCTGCGCGATGACAATGTTCGCCACGTCCTCGGGCGTGAGCCCCTCGCCCATCGTGCGAACGTTGACTTCGCGCTTGTCGTTCTCGATGTACCCGGCCGCCATCTCGACGTGCTGTCGCTCGATAGCCTGCTGCAGGTCGAGGATCGTCAGCTCGTATTTCCGCAGCTTCTCGCTGTCCACCCAGATGCGCAGATTCCGGTCGCTATGCCCGCCAAGCGACACCTCGCCCACACCGGGAATGACCTGGAACTGGTCGACCAGGAAGTCGTCGACGAAATTGATCATTTCGCGCAGCGAGTACTTCCCGCTGAGGCCGATCCAGATGACCGGGTCCGATTCCGTGCTGCTCTTGCGGATTGTCGGCACATCGACGCCCATCGGAAGCCGCACCCGGCTCAGCGCGGCCTGCACCTCCTGCACCGCGGCATCGATATCGCGGTTCAGATGAAATTCCAGGTCGATCGATCCCTGCCCCTGCCGGATGTTCGATCGAATTTCCTTGAGACCTTCGACGGCAATCAGTTTCTGTTCGAGCTGGTCGACCAGTTCCGCCTCGAGAATCTCTGGCGCGGAACCCTCCCAGCGCACATTCACAGACAGCACCGGGAAATCCACGTCAGGCATCAAGCTGATGCCCAGCCGCCCAAAACTGATCGCGCCGAAGACGATCAGCCCGAACATGATCATCCAGGCAAAGACGGGGCGTCGGATGGATAGGTCGGAAAGGGTCATAACGATGCACCCCATGGAGTGCGGCGGCTTGCCGCCGCTTTGTTCGGCGAAGCTAGCTTCGCCGGAACATGGCGCAGGCAAGCCTGCGCACTCCACATTTCTTTCACCATAGAACGGCCCTTCACGGCGCCACCTCCCCCGCCGCAACATGGAGGCGAACGAGGCTCGCCCGGGCCGCCACCTCCGCCGCGACCTGGCGCCTGCGCAGGCGCTGCAACTGGGCCAGCGCGTTCAACGTGTCGAGCTGGCTCGCGCGACCCAGTTCATAATCCTTCTTCTGCACTTCGTAATTTTCCGCCGCGGACGATTCCGCCTCGTCGAGCCGCCCGCGTTGCGCCACCGCGGTCGTAAACGCAATGTACGCGTTGCGCACCTCGCTTTCGGCACGACGCCGCACGGCGGACAGGTTCAAGGTACTGATGTGGACTTGCGCCAGTTTCTCCTGCGCCCTGGAACGGATGACGCCTTCGTCGAAGATGGGCAGTTCGAAGGTGAGCATCACGTTCCATTCCTGCTCCTGGTCGGGATCTTCGTAGAGGTAGACATTGCCCTCCGCAGCGACCTGCGGTTTGCGCTCCGCTCGCGCGGCCGCGAGATCGCGCTGCGAGGCCTCCACCCGCGCCTCGCCAGCCAGCACATCGGCCCGCAGCGTGGCCGCCGCCAGGCGGGTTTCCAGTTCAGGCGTTGCCGGAAAAGGCGAGGTCTCGGTCAACTGGATGCTGTCCGCGGGGCGGTTGATCAGGAATGCGAGCAGTTCCCGCGCGGCGCGGAACTGACCGCGGGTCGATTCTTCATCCACCCGCGCCTCGGCCAGATCGGTCTTCGCGTTCAGCAAATCTGCGCGGCGCGAGCGGCCGAGTTCGAGACGTTTCTCCAATTCGGCGACGAGCTGTTCGAGCGCCTCCACCAGTTGATGCAGCACGACGAGATCGCTTTCGTAGAGCAGGTTCAGGTGAAACGCATCCGAGACGTCCAGGTACAACAGTTCCCGCGAACGCGTTTCGTCCAGCTTGGCCGCACGCCCCTCTGTCTCGCGCGCCTCGGCCAGTCGCGTCAGCCGGAATCCACTATATAAGGTCTGCTCCGCGCGAAGGCGGGCCGCAAATTGCCCGGATTCGCTCCCACTCCGGTCGTTCTGCAGCTCCTCACCGGCCAGCAGGCTGACGGCCGGCGCCAGCGTATCGCGCGTCTGGCGATAGCGGGCTTCCGCGGCTCGCCATTCGGACGCGGCAATGCCGATGGATTCACTGGACCCGAGGGCCAGGTCGTAGCACGCCCGCAGGTCGAGCGGACGC
Source organism: bacterium (assembly GCA_043802525.1). Classification (GTDB taxonomy): domain Bacteria; phylum Verrucomicrobiota; class Kiritimatiellia; order CAIVKH01; family CAIVKH01; genus JAZDKY01. The sequence continues at coordinate 81,452 of JAZDKY010000128.1, forward strand.
GCGTCGTCCCCGGCGCGGACATGGCCGGCCAGGCAGATAAGCAGGATGGCGACACGTCGAAACATCGGGAAAAGATAACATGCGGTTGAATTCTTGACTGGGAAAATCGCGTTTAGAGTCCACTCATGCACGCCCGCTCATCGGCGAGACGCCGATGGTGGCACGCGAGACGCGTGCGCTCCCCAGACGCGGATCAGCCGAATCGATCGCCGACGTTGACCCGGTATCCGCGCACGAAATCCGCGCCGCTCATCGACTTTTTCCCCTCGGGATGCACCGCGATCAATCGCAATGCGCCGTCGCCCGCGGCCACGAGCGGCCCATCCGCGCCGATGTCGAGGATCGTCCCTGGCGAACCGCTCCCATCTTCTGCTCGCGCAGCGAGCACTTTCAGTTTTTGCGCTGCGCAAAAACTGCCCGGCCACGGCTGGAAGCCACGCACCCGATCACGGATGGTTCTGGCCGGGAGCGACCAGTCGATGCGACCGTCGTCCTTGATGAGTTTGCGGGCATACGTCGCATGCGCCTCATCCTGCGGCGTCGCGTGGACGCTTCCCGTCTCGATCTCCTCGATCGCGCGCAACACGAGTTCCGCCCCCGCCTCGGCGAGTCGCGCCTCCAGCGTTTCCGCCGTGTCGTCGGCGCCAATGTCGAATTCCTGCTGCAGGAGAACGTCGCCCGAATCCATTTTCTTCGCGACATACTGCACGGTCACGCCCGTCTTCGTGTCGCCGTTCGCAATCGCCCACTGGATCGGCGCGGCGCCGCGGTACTTCGGGAGGAGCGACGGATGCACGTTGATCGCGCGCTTGGGCGGAATCGCGAGGACGCTCGACGGGATGTACTGGCCGTAATCGGCCACGACGATGAGGTCCGGCGCCAGCGCGCGGAGTTCGTCCACCGCTGCGCCGATTTTCTCGGGCGTCAGGATCTTCACACCCGTCCCGGCCACGATTTCCTTCACCGGACAGGCAGCGACCTGCCGGTTCCTGCCCTTCGGCCGGTCCGGCTGGGTCACGACGCCGACCAATTTCCCGGCCGAAGCCCCATGGATCGCGCGGACGATCGGACAGGCAAACGCGCCGGAGCCCATGAAAACGATGCGCATGGGCAGAGATTACCGGGATGGCCGGAATGGTCACTAAAAATTGCCCATTCTATCGGGTAGGGCGCTTTCGACGAAAGCGCCGCAGTCACCAAGCATTCGGCGGCTTCGTCGAAGCCGCCCTACCCACGCATGATGACAGAAGAAAAGCCGATTCCAAATTTCGTGTCTTTCGTGTGTTTCGTGGTCCCCTCTTTCTTCGTGCAGCTTTGCCTGTCCTGCTTGCCCTGAGCCTGTCGAAGGGTGCCTCTTCGTGGCCAATCCGTCTGAATCCCTATCCCCAGGCGACTTCGGCCGCGCGCGAAACGCTGGGTGATTGACTAGGCCAACCTGTTGCTCTATCGTCTGCCTCCACAAAAAAGCCGGGAACGCGGTATTGAGTGAGGGGCGGTAGCTCAGTTGGTAGAGCACGTGAATGGCATTCACGGGGTCGAGGGTTCAACTCCCTTCCGCTCCACCATTTTTCCTCCCGCGCGGCGCGGGAGGAAAAATGCCACGCCGTAGCCTTCAGCGAAGGCGTGAAAAAACACCTACGGCATCTGAAAACGCGGCGCGACTCGATGGCCCGATCTCCGGAGGGCCGAAGCCTGGATGTTGATAAGCCGGTGTCATCCGCTCCGGCATGCTCTCGGGTTGGATATCCCGTGTTCCCGTCGAATCCTTTGCATCTCTGCCGTGTTCTCAGACCCCGGTGGGACCTCCATGCCTCGCCTTATCGGCATTTCAGTGTTGTCCTGCCTGTACCTAATCTGGGCAGGACTCCCACGAAACGGTCGTTTCGGAATTCAATCGCACGGCCTGCTTGCTCGCTGTCTACGCTTCATGCCGTTCTCGCGAACGACCATGCAAGACTCGCTTACCGGTTGGTGGCTACCCTTTTCCGGTCCGTCATCTCAGACGGCAGGACTCGCATAACTCATTTCAGTGCTACTCAGCACCTCCTTCAGTTACGGGCTTTTCACGGCGCGATAGGTTTGACCCCATCCGATCCCAGCAACCATAGTTCTTGGCGTTCCGACTGCGTTCTGGCAGCGTCTCCAACATGAACGCATCTGTATGCTGTGATGGTCGGATCGTGCCCTTCCCATCTGAATGCGATCTCTTATCAAATGAAGGAGATCGTAAAGAATGAGGACGCTGGGATTGGATTTGGGGACCAACAGTATTGGATGGGCGTTGATCGAGACAAACGGGTCAAAGACCACGCTCCTGACCAAGGGAGTTCATCTCTTCGAAAAAGGGGTGGGCGAAAATCAAACCGGCGAGTACTCCCTTGCCGCTGAACGCACCCAGTTCCGCGCTGCGCGCAGGCTTAAAATGCGGCGTAAATGGCGCAAACAGATCACGCTGCGCGTCCTGATCGAGCACGGTTACTGTCCCGGCATTGGTTGGGAGGATGTGCGTCGCTGGCGCGATGAAAAGATTTTCCCTCCTTCTCCAGAGTTTCGGCAATGGCTTCAAACAAAAGAGTTTACCGCCGACGGCAAACCCGCGGGACCCTACTACTATCGCTGGCTGGCCGCGACCCAGACACTCGATCTGACTCAAGCGGACAATCGGTACAGGCTGGGCCGCGCCTTCTATCATCTGGCCCAGCGCCGAGGATACCAAAGTAACCGCGTTTCCGGCGAAGAACGCGAGGGCGACGTGATGGGTGCCATCGAAAAGGTGGACGTGCAAAGGGGCGCTCGGACGCTGGGCCAGTACTACTATGAAGACTGTTTGGGTAAGGAAGCCGTCCGGGGCGGGGCGCATTACACGAGTCGAAGGCAATACGAAGAGGAATTTACTGCCATATGTGACCGGCAGCGCGTTCCCTCCGAACTGCGTGAGGCCTTGCAAAAGGCGATTTTCACGCAACGTCCTTTACGGTCGCAAAAGGGCACAGTCGGAACGTGCCCTCTTGAACCAACCAAGGCGCGCGCGCCGATCTCGCATCCGCTCTTTGAGCGCTATCGAGCGTTGCAGACCCTGAGCAACATCCGGCTTGCCGCGCCGGGAGAGGCCGATCTACGCCCACTCAACGAATCGGAGCGCGCCGTTGCGCTGGAGTGGCTGCTGGACCTCAAGAAGAACGAGTCTTTTGACAAACTCGCCAAGAAGCTCACGCCCAAGAAGGTCCGTATAGCCTTCGGCGGTTTGCGCGAAGGTCGCGACCCGCACGCATGGGTGTTCAATTACCGGGACAATATGGACGTGGCCCCGTGCCCCGTCACAGCCAGACTGCGCGACTTGTTCGGATCAAACTGGCCGGAGGAACTAACCAGGCGATATGTCAAGGCGGAGGGAAAAACCCGGGACCAAGTCGTGGACGATGTCTGGCACGTCCTGTTCACCTTCCGAGACCATGAAAAGCTCGATGCCTTCGCCAAATCGCAGCTCGCCCTCGATGAGGAGCAGGCCAAGCGCTTCGCCAAGCCGGTTCCGCAGGGCTATGCCAACCTGAGTCTGTGCGCAATCCGCAAGATTGTGCCACATCTTGAAAAAGGTGTGGTGTATGCCCATGCAGTCTTTATGGCCAATTTGCCCACCTTGCTGGGCAAACATGGGAAAGCGTGGGCCGATGAGGCGCCGACGTTGGAGCCTGCCATCGGCGAATTACTCGTGAACCACCGGCTGGATGTCCGTTGCGCTCTGGCGGTCAATACTGTGTTGGCGAGTCTGAAGGAAGAACAACTCGACCCTTCGTCCATGCGAGCCACTCCGGCCACATGGACTCGGCTGCAAACGCGCATGGAGACGTCTCTTGTTGCTTCTGTGGGTGAGAATGCTTGGACAGCGATTGCGGCGGCGCACCGCGAGAAGCGCCTCGCTGATTGCGTGGAGGAGGTATGCCGACTGTATCGATCCGAATCGTTCGTACAAGTGGCGACGATTGAAGAACGCATCGCCGATGTGCTGCGCACGCGCTACGCGCTGAACGAGCGCGAGTTGGCGCGACTCTACCACCCCTCCGCCATCGAGACCTATCCCAGAGTGCAGGCGGATGAGGACGGCCAGTGGAAACTTGGCAGTCCGCGCATACCCTCGATCAAAAATCCCGTCTTCATGCGCACGATGACGCGGCTACGCCACTTGATCAATGCCATGCTCAAGGAGGGTCTGATCGATCCGAACACCCGTATCCGCATCGAAATGGCGCGGGATCTCAACACGCAAAATGAGCGGACAGCGATTGATCGCGAGCACCGCCAGCGTGCGAAGGAGAATGCCGAGTACAGCGAATCAATAATCAAAGAAACTCCGTTCCTCGCGACCGAGACAAACGTGCTGAAATACCGGCTATGGGTGGAGCAGAACAAGCGTTGTCTCTACACAGGAAACGAGATCGGCCTCACCGAGTTTCTTGGCGAGAATCCCGCATTCGATATTGAGCACACCGTGCCGCGCAGCCGGGCGTTGGACAACAGCCAAAGCAACCTCACTCTTTGTGAACGGCAGTTCAACCGGGAACACAAAGGAAACAAGATTCCCAGCGAGTTGCCCGAAGCGGAGGAGATTCTCGAACGCGCGCGCCTTTTATGGGGGCCGAAAATAGAAGCTCTCGATGAGCTGGCTGAAAAACGAAGCAATGCGGCGAAGCGCGCGCCCACCAAGGAGACGAAGGATAAGGCTCGCGCCGATTTTCTCTTCCTGCGCAATCAATCACGCTACTGGAAGCGCAAACTGCGTAAGTTCGAAATCGAGGAAATCCCGGAGGGATTCTCGAACAGCCAGTTGGTGGATACCCGCATCGTCTGCAAATATGCCATGCTGTATCTGAAGAGCCTGTTTGAAAAAGTGTATTCCGTGAAGGCGGAGGTGGTGCACGGCGTAAAGAACATTTGGGAGTTGGAGCCCAAGTACCGTGGAAACCACGTTCATCACTGTGTGGACGCCATTGTGACCGCTTGCTTGCGGCCCGATTTTTACCAACAGCTTGCCGCCTTTTACCGGGAAGTTGAACGCTATGAGCGCAGCGAAGGGCCGCGTCCCCAGGTACCTGAACCGTGGGATGGGTTCGCGCGCGATCTCAACGAGCGGTTGGCCAGTGAAGTGCTGTGCGTTCACTACTGCAAGTCGAATCTGCTCAAGCCCACGTTCAAGCGGCTGCGTGTGCGAGGAATGGTGCAAAAGAAGACCGATGGAACGCCCATCCTGCTCAAGGGAAACTCCGCGAGGGGGGCGCTCCATAAGGACACCTCATACGGCATTATCCAGGAGCCGCCCACCGCCGACAACAAGGCCGCACCACTGCGGATATGCGTCGTTCGAAAGAAGCTCGATAAGACGTTCAAGGATTTCGACAATATCGTGGATCAGGCCGTAAAACGCATCGTCGATGCAAACCGTGAACGCTTGCATAAGGGCGAGACCGTCTGGTTCGATGAGGTGCGACGTGTTCCGATCAATACCGTGCGCGTCCGCGTAAGCAATAAACCCGAGAGCCTGATCCCAATCGGCGCACACTCCGATGTCTCGAAACACGAATACAAACAGCAGAGGTATGCCGCCAACGACAGCAATTACATCATGGCTCTTTATCGCGGAACCGTGAATGGAAAGGCAAAGGCGGATTGGAAAGTCATCACAAACTTTGAGGCGGTCGAAGCTACGCGCAAAGGCACATGGGAAACATTCCTGCCTTCCGTTGACGGGAAAGAGCTCCAGCTACGCCACGTCCTGAAGTCGGGATCGCTGGTCCTTTTCTGCAAAGATTCGCCCGAGGAATTGAAGACGCTGTCGCAGGATGCGCTATCGACCCGGCTTTACCGATTGACGGTCATGGAAGCCGGGCTTGCACAATTTGTGCATCATGCTTGCGCGCTTCCCGAAAAGGAGTTGGGAAAGGGAATCAGCTCGATTGCGTGGACGGGCGCGCCAGCGCACAAACTCCGTCTATCGGTCAACGGAATCAACATCGCGGTCGCGGGCCAGGACTTCATTCTGGATGCCACAGGCTGTGTGAAGTGGCCGGAGAGGAAGGATGCTTAAGCGCACACTGGTCTTTGCAACCGCGTGTCATCTCTGCATCCGCAACGGGCAGCTCATCCACCGGCCCCGGGGCGACGATGCAAAGGAAACCGTCATCCCGATGGAAGACATCGGGGTCGTGATGCTTGAAGATCTCTCCGTCACGATGTCGGGACACGCCCTGTGGAGGCTGAACGAGCAGGGCGCAGCCGTAGTCTTGTGTGATGAGCGCCATCATCCCTGCGCCATGCTGCAAAGTCTGGAGGGCAACACCACGCACGCTGAAGTACTGCGCGCCCAACTTTCTGCGACACAGGCAACGACCAAGCGCCTGTGGCAACAAACCGTGAAGGCCAAGATTGGCAATCAGGCAGCCCTGCTGGAGTTGCTGAACCGCCCTGGTGCGGAGGCCCTCAAGCGAATGGCTGACATGGTTAAGACCGGGGATGTGGATAATCGCGAGGCGGTGGCCTCGCGCCAGTATTGGTCGCGACTTTTCGACCTCGCGGCCTTTGTGCGCGACCCGGACGGATCTGCTCCAAACGGACTTCTGAACTATGGTTATGCCATTCTGCGCGCGGCGGCGGCGCGCGCCCTGGTTTCTTCCGGTTTGTACTGTGCCATCGGAATCCACCACTGCAACCGCTACAACGCCTTTGCCCTGGCGGACGACTTCATGGAGCCCTACCGGCCTTTTGTGGATGCGGCCGTGGTGCGCCTGTTGTCACGGGGGGCGGATGGCTCAATGACGCGGGAGGCCAAGCAGGCGTTGCTGAACGTACTCACCGCCGATGCCTCTTTCCCTGACAAACGCCGACCGCTGATGAACGCAATGTCGTTGAGTAGCGCGTCGCTCGTGCGCTGCCTGGCTGGCGAGGAGCGGCAACTCCATTATCCTTCGATCCAATGAGCAGTCATCAACTGGCCGCCGAGGCCTATCGCATAATGTGGCTCTTTGTATTCTTCGACCTCCCGGTGACGACGAAGCCAGAGCGCAAGCAGGCTTTTCGATTCCGCAAGGACTTGCTTGATGATGGGTTCTCCATGATGCAGTACTCCGTTTACATCCGACACTGCGCCAGCAAGGAGAGTGCCGAGGTCCACACGAATCGCGTCAAAGACTGGGTTCCGCCCTCGGGACTGGTCAGCATATTATCGGCGACTGACAAACAATTCGGACAGATCATCAATATTCAAGGGGAAAAGGCCAAACCTCCGCCGTCCACTCCAGCGCAACTCGAGTTTTTCTGACCGGGGTTCGGCGCTTGACTCCACGGCACCAACCAGTAGCCTGATCGGTGAAATCTGTTCACAATAAGGCTACCATGCCGAAGGAATACCGATTTCCTATAGCCCCGCTTCGGTGGGGCTTTTTTTGTTTAGCTCTTTGAAAACCGAAGCAAAATGGCTGGTCAATCCATTTGCCACTCCGTTTACAACCAGCCCGACAGGGCCTAACGCGTTCAGGGGCAACCCCCTGCGCGCGGATGGTTGTGAACGGATTTCAAACCCGGACCGGAACCAACGTAGCCGCCGCCTCCTTCATGCCCCGCTCGTTGTGAACGGATTTCAAACCCGGACCGGAACCAACGTTCGTCGCAAAGGTGTCGCCGCTACCACGTTGTGAACGGATTTCAAACCCGGACCGGAACCAACATCTGGCTATCGCTGTCTTGCAGGCCAATGGTTGTGAACGGATTTCAAACCCGGACCGGAACCAACCTCCCGGAACCACGCCATTGTCGGCCATTTGTTGTGAACGGATTTCAAACCCGGACCGGAACCAACCTCTGGCTATCGCTGTCTTGCAGGCCAATGCGTTGTGAACGGATTTCAAACCCGGACCGGAACCAACATGGACCAGGCGCGATGCATGGAGATACATGTTGTGAACGGATTTCAAACCCGGACCGGAACCAACTCCCCCATGAGGCAGAACAACTCGCTCAAGGTTGTGAACGGATTTCAAACCCGGACCGGAACCAACGATCGGTTGCCGACGCCCGTCGCTCAAATGGTTGTGAACGGATTTCAAACCCGGACCGGAACCAACTCGCCAGTATGGATGGACATTAACCCGTCGGTTGTGAACGGATTTCAAACCCGGACCGGAACCAACAATATAATTGACGGTGCGCCAGTTCCAGGTGTTGTGAACGGATTTCAAACCCGGACCGGAACCAACGCATCGACTCTTACACCGGCTGGTATCAGTGTTGTGAACGGATTTCAAACCCGGACCGGAACCAACATTGATGCGCGTCGATATTGGCAACGACACGTTGTGAACGGATTTCAAACCCGGACCGGAACCAACTCGTATAGATATCACCGCTTGCACCGTTGGTTGTGAACGGATTTCAAACCCGGACCGGAACCAACCGCATTGCCCCGCGCATGCACTGTTCGTATGTTGTGAACGGATTTCAAACCCGGACCGGAACCAACCGAGCTGTTTCTGCACGTCCCGAACCACCGTTGTGAACGGATTTCAAACCCGGACCGGAACCAACTTTTACTTATGTGGGTCTTTACATTTTCATTGTTGTGAACGGATTTCAAACCCGGACCGGAACCAACGCCCCCCGTCGTTCCATCTCCCTTGCGACAGTTGTGAACGGATTTCAAACCCGGACCGGAACCAACGGAAGCGCCGAGCGGCATCCTCCTGCAGGTGTTGTGAACGGATTTCAAACCCGGACCGGAACCAACGCCCGTGGTGCCATGAATTTGCGCTCATTAGTTGTGAACGGATTTCAAACCCGGACCGGAACCAACCACCAAGCGGTGCGGCGTATTCATCCACGAGTTGTGAACGGATTTCAAACCCGGACCGGAACCAACATGGCGTGCCAAGACCGGCAACGCTCGTAGTTGTGAACGGATTTCAAACCCGGACCGGAACCAACATCCGGAGATAGGCCTCGACGATTCGGAAGTTGTGAACGGATTTCAAACCCGGACCGGAACCAACGACACAAGAACAATAGGAGACTAGCTATGTGTTGTGAACGGATTTCAAACCCGGACCGGAACCAACTCGTCGAGGTCAAAGCCGTCGCATTTCTGTTGTGAACGGATTTCAAACCCGGACCGGAACCAACCAACATCCTCGCGATGCCGATTAACGAGAGTTGTGAACGGATTTCAAACCCGGACCGGAACCAACTCTCCCGTTCCACGGTCGCCCTGCTCATTTGTTGTGAACGGATTTCAAACCCGGACCGGAACCAACCATATTCACGGTGACCGCTGTAGGTGAAAGTTGTGAACGGATTTCAAACCCGGACCGGAACCAACGAACTCGTACAGATCGTCATGCAACAGGAAGTTGTGAACGGATTTCAAACCCGGACCGGAACCAACTCTTTCTTTACGGCGACGGCGCGGCCGTAGTTGTGAACGGATTTCAAACCCGGACCGGAACCAACACTTGCCCTTTCGGGACTGTTCGCTTATGTGTTGTGAACGGATTTCAAACCCGGACCGGAACCAACTAGCGGTTACGGCGAACGCGCAGTACATAGGTTGTGAACGGATTTCAAACCCGGACCGGAACCAACATTCCCATCGAAAAGGGCACGCGCGTAAGCGTTGTGAACGGATTTCAAACCCGGACCGGAACCAACTCCGTTGACACCAAGGGCGCGTTCGATTTTTGTTGTGAACGGATTTCAAACCCGGACCGGAACCAACCGTGTAGTTGGAGCATGGGAGATGCTTGATGTTGTGAACGGATTTCAAACCCGGACCGGAACCAACTAAACCGTTGCCCGATAAGGATAGACCATGGTTGTGAACGGATTTCAAACCCGGACCGGAACCAACAAGAACTCCAAGCGGGCCAGCCGTAGGACTGTTGTGAACGGATTTCAAACCCGGACCGGAACCAACCGATCATCGTTTCGATCGGCATGATCTTTCGTTGTGAACGGATTTCAAACCCGGACCGGAACCAACGTTCAGCATGAGCGAGGCGTCGGATAGGTAGTGTCAATGGCCTTGGAAAACTCCCCAGAAATGGCCTTCGAAAATTCCCCACTTTTGTGGCCCTCGAAAATTCCCCACTTTGGCGGCCTTGGGAATTCCCCACCTGCGTGGGCGGGTTGTTTTAGGGGCTGTCCGCACCT